>NZ_LR134327.1:2003274-2337153 GCF_900636915.1 Aggregatibacter aphrophilus ATCC 33389 | reverse complement strand
GAGGGCCGTTATAACAAGCTATTAGCCGAGTTTACTAAGCACTCCAATGTGGATGGGATTAATCTGATTAAAAAAATCTTACCACTGGAGCAAGCCAAGGCGCAGGTGGACGGGGTGCAAGCTGAAATCAATCGCTTGTATCAAAACCAAAGCACGCAAGAGCAACGTATCCAAGCGCAGGTGCAGGTGGGCTTAATTAGCCACCTTGAGGGGCAACAACAACTGAAGGCCCTATACACCGAAACTGTGGCAGAGCTTGAAAAACAAATCCCGGTATTGGAAAAATTGGCCAAAATGCCTGGCGCGCAAGGTGAAGCGGCCAAAAGCTCTCTAGAGGGCATGAAAATCAAGATTGCCGAGCTTAAAAATGCGGGAAATGACCTTGAGAAGACCTTTAAAGAGGGTTTAACGGAAGGATTGCAAACCTCTATTGTAGGGCTTGCTAAAGGGACAATGACCTTGCGTGATGCCGTGTTAAATCTCGCCAATACCATCATAAATGCAATGATTAATATTGCCGCGCAACAGCTCGCCATGCAGGCGGCAAGCGCGACAAGCGGTTGGTGGGGTGCGATTGCAGGTGCATTTTCCAGCGGTACCGTTGCGGCCGCAACAGGGGGTTATATCCGCGGTCCCGGCACAAGCACATCGGATTCAATCCCCGCCCGCCTATCCAATGGTGAGTTCGTGGTTAAGGCGGATTTCTGTGGCGCACTATGGCGTAGGCTTTATGCACGCCATCAACCGCCGACAACTCCGCTCATTTTCGCAAGGCGGCCCGGTATCTGTCCCTCCTGTGCCAAGCTACAGTGAGCCTGGATTAAGTGATTCTTTGCGTGACGGCCGCACGGGCACGCAGGTGGTAGCATCACCGGTCAACATCCAGCAAACCTTGGCAGTTGACAGTGCAGAGTTATTTACTGCGGGGCTCAAGACCACCGCGGGTGTTAAGGCAGTCATCACTATGCTCCGCGCCAACAAACAAACCGTAAAAGATATTTTAAATTAAGAGGTTATCACATGGCATACAAAACCGGCACCGCGCAAAACGAGCGCGATTTGCTTGACATCCTAAATAAGTTTTTAACCACCGACCCGACGTTGGTTGCCAATGGGCAGGCGTGGACGGTGTTGTTTGACCGCACTTTGCCGGCAACCACAACGACAAAAGAAATCCGGTCAAATCGCCTGGAAGTCCACCGGTACAGGGATTGAGCAGGATATTTATATTTGCGCCTCGACCGCCAATTTGATTTCTGCCGACACATACAATATTAATTTTTGGGGTGGTACGTTTTACAACCCACAATTTGTCACCGAGACACAAATCCACAAAGGCTTAATTAACCCGTCGCCTGGCGTGGCATTGTTTGCCGATAACCGCGCGATTGAGTATCACATTGTTGCGGATGGTCGCTGTTGCAAGATTGTGACCCGTATCTCGCAAGTGTGCTCAAGTGCTTATCTAGGCTTTATTTTGCCTACTGTGCCACCGACAGAATACCCATACCCGCTTTGTATCGCGGTAGTGCACCGCTAGTTGATGATAGTAATAGAGGTGTTTTTATCCGCTATTCACAGTCTGATAATTTTAATTCGTCTATCGTTAATCCGCTTTATGGCAATTGCTGGTTGATTACCCCTGACCAGACTTGGCGCGATTTTTACGGTGAGACATACAAAAACATCAATACCGACTCGGCATATCAATTTATGTATCCGATGTGTAATTACTATTCATACGGCAGTTATATGCAACCTCAAATTTTAAGTACGATGGGCGCTTCTCCCGGTGGGAGTTTTCCGCTTTTGCCGGTTGAGTTTTTAAGTTACAAGGTCTCCAGTCAAAAAAATAATCGCTGGGGGTGCGCTGGATGGCGTTTATTGGATTCCAGGGTTGCAACGCGCAGCCGGAGATAAAGTAACAATTGCCGAGGGGCGCTCGGGCGTGGTGTTTAACGGCGGATTCCGCGTTAAAACCAAGGATTATTTTGTGATTGAGACAACGGGAGCGTAGCCATGGCATATCAAACAGGCACCGCAAAAACACTAAACGAGCTATTAACCAAACTTACCGAGTTTGCGCAGACCCAAAATTGGGTCATTGATAAAGCAACAAACAATGAGCTCTATTTGCATAATGACGACGGTTATTGGTCATTTGTGTTATCCGCAGAGAGTAATTTTCTGTTTGGCTATGTTAATTCCGGATTTGACAAAAGTAAGGGGGCAGACGCTCAACCCGGGTCATCAAAAAATAACTCATTTACGACCATTGAGACCGCAACCACTCAACTGCATAGCGGTAATTATGTGTCTTATGATTTTTTTGGCACTAAGCAATATTTACACATTGTTGTGCAAGTCGAAGCTGATAAATTTAGACATTTTGGGATTGGTACGCTGATAAAGAGGGTGAGTATGTCGGCGGACAATATACTTACGGCACATCAATACAGGGACGATATGGGCATTACCAAGAAATAGATCACATTTATGGTTTTGCTAATGGTAAAAACGGTAATCAGGCAGTTGTTAGAGCTGATGGCATTAGCGGTGCAACAAAATCGCCGTGGTATTTTGCGCCGGTGAGTATTAATGATTTTAACGACATCAATAAAAAAGACTACGGTAAATATTTGCTGACGCTTGGGCGAGCATCAATGTACACCGACAATAAGACATACCACCCGGATAAATTACTGGTTGACTTTAGTCAATCAAAATTCGGTCAGACGTTAATCCCATGCCCGCACAGTTTGATTGCGCACGGCATTGACGGTGTGTTTCGCCGTTTGGGCATATTGCCGGACCGTTACGAGTGCACCATGGTTGGCATTCAGCCGCGCCAAATTTTAGAGATTGCCGGTGAGCGTTGGATGATTATCCCGAGCGCACAATACGACGAGCGCAATGCTAACTCAATCGAGGAGGGTAAAAACAACTCCGGCATCCAGGGCGTGGCATATCGCATTATTGAGTAGCAATTATGGCTAATATCACGGCATACAAAGCAAAAACAGGCAAATCGGGCGCGATTAAAGACACCGGCTATCTTGATAGTCTCACAACCCATCGCGGGGCTAACCAGCGCATTTTGGCGCGCCCGCGGAAGCTCATTCATGGTGCACTGACAGCTGGCGTGACGATTGATTTGACGCAATCCACGCGCGCTCATGTTGTGCCCAATTACTACGCTGATTTATATAAACGTATTTTTGTTATCCCGCACACCGTCAATCTTGGCTCAATCTCCACTGACCAGACTTTTAATGTGCAAGTTTGGAATGCCAACAAAAGTGCGGTAAAACTTTTATCTGTTTCCGTCGTCGGTGGTGAGGGCATAGAGCTTGTCGGCCCAACATCCGGCACGTTTAACGCGCTCGCCCTTAAAAAATGGACGGTTAAAGTCGGCATGCAGGGCACACCGGAGATTGATTGCGTAGTCACGTTTAACTTTTTGGGCAAAAGTCCCGTTACGCTACGCATTACCGGCTCGCGCTCCACTGATTGGTCGTTTATGCCGGATTGGAGTGAGGACGTCACCGAAAATCTCGAGTGGTTCACCCGCGTGCATCAATCCGTCACTGCCGCCGAACAACGTATCGCGCGTCGTTTAAGCCCGCGCCGCACGTTTGAGTTTAAAGTGAGTTTTAGTGACACCGAGCGCCAACTCTTTGAATCCGCCCTTTACGGCTACGGCTCGCGCGTGTGGTCGCTACCGATTTTTACCGATTGTGCAAGATTATTACAGCCTGTGCAACAGGGCGCGGTGGAGTTACCTATTAACACCGTGGGCTATGATTTTGCCGTCGGTGGGCGCGCAATTTTGATGACCGGAAGCAACAAGGAGATGGTTGAGATTACTGCGCTGGAGCCAAGTAAAATCACAGTTAAGCGCCCAATCGTTGGTAATTATGACCGCACTTTTACCGCCGTTTACCCGCTCCGCTCTGCTGTGCTTACGGATATGCCGCAAGTACGCCGTTTAAGCGATAACGTGTCAACCGCGCAAATCCGCCTACAACTGCACGAGCATAATGCGTGGAGTGATGATGTGAGCCATTTGCCGACTTATCGCAACCACCCGGTGTTGGAGCCGACATCGGAGTGGTCAGAAGACGTCACTGCGCAATATGCACGGCTGATTAAGACGCTGGATAATGAGACGGGCTTGCCGTATTACTTGGATACCGCAAACAAAGCCATGCAAATCACCGCCCACCGCTTTGTGGCAAGTGGGCGGGAAGAACAACGCAAGCTCCGCAATTTGTTTTACCACTTGCGCGGGCGTCAACGTGCGATTTGGGTGGCAACCTCAAGCACAGATGTGACGCCGGTGGGCGATATTGTCGGCAAGACTTTAGATATTGCCTACATCAACTATACCGGCGCACTGCAAAAGCAAACAGGACGCCAAGACGTGCGCATTGAGTGCACCGGCGGGCGGATTTTTTATCGCCGTATTGTGTCATCCGCAGTGATTAACTCTGCAACAGAGCGGCTCGCCTTTGACGGCGACACGCTCAATATCAAACAAGCGGAGATTCTTAAGATTTCGTACTTGACACTGTCCCGCTTGGAGAGCGACACAGTCAGTTGGGTGCATCACACTGACGCAGACGGCGCGGCAACAGTGACAGTGAGCTTCCGCGGGCTCCGCGATGAGCTTGAGCCGTAAAAACATCCATAAAAACGACCGCACTTTAAAGGCGGTTTAAAGGATATTTAAAGATGAGTTATTTAAGCAAAACACATTCCGTCTCTGAGGGGCGCCCGATTGATTTATATCAATTTGTGCGCGGCGAAAACGAGAAAATCTGGCGCTTTTGCAATGCGGACAAGGATTTAGAGATTAACAGCGAGAAATGGCTAGCGTCCGCTATCAGTGATGCCCGCGACGGCGGAGGTGATGGCAATGTGACGCTTCGCATGCCAAGCAACAACCCCGTGGCGCGCCTGTATCGAGGGCTTCCGCCTAGCCAAACTGTTAAGCTCACTATTATGCGCTTGCATGAGGACGACAACGAGATCCGTATTGTGTGGATTGGTACGATTACGGAGGCAAGTCGCCCGGATATACATACTACCAATCTTACCTCCGCGGCATTGTCCGACACCATGGATAGCGCAGGATTGCGCCTGACTTGGGGGCGTAACTGCCCTTATACACTGTATGACGTGGATTGCAAAGTTAAGCCGGGCAATTTTGTCGTCGCGGGGCTCACCATAAGCGCGATGGATGGTGTATCTATCACTGTTGATTTACCGCAAAACTTGCCGCAGGGTTGGTTTAATGCAGGTTTCATCGAGTGGACGGACGACGGCGTGCGCGAGGTGCGTGCAGTGACCGTTCATCAAAATAACAAACTCACGCTTATGGGCGGCACCCAAAAACTGTCTGTCGGCACAGTCATTAAGGTGTATCCGGGGTGTGATGGGCGCGCCGAGACGTGTCTTAAAAAGTTTAACAATATGCTCAATTACGGTGGCGCGCCGCACATGCCAAATAAGTCGCCGTATGATGGCTCGCGGGTATTCTGAGGGGTATTAATTATGTATGAGTCAATTGCATGGGCAATCGTCAAAATCGTCGCTTGGGCGGTTGCCAGTTATTACATCAATCAAGCGCTTAACAATAAGCGAGGCAATAATAACAGCCCCGATGCGGTGAACGCAAAAGATTGGAATTTTCCGCAAATTGACGAGGGCACGCCGCAGTGTGTGTTTTTTGGCGATTGTTGGACTGAGGACTGGCAAGTGTTGGCGTATGGTAACTACCGCACCACCGAAATCAAAAAAGGTTAAGTTATGGACAAGATGACTATCACAATGCAAGACATGCGCCGGGTAGATTTCTGCGCCTCCGGTGTGGAGGCGTTTTTTGTACGCGAAGGCTTGGACTATGCCGATTTTTTAGCACACGGGATTGATTCTGACGTGCTTTTAAACACGGGCAGTGTATTTGCCCGCAAATGTATTAATGCCGCCATTGCGGCGCGTCAAGGAGATAAATAATGGGTGGTAAACGTGGCGGCGGGTCGGTAACGGTTGGTTATCGCTATTATTGGGATATTCAAAGTGGGCTTGGACGCGGACCGGTGGACGAGATTGTTGAGTTACGTGTGGACGACAAAACCGCCTATGTTGGCAAGCCGGGTGAGCTCACTCACTCTCAGGCGATTTATATCGACAAGCCCAACCTCTTCGGCGGTGATAACACCGGCGGCGAGGGTGGGATTCAAGGCCGGATGGAGATACTCATGGGCGAGCCCGACCAAAAGCCGACACAAATGCTGATTAATTTACTCAAAGGAGTTTATAACCCATCGCTTGCCACCCATGCCTCAAGATGGCTGCGCAAATATGCAAACAAAAACCCTGAGCGCAATAAATTTTTTCAAAATGGCAACGTAGAGCCGGGTAATCTTAGCCAAGATGACATAATTCCCGGCTTCCGCGGCGTCGCCACGACAGTGTTTAGCGGGTTGATTAGTTGCTATAACGCCTATCCCAAAAAGCACAGTTACCGCGTGCGCAGAGCAAATAAAGGCTGGCACGGCGGTGTGGTGTGGTACCCCGAAAAAGCTAAAATCTTGCTACGCAACAATAATCTCAAAATCTCCGGCTTGACACCGGAGCAAGAAAAAAATGTACGAGAGATTCACGCCATGAATCCGGCACATATCTTGGTTGAGTGCGCTACGAATAAGAGTTGGGGCGGTAAAAAAGACCTTTCCGATTTGGATTTGGATAGCTACAAAAAAGCCGCCGATACGCTTTATGCCGAGGGCTTTGGCTTGTGTATCCGCTACAACCGCCAAACCTCCATTAAAGAGTTCATTCAGCAAATTGTGGATCACATCGGCGCGGCGCAATATGACAACATTGAGACCGGTAAACAAGCGATTAAGCTGATTCGCCATGATTACAAGGTCGAGGATTTACCGCTGTTTACATACGATAACGGGATTCTTTCAGTGCTCGATGATGATAGTGCGGCAACCGATAAGCAGGCCAATCAAATCATTGTTAAATACCGTGAGCCGGTGACAAACCGCGACGACCAGGCTATTGCTAACAATATCGCGGCAGTGCAAATGCACGGCGTAATTAGTAAGACGGTTGAGTATAAAGGGATTCCAACGTTTGATTTGGCGGCGCGTGTGGCTCAGCGTGATTTAGAGATGATTGCCAGTGGTTTAACGCGACTTAAAATCACCTTTGATATGCGTGGTAGTGAGTTACGCCCGGGTGATGTTATCCGGGTTAATCTGCCGGAGCGTGATATTGTGGACGTGGTCTTTCGGGTCGGTGAGCTTAAAAACGGCAATGAGGGCGAGATTGTCGCCACTTGCTTGCAGGATGTGTTTGGGTTGCCATCAGCTAACTACTCCACCCAAAAGGGCGAGTCGCTTTATGTGCCGCCCGATTACACCGCCAAACCGATTGAGCACGCGCAGTTGTTTGAGGTGCCATATCATGTCCTCCCGCTTGTATTGACGGACGCGGAGTTGGTGTATGTTAAGCCGACTGATTGCTTTGTGTGGGGCATGGGCGCGCAACCTACCCCGCTTTCCGTTGGCTATGACATGTTAGTCAACGTAGGCGCGGGCTATGCGCAGACTGCGACAGGCTCATTCACGCCATGTATTGAGCTGGTCGGCGAGGTGAGCCCTTATCAGACTAGCATTAAGTTTAGGTTAGAGGGTGAGTATTCCGCCCTTGCGGGCGCCGAGGCGCTCATTGTGGATGATGAGATTATTAAGATTGATTCCGTCGATTTTAAAACCGGCACAATGACTGTGGGGCGCGGTTGTGCGGATACTATCCCACAAGCGCATAAAGCGGGCGTCTTGGCGTGGTGTTATCTGCTTGCCGCCGGCACGGATGAGACAAAATACACTGTGGGCGAGCAAATTAAGGGTAAATTACTCACCCGCACTGCACAGCAAACGCTTGATGAGAGCAAGGCTCAGGTGCTTACACTTACCACCCGTCAACGTCAAGCCCGCCCTTATCCACCTGGCAAAGTGCAAATCGATGGCGGTTACGGTAACACCATTAATGACAAATCCGCGTTTAAGCTCACCTGGGCGCACCGTGACCGTGATGTGCAGGCGGATAAGTTGATTCCGCATACGGATGACAGCACCGTTTTGGGCAAGGGTGTCAGCTACAAAGTAGATTTACTGGATGGCGACAGCGTGGTGCGGTCTATTGATACCACCGCAACCGAGTTTGTTTACCCGGACGCCAAAAAGGTAGATGGCGAGCAATTTAGCCAAATAGCGTTATATAGCACCCAAAATGGCTTACAAAGCTTGCATCGTTATGTGCTCAAAGTCGGCGGCGCGTTAGTGTTACTCTATAAGTATGATTATCGTGAGACTTGGACTGCGGGCGATGACTTAATCAATAAGTATGATGACAATGATATCCCAGGCGGTAAATACCTTATGTTGTCAAGTAACGCGGAGCCAAAATCCAACATCTATAAAGACTATGCAATACCCGCCGGTAAATATGCTCGTTTTGTGCTTGATTACAAAATTATGACGTATAACCAACGCCGCGGCAAATGCCGGGTGATTGTGCAACTGCTTAATGGCAAAAACGTGGTGCAATCATACGATTCAGATTTAATGGGCGACTGGCAAACTAATGAGTGGCACCCGCAACAAGTTGCAGATAAGTTACCTGCAGGGGTAAATATCATTAGGTTTAAGATTGTGCCGGAGGCGGATATCCGCAATAACGCACTGACATTTAGAGATATCACAATTAGAGTTGGGGAGGAGTAGCTTTCAAACGTTTTAAAAAATGACCGCACTTTATGAAGAAATAATCAACAACCCCAAATAAGGATTAAATAATGCAAGATAAAACAGTCACCCTCCGCAACGGCAATACAGGCACCGTCGTCTATGAGAGCCAATTTGGCAAGCTATTAATCGTTGAGCATAACGGCGATGAGCTACCGCCGACGCACTGGCACAACGCTAACGGCTCATTTTACGCAGACTCACAAAGCCCGCTTGATGTAGTTGATATTAAAGCGGAATAGATAATAACTTGATAAGTTCTAATCTCTCCGACATTAATGTCGGAGAGATAATTCAAAAGCCCTTTAAACCTAGTTTAAGGGGCTTTTAAATATTTACACAAAATTGACAAAATAGTGGTTGATATATTATATAGTACGATATAATATACACCCCGTAAGCAAGAGGGACGCGGCACCGAGCTTACAACATTATCAACCCGCCGCAGGAGATAACAAAATGGCTAAATACACAATCAAACACATCTGCGGACACACTCAAGTCCATCAAATCTACGGCACCAATTCTCACGGTGAGCGCGACAACAAACAAGAGTGGCTTGCCAATCAAATTTGCTATGAGTGCTACAAAGCGCAACAACAAGCAGAGCGCGACGCCAAAAACGCTGAAAGCGCAAAAGCCAACGCCGAAGCTCACTTACCAACCCTCACCGGCACACCGAAACAAATCGCATGGGCGGAAACCATCCGCGCAGAAAAAATTAAAAAATTAAATGAAATCTTGGGAAGAATTGAGGCGTTAAAAGCCAAACGAGCATTAACCGAAGTGGAGCTAGAACAAGATACGAAACTCCAAGCATTCGCCACTACTTATAAAAACGAGGACAGCGCGGCAAGATGGATTGATTTGAGAGACCACAGCGTCGAATCCCTTTTAAACGAGTGTATTAAATAATAACGCCACGCCCCGGGCTAACGGGGCAGGAGGATAAAATGAAAAAATCATCTCGCACACCGAGTTTTGGTTTACACAACTCAACGGATAAATGGGTATTAATCGTTGATGACTATTTTGGCTACTTTGATAACCAAGAAGAACGTGATTTTTATCACAAAAAAGCAAGTGACCAGTTTGTGCTATACCACGGTTGCTTAAATAAATTAGAGCCAAATGAGTCGGTTAAATACAATATTGACGGTGAGCCGTCAGAAGATATCGCAACCTACCAGCCAATCGACATTATTAACTACATTAAAACAAAAAGAGTACGTACAAGAACGCGGTTAAGCCGCAAACAATGCGACAAACTGGCACTAAATAACCTCCCTTTGCGGTTTGTTTATTACAAGCGTCGCGATGTCAAACTATTTGATTTTGACAATCTTGACTTGCGACCGGTCGATGAAATTTGGCGGTCAACGGTACATGGCGTAGATTTTGACAAATACAATTATGATGAGGACTAAAATGGCCGAAAAATACATATACCACGTCACGACAACAACCGGGCATGTGCGCAAAAGCCCGCGCTCGGAAATCTCATCGGACACCTCCGTACTTTTAAAACCGTGGCTTGATGATATGTTTAAGGGTATATTGCGTGGCGTCTTTGAGACGGATTACGCGTGCAAGTGCAACTTTAGCAACACTAATTTAGCAGAGTTTGAGATTGTGCGACTGGATGACGCGCTAAATCATACGACGCTTGTTAAGTTTGTCGTATGCCGTCGTTCCGCCCGCAAAGCGCAAGCATGGTCGATTGTTGACGGAAAAGGGGATCCACCGAACGTGCCGTTCTGCGCAGTTAAGCTCTACACAGACAATGTAACAATGCAAGACATGCTAAATATGCCATTATTTGCTGACGTAGAGCGATGTGTTGCATGGGCCTGGCTTGAGAGATAAGGAGTTAATTATGGGCTACAAAAAACTTGCTGACAGTACTAAGCGGCTGATTAGCCAAAACGCCGGCAATTACAACAAAGCAAACTATAAGCAAATCAAGTTCCAACTCAAACCCGAGGTCGTAGCTGAGTTTGATAGCTTATGTGTAACGGAGGGGATTTCTAAAGCGGAAATGTTCCGCAAACTGTTAACGCTTTACAAAAATTTACAAAATAGTGATTGATATATTATATAGTACGATATAATATAGACCACGTAAGCAAGAGGGACGCGGCACCGAGCTTACAACATTATCAACCAGCCGCAGGAGATATAAAAATGACAACTACAACTTATTATTTCAGTGAGTCCAGCAGCGTTAACGCAATAGCACAAGCAGAGATGCTAAAGGCAACCAATCTATCAGACGCTAAACGCGAGGCTTCCCGCCGTCAATGCTTCCAAGGTACAGCCCTCAAAATCGGTACAATCTACAGCCTTAACGCTAACGGCTTATTGGTTGATGAGATCGCAAGTAAAGAGGACGGCAAAAAATGGGTTGACCGTTATTAATTAAGGGAGTAAGATTTAAACCGTCAGAGTAATCTGACGGTGTTTTTTCGGATGTTTATCCGCGTGTTAAAATAAAAGGCTTATTAATGACTAACTATTAGTCATTCCCTATAAAGCTTCAAGCAAAAACGGCAGGTTTCGTACTCTGCCGTTTTTGTTTTGTACTTGGTAACGATAGGTAAATTCTGAGGGTAAATGACTTGGGATTACAGGTAAAATTTAAGGAGCGTTGTAACCACTTAAACGTGGAAAATGAGTGATTTTTTATTTCTAAAATTATACGGTTAAATTTCCAAAATTGCGCGGCTCGCTACAATCTGCCTCATCAAAATTATTATTTTTATCAAGCAGATGGCGAATATTTAGGCTTCACCAATAAACAATATGATTTGATTGTTTCTTGCTCAACGGTGCAGTGGTTTGAGAACCAACAAGCATTTATTCAACGTTGTTGGGAACATTTGGCGCCAAATGGCGTGTTGCTATTTAGTACATTTACACCAGATAATTTGACGGAAGTCAGAACCTTAAGTGGTATTGGCTTGAATTACCCCCATTTATGTCAATGGTATAATTGGTTGCTTGATAATTTTCATTTAGCTCATTTGGAACAAACGGAGATTGAATTGAAATTTGATTCCCCCTTGTTGGTATTGAGACATTTGAAGGAAACCGGTGTCACCGCAACGAATAATCAAATTTGGAACCGGAATAAAATTGTGCAATTTTGTGACCAATATCGTCGCCACTATGCCGATTATTCGGGCAAAGTGTCTCTAACGTATTCGCCGATTTTTGTCTTGTCAAAGAAAAAACAATAGTTTTCTTTGACTATTTAATTTTCTGAGAGTAATACTCACTCTCTATGCAAAAGGCAAAGCTATTTCCCCTCTCACTGCCGATCCGGTTAAAGATGTACAACGAAGATTAGATTATCAGGGTTATTACTCGGTTAATCAGTTAGGTCGTCTTCTCGAATGGGTCGGTAAAGTGCTCATCGTGCCAATACATTCATCTGAATACGGTGAAGTGTCCGTAGCTGAATAGGTTTTTTGGCAAATGCCTCAAAATACATAAAAAGTTGGGTGGAGGCGTGCAAAGTTTTAGGATTGCCATATTTTCTAAGGTAAAATTGCTACCTCTCAATTTTTGAATCTAACTCTATGAACCAACAACAGTTATTACAATTTGATCGTGAGCATATTTGGCATCCTTATGCTGCACTTCCACCAACCACCCCGATTTATGCCGTTGAACGTGCCGAAGGCGTGGTGATCACGCTAAAAGATGGTCGCCAACTGATTGACGGCATGTCCTCTTGGTGGGCGGCGTTGCACGGCTACAATCATCCGCGCTTGAATGCGGCCGCGACAAAACAGTTGGAACACATGAGCCACATTATGTTTGGCGGCTTAACGCACGAACCCGCCGTCAAATTGGCGCAAAAATTATTGCCTTTATTGCCGCAAGGGTTGGAGCAAATCTTCTTTGCCGACAGCGGCTCTATTGCCGTAGAAGTGGCGATGAAAATGGCGATTCAATATCAACACGCCAAAGGCGAAACACAACGGCATAAATTCGCCACTATTCGTTCCGGTTATCACGGCGATACTTGGCATGCGATGTCGGTGTGCGATCCGGTGACAGGTATGCATGGGCTGTTTGCGAAAAGTTTGCTGGTGCAATATTTTCTCCCGCAGCCGCAAACGCCTTTTGGGCAGTCTTGGAACGAAGACGATATTAAATCCTTAGCAGATTTATTAGAAAAAAAAGGCGCAGAACTGACCGCACTTATTTTGGAGCCGGTGGTACAAGGGGCGGGGGGAATGTATTTCTATTCGCCGATGTATTTGATGCGCGCCAAGCAGCTGTGCGAACAATACGGCGTATTGCTGATTTTTGATGAAATTGCCACCGGTTTTGGACGCACGGGCAAATTGTTTGCCGCTGAATATGCCGGCATTTCGCCGGATATTATGTGTATCGGCAAAGCACTTACAGGCGGTTATTTAACCCTGTCCGCCACCATCACCACGCGTGCCATTGCACAAACCATTTGCCAGGGCGAAGCGCATTGTTTTATGCACGGCCCGACCTTTATGGCGAATCCGTTGGCTTGTGCCATTGCCGCCGAATCCATTGATTTGTTGTTGGAAAGTGATTGGCAGGGTAATGTCCAACGGATCGAAGCCCAACTGAAAGCCGAGTTACGAATCGCGGCAAGTTTTAAATCCGTCAAAGAAGTGCGCGTACTCGGCGCTATCGGCGTACTAGAAATGCATGAGCCGGTAGATTTGGCGAGTTTACAGGCTCGTCTGGTGGCGCACGGTGTTTGGGTACGTCCTTTCGGCAAGCTCGTTTATATCATGCCGCCCTTCATTATCACTCCAACCCAATTATCGGCGTTAACGGCAGGCATGCTGATAGCGATTAAAGAGGAATACCATGAGTAAGTCAGATTATTTTGCAGCACAATTGGAAAAACTCCGTCAAAAAGAACAATATCGTCGCTTTCCGCAAATTGTGCATAAGGGCAATTTTGTGGAGCAAAACGGACGGTCAATGCTGAATCTGGCTTCCAATGATTATCTCGGGCTGGCTAATGACGATGCATTGCAGCAAGCATTTCTTGAAAAACTTGCGGAAAAACGACCGCACTTTACCTCGTCCTCTTCCCGTTTATTAACCGGTAATTTCCCTGAGTATGAAAGTCTTGAGCAGCAGATGGCGGAGGCATTTCAGCGTGAAGCCTGTTTGTTGTTTAACAGCGGCTATCACGCCAACATCGGTATTTTACCGGCGGTAGCTAATAAACAAACGTTGATCGTGGCGGATAAGCTGGTGCATGCCAGTATTATTGACGGCATCCGTTTGAGCGATGCGCCGTTTGTGCGTTATCGCCACAATGATTACGCCCATTTGCACGAGATTTTGCAAAAACAGCATCTCAACTACGAACGCATTATTGTGGTGACGGAAAGCCTGTTTAGCATGGACGGCGATTTTGCCGACTTACCTCAATTAGTGGCATTTAAACGGCAATTTGGCAATGTCATGTTGTATGTGGATGAAGCGCACGGCATTGGGGTTTACGGCGAACAGGGGTTAGGCGTTGCCGAGCAGATGAATTGCCTTCCGTACATTGATTTCTTGGTAGGCACATTCGGCAAAGCGTTGGCATCGATGGGGGCTTATGTGGTTTGCGATCAAGTGATCAAAGATTATTTAATTAACACCATGCGCCCGTTGATTTTTAGCACCGCGTTACCCCCGTTTAATGTGGCGTGGACAGAATTTCTCTTTGAAAAACGACCGCACTTCCAGGCAAAACGGCAACATCTTATGCAATTAAGCGCGCGCTTACGGCACATCGTGGCAGAAAAGTTAAATATGCCAATGCCTAGTGAAAGTCATATCGTACCTTTTATTCTCGGCGACAACCAACGCACCGTGCAAACGGCGCAACGCCTGCAACAGCAAGGATATTATTGCCTACCGATTCGTCCGCCGACAGTGCCTGTCGGCACCTCGCGTATTCGTTTGTCTCTCACCGCTGACATCACGCATGATGAACTTGAGCAATTTATAGAACAGTTATTTTTATGCAATATCAATTAATTAGCCAAAATCCACCAAGCCGGAATTTAATCGTTTATTTTGCCGGCTGGGGTACGCCGCCTTCTGCCGTACAACATTTAGCTATTCCACCGGTGTATGATCTGTTGCTGTGTTATGACTATCGGGATTTTTCGTTGGAGTTTGATTTTTCTCGTTATGAAAATGTGCGTTTGGTGGCGTGGTCGATGGGCGTTTGGGTAGCTGAACGTGTGATGAGACAAATCCCTTTGCTTTCTGCAACTGCGATGAATGGTACAGGCTTGCCCATGCATGATGACTACGGCATTCCATGTGCGGTTTTTCAAGGCACGTTGGATACGCTAGATGAAGTCAATCAAGGCAAATTTGAGCGTCGTATGTGTGGTGACAAACAGTTGTTGCAGCAATATCAATCTTTGGAAGGACGGCGTTCAATTGAAGAAATACACGCAGAATTGACCGCACTTTATGATGCGTTATCGGTAGAACATCAACATACGGCGTTATCTTGGACGAAAGCGATTATTGGTACACAAGATCGTATTTTCCCTGCACAAAATCAGCGAAATTATTGGCATGAACGCTGTGAGGTGAGTGAAATTGGTGGTGGACATTACCTGTTCCCGTTGCTACAAACCTGGGAACAGCTATGGCAATAACGCAACAAAGGGTGATGCAATGTTTTAGCGCCGCCTTACCAACCTACGAACAAAATGCCATTGCCCAGAAGCAAATTACCGAAGATTTATTACAGCTGCTATTGGATAAAGGCGCTAATCAATTTCAACGGGTGTTGGAGATTGGTTGTGGCACGGGCAGTTTTACCCGCTTGCTCATGCAACATATCAACGCAACACATTGGAATTGCAATGATTTATGCGATGTTACCAACCACTTGGCACATAATTTGCCACAGAAAAATTATCGTTTTTATCAAGGTTGTGGCGAGCATCTTGATTTTGCTCATCAATATGATTTGATTGCTTCCGCCTCGACCATTCAGTGGTTTGTTGACCCGCTGTCGTTTCTTCAACGTTGTGCAGCACATTTAACACCTCATGGCATGATTTTATTCGGTACGTTTGCCCCGACCAATTTACACGAAGTCAGGGCTTTAACAGGTGTCGGTTTGGATTACCCCGATCTAGCGCAATGGCTGGAGACATTAACGTCAGCTTTTTCTGTGTTGCATTTGGAACAAAAAGAAATTCAGCTGAAATTTGATTCGCCGTTGTCGGTGCTTAAACATTTGAAAGAGACCGGAGTGACGGCAACCAATAACCAAAGTTGGAATTACAAGAAAATTGCCCGTTTTTGTGAACAATATCAGCAACAGTATGCCGACGAGCAGGGTAATGTCTCGTTAACTTATGTGCCGATTTTAATGTTGGCGCAGAAAAAAGAGGATATATGATGGGAAAGGTATTATTCGTTTCCGGAATTGATACGGACATTGGTAAATCTATTGCGACAGGGTATTACGCTAAGCATTTAATGCAGCAGGGATATTCGGTGATTACACAGAAAATGGTGCAAACGGGCTGTCAGGATATATCGACGGACATTATCGTTCACCGAAAAATTCAAGGCATTGCGTTAACCGAGGAAGATCGTCAGGGCATTACATGTCCTTATTTGTTTGATTATCCTTGCTCGCCTCACCTATCCGCACGTTTGCAACAGACTTGCATTGATGAAAAAACAATTGAAAAATCCACCGCACTTTTGGCGCAAAACTACGATTATGTTTTGCTAGAAGGCGCGGGGGGCTTGATGGTGCCTTATTCCGAGGAGAAAACCACGTTGGATTATCTCGCGGCGCATGGGTATCCGTTAATTCTGGTGACTTCCGGCAGATTGGGGAGTATTAATCACACATTACTCAGCCTTGAGGCGTGCGCTCAGCGAAAAATTAGCGTAGAGGCATTGATTTACAATCTTTATCCGCCAACTGACGAATTGATTACGCAAGATACGCAACAATATCTGCGTGGTTACTTAGCTAAACGCTTTTCGACGACAAAATTTATGTTGATGGATAAAATCGATTTTTAGCATTGATTTTCATGTTCTGCGCAATAATTTCCTTTGACTATTTAATTTTCTGAGGGTAATATTCACGCCCTATGCAAAAGGTAAAACTACCCCTCACTGTCGATCCGGTTAAAGATGCCCAACGAAGATTGGATTATCAGGGTTATTACTCGGTTAATCAATTAAGTCGTCTTACCGAATCGGTTGGTAAAGTGCTCAGCGATGCACAGGTTACATTATCGTTCTTTATTGATCCGCAAAAATTGGTTGTCATGAAAGGCCATGCTAATGTTGATGTTGAGTTAAATTGTCAGCGTTGTGGCGAACCCTTTATTCAAACCGTTGATTGTGAATTTTGTTACAGTCCGGTGGCTAATTTGGATCAAATTGATGTATTGCCGGAAATCTATGAGCCAATTGAATTCAATGAATTCGGTGAAATAGATTTACTTGGTACGATTGAAGACGAATTAATTTTAAGTCTGCCGATTGTGCCAATGCATTCATCTGAACACTGTGAAGTGTCCGTGGCTGAACAGGTTTTTGGCGAATTGCCTGAAGAATTGGCAAAAAAACCGAACCCGTTCGCTGTATTAGCTAATTTAAAGCAAAAATAATTTAGGAGTATAGCCAATGGCTGTTCAACAAAATAAAAAATCCCGTTCACGTCGTGATATGCGTCGTTCTCACGATGCGTTAACAACTGCTGCAGTATCCGTTGATAAAGCAAGTGGTGAAACTCATTTACGTCACCATGTAACCGCAGACGGTTACTACCGTGGTCGTAAAGTGATTAACAAGTAATTATCCAATTACATAAAGGTAATCACTTGAGTCGTCTAACCCTTGCGTTAGATGCGATGGGCGGGGACATTGGTCCCCGTATTACTATCCCAGCATCCATTTTAGCCTTGGAACGTGATCCAACGCTTTCTCTCTTGTTGTTTGGCGATCGCCAACAGATTCTTCCGCTTTTATCCTCAGTCCCCAATGCTCTTCGTCAGCGTTTTGAAATTATTCATTGTGCCCGTGTGATTGATAATCGACAGGGAATTTCCTACGCGTTGCGCCATAGCAAAGATACCTCTATGCGTTTGGCAATTGAGGCCGTACAAAAAGGCGATGCACAGGCTTGCGTCAGTGCCGGGGATACGGCATCTTTAATGGGCTTATCCAAAATTTTATTGCAACCCTTAGAGGGAATTCATCGCCCTGCGTTGATTTCCACCATTCCGACAGTGACAGGCGAGCGCACGATCATGTTAGATCTTGGGGCAAATATTGAATGTGATGCGGAGAATTTATACCAATTTGCTTTGATGGGGGCTATTTTTGCAGAAAATACCCTCAACCTGGTTTATCCACGCATTGCACTACTAAATATCGGCATTGAAGCGGTGAAGGGGTATAAATCTTTACGGGACGCAGCAGATTTACTGAAAAAAGACACCGCACTTAATTACATTGGGTTCCTTGAAGGTAATTTTTTACTTAACGGCAAAGCGGATGTGATTGTGAGTGACGGTTTTGCCGGCAATGTTGCACTGAAAACCTTGGAAGGCGCAGCGAAGAATGTGATTTCTTTACTGAAAAGTGATAAGAAAAATAGTATATTAAGTAGCGTTTTTGGTTGTTTAATTAAATACCTTTTCAAGGATAAATACCAACAATTAAAGAAAATCAATCCGGATCAATATAATGGCGCATCGCTTATCGGTTTAACTTCAGTTGTGGTTAAAAGCCACGGTAGTGCAAATATAGAGGCATTTGCGAATGCTATTGCTGATGCGGCGTTACAAGCCCGCCGTCAAATTCCGCAAAAAATTTTGGCCGGTTTAAATAAGAATGAAATATCAATGAATTAGTGAGCTTCCTCGCTATTGTTTTTAACGAGATGACTATGTTTAGCAAAATTTTATCGACAGGTAGCTATTTACCCCAACATATTCGCACCAATGCCGACTTAGAAAAAATGGTAGATACTTCGGATGAATGGATTGTTACCCGTTCCGGTATTCGTGAACGTCGTATCGCTTCCCCTGATGAAACGGTGTCTACAATGGGTTTCGAGGCTGCCAAAAAAGCCATTGAAGCAGCAAACATTAATCCGCAGGAAATTGATCTTATTTTAGTGGCGACAACCAGCAACTCTCACGCGTATCCAAGCGCAGCCTGCCAAATTCAAGGTATGTTGGAGATTGATGATGCCATTGCTTTTGATTTAGCGGCCGCCTGTACCGGCTTTGTATATGCCTTAGGTGTTGCCGACCAATTTATCCGTACCGGTAAAGTGAAAAAAGCGCTCGTCATCGGTTCTGATTTAAACTCACGCAAGTTAGACGAAACAGATCGTAGCACTGTCGTGTTGTTTGGTGATGGCGCAGGTGCTGTTGTTTTAGAAGCATCCGAACAAGAGGGAATTATTTCTACACATTTGCATGCGTCGGCAGATAAACATAGTGCGTTGGTACTTCCGCAACCTGATCGCGGTGTGGCAAAATCCGGCTATATTGAAATGCAGGGTAATGAAACCTTTAAATTGGCTGTGCGTGAACTTTCTAATGTGGTGGAAGAAACCCTTGCGGCTAATAATTTAGATAAAAAAGATATTGATTGGTTGGTGCCTCATCAAGCCAATTTACGTATTATTGCGGCTACAGCGAAAAAATTAGATATGGATATGTCGCAAGTGGTGGTAACGTTGGATCGTTATGCCAATAATAGCGCGGCAACCGTGCCGGTTGCATTGGATGAAGCAGTGCGTGACGGACGTATTCAACGCGGTCAATTGCTTCTTTTGGAAGCGTTTGGTGGTGGTTGGACTTGGGGTTCGGCCTTAGTGAGATTTTAGATAATCTGTTATTATTCATAAAAAAAGTGCGGTTATTTTTGACCGCACTTTTCGACTGTAAAACATATCGGAAAGAATTGATTTATTTTTTAATATAGGTGCAACACATGAAAAAATTTGCAATGGTTTTCCCAGGACAAGGTTCACAAACCGTGGGAATGTTGGCGGAATTAGCCGGCGACTACCCGATTGTACAAGAAACCTTTAAACAAGCGTCTGAAACGTTGGGTTATGATTTGTGGCAATTAGTGCAGGAAGGTCCGGCTGAAGAGTTAAACAAAACATGGCAAACGCAGCCTGCGTTGTTAACGGCGTCTGTTGCTGTTTATCGCGTATGGCAACAAAAATACCCGGAATTAAAACCGGAGGTGATGGCCGGTCATAGTTTGGGCGAATATTCTGCGTTGGTGTGTGCCGGTGTGTTAGATTTCCAAGATGCGGTTAAATTGGTGGAATTGCGCGGTAAACTTATGCAACAAGCCGTACCGGAAGGAACGGGTGCTATGTATGCGATTATCGGTTTGGATAATGAAGCCATTATTAACGCTTGCAAACAAGCGGAGCAAGGCGAAGTGGTTTCTGCGGTGAACTTTAATTCGCCGGGCCAAGTCGTGATTGCCGGTGCGAAAGCTGCGGTAGAACGTGCAGCGGCATTATGTAAAGAAGCTGGTGCCAAACGTGCATTACCGTTAGCGGTAAGTGTACCTTCCCATTGTGCATTAATGAAACCGGCGGCAGATCAATTATCTGTTTCCTTAGAAAGCATTACATTGAAAGCCCCGACCGTTTCTGTGTTAAATAATGTGGATGTAAAAGCAGAAACCGATGCAGATGCGATTCGTAACGAACTTGTTCGTCAACTTTACAGTCCGGTGCGTTGGACAGAAACTGTAGAAAAAATGTCGCATAGTGGCGTAGAAGTGTTGGTGGAAATCGGTCCGGGCAAAGTGTTAAACGGTTTAACCAAACGTATCGTTGATTCTTTACAGGCTACATCGGTCAATGATGTGAAATCATTGGACGCGGTGAATGAATTATTAGCATAACAATTGATAAAGGAGTAAACCTATGCAAGGCAAAATTGCATTAGTTACAGGTGCAACCCGTGGTATCGGGCGCGCGGTAGCAGAAGAGTTGGCATTGAAAGGTGCTTTCGTTATCGGCACGGCGACTTCCGAAAAAGGCGCTGAAAGTATTTCCGCCTATTTGGGTGAAGAAGGCAGAGGATTGGTATTAAACGTTGCCGATCAAGCCTCTATCGAAGGCGTATTGGAGCGCATCAAAAAAGAATTCGGTGACATTGATATTTTGGTCAATAACGCGGGGATTACCCGTGACAATCTGTTAATGCGCATGAAAGATGAAGAATGGTTTGACATTTTACAAACCAATTTAAGCTCCGTTTATCATCTTTCCAAAGCCATGTTACGCAGCATGATGAAAAAACGCTTTGGACGTATCATCAATATCGGCTCCGTCGTGGGATCCTCAGGTAATCCGGGGCAAAGTAACTATTGCGCGGCAAAAGCCGGTTTAATCGGTTTTAGTAAAGCCTTGGCGAAAGAAGTCGCTTCTCGCGGTATTACTGTAAACGTAGTTGCTCCTGGTTTTGTTGCCACCGATATGACAGAAGTTTTAAGTGAAGAATTGAAAAACACTTTATTATCACAAATTCCGGCCGGGCGTTTAGGTGAGCCGAAAGACATTGCCAAAGCTGTGGCATTCTTGGCATCTGACGATGCAGCTTATATTAACGGTACGACATTGCACGTTAACGGCGGAATGTACATGAGCTAATGTTCGGCAGGTGAAGGTTGCGGATAAATTGGATAAATGCGTGCAAATTAATTTGCTTAATGTTAAAATCCTCCTCGCAACTGTCACTTGGTTACGTCATTCGGTGTCTGTGAAAGACATAACTATTTTAAACTGTATGTGGTTGCAAAAAATTCGGAACTCTTTTTTGAGGTTTGACCTCTAACAAGCAGTCTTGCGAAGTGTTTTGTAAATACATACACTACTTAACTTATCGCAATGGGCGAAAACTTAAACATAGGAAGAAACAAATGAGCATTGAAGAACGCGTAAAAAAAATCATCGTTGAACAATTAGGCGTGAAAGAAGAAGATGTAAAACCTGAAGCGTCTTTCGTTGAAGATTTAGGTGCGGATTCTTTAGATACTGTTGAATTGGTTATGGCTTTAGAAGAAGAATTCGATATCGAAATTCCTGATGAAGAAGCTGAAAAAATCACAACTGTTCAGTCAGCGATTGATTACGTGCAAAACAATCAATAATCTCTGATTCTCAATTTAGGCGGTTCTTATAACCGCCTAAATTTTTTCTGGTTTCATATTCTTACCATAAAAATACCTTAAAAACTCACCGCACTTATCTTTCTGACTTATTGAATTTTTTCCGAAAAGCAGTAAACTAGCGCACAATTTTTTAGCCTTGTTTTACGCAATCTAAAAAATCTTCTCTACTAACTTTAAATGTTACCCGTGAGTAACAGAAGGACAATTCAAAATGACTACAAAAGTAAATAGCTATGGCTGGAAAGCCTTGCTAGGCTCTGCCGTCGGCTATGCGATGGACGGTTTCGATCTTCTCATTCTTGGTTTCATGTTAACGGCCATTTCCGCCGACTTAGGCTTAACCCCAGCACAAGGCGGTTCTTTAGTGACTTGGACATTGGTCGGCGCAGTTTTCGGCGGTATCGTATTTGGCGCGTTAAGTGATAAATACGGTCGTGTGCGCGTATTGACTTGGACGATCATTCTTTTTGCCGTATTCACTGGTTTATGTGCATTGGCGCAAGGTTATTGGGATTTGTTGATTTATCGCACTATCGCCGGTATCGGTTTAGGCGGAGAATTTGGGATTGGCATGGCATTGGCAGCGGAAGCCTGGCCTGCGCGCCATCGTGCCAAGGCCGCTTCCTATGTGGCGCTTGGTTGGCAGGTCGGCGTGTTGGGCGCTGCATTGTTAACTCCGTTACTATTGCCGCAAATCGGTTGGCGTGGCATGTTTGTGGTGGGCATCTTCCCGGCATTTGTCGCTTGGTATTTACGCGCCCATTTGCATGAACCTGAAATTTTTGTGCAAAAACAGATCGCACTTCCAAAAACAACAAGCCGTTGGTCGTCTAAATTGGAATCATTCAAATTATTAGTGAAAGACAAAGCCACAGTCAAAGTTAGTTTGGGCGTGGTCATCCTTACCTCCGTGCAAAACTTCGGTTATTACGGCATTATGATTTGGATGCCGAATTTTCTCTCCAAACAACTTGGCTTCAGCTTGACGAAATCCGGCGTATGGACGGCAGTGACCGTTTGCGGCATGATGGCCGGCATTTGGATTTTTGGGCGCTTGGCCGATCGGATTGGGCGCAAGCCTAGTTTCTTATTGTTCCAGGCCGGTGCGGTGGTCAGTATCATCGCCTATTCTCAATTAACGGAGCCGAATACCATGTTAATTACCGGGGCATTCTTAGGGATGTTTGTTAACGGCATGATGGGCGGTTACGGTGCTTTAATGGCAGAAGCCTACCCAACCCAAGCACGTGCTACCGCGCAAAACGTGTTGTTTAACTTAGGGCGTGCTGTGGGTGGCTTTGGTCCGGTAGCCGTGGGTGCAGTGGTTTCCGCTTATTCCTTCCAAACCGCCATTGCATTTTTAGCCGTGATTTATGTCATTGATATGTTAGCAACGGTATGTTTGGTGCCGGAGTTAAAAGGTAAAGAATTACATTAATGCGATGAAAGTGCGGTTTAAAAATGAAGTGTTTTTTCACCGCACTTTTTCATATTGATAAAACGGTGAAAAACAAAAGCCGCTTTTGGTATTATCAAAAGTGGCTTTTCTGTTGAAAGTACGGTGGAAATTATGAGCGTTTCATAATCTCAAAAAACTCTTCGTTGGTTTTCGCCACGGCGAGTTTGTCGATAAGGAATTCCATCGCTTCCACTTCGCCCATTGGGTTAAGGATTTTGCGTAGGATCCACATTTTTTGCAGCTCGTCAGGGGTGGTAAGTAAGTCTTCTTTACGGGTACCGGAACGGTTGAAGTCGATAGCGGGGAATACGCGTTTTTCCGCAATTTTACGGGAAAGATGCAATTCCATGTTACCAGTGCCTTTAAATTCTTCGAAGATGACTTCGTCCATTTTTGAACCGGTATCCACTAATGCGGTGGCGATAATGGTTAAGCTACCGCCTTCTTCCACGTTACGTGCTGCACCGAAGAAACGTTTTGGACGGTGTAATGCGTTGGCGTCTACACCACCGGATAAAATTTTACCGGATGCCGGTGTCACGGTATTGTATGCGCGGGCTAAACGGGTGATGGAATCGAGCAAAATCACCACATCTTTTTTGTGCTCTACAGAACGTTTGGCTTTTTCGATTACCATTTCTGCCACTTGGACGTGACGGGTTGCCGGTTCGTCAAAGGTGGAGGCAATCACTTCGCCTTTTACGGAGCGCTGCATTTCCGTTACTTCTTCCGGACGTTCATCGATCAGTAATACGATAAGTTCGACATCAGGATAGTTGTGGGTAATGCTTTGCGCGATATTTTGCAACAACATGGTTTTACCCGCTTTCGGTGGCGCTACGATCAAGCCACGCTGACCTTTCCCGATAGGGGAGGCTAAATCTAAAATACGGGCGGTTAAATCTTCGGTAGAGCCGTTGCCGCGTTCCATTCTTAAACGGGAGTTGGCGTGTAATGGGGTTAAGTTTTCGAAAAGGATTTTGCTGCGGGAAACTTCCGGTTTGTCGTCATTGACTTGGTCAACTTTGAGGAGGGCAAAGTAGCGTTCGCCTTCTTTCGGCGGTCGAATTTTACCTTCGATTTTGTCCCCTGTTTGCAAATTGAAACGACGAATTTGGCTTGGGGAAACATAGATATCATCAGGACCGGCTAAATAGGAACTGTCCGCCGAACGTAGAAATCCAAAACCGTCCGGTAAAATTTCCAAGACGCCGCCACCGAAAATATCTTCCCCACCTTTGGCGTGCTGCTTCAAAATCGCAAAAACAATATCTTGTTTGCGTAAACGGGCTAAATTTTCTAAACCCATTTGGTCTTCGCCGAGTTTCACGAGATCGGAAACAGGCATGTTTTTAAGTTCTGTAAGATGCATAATTTAATTTGAAGTTTGTTTAGATTCGATGTTTTAGATATAAATGAATGGGAGTGATTTTGAAATTGGTGCGTAAATTAGCATTAAATTTTCACACTGTCTAGTTTTTAGCTAATTTTTTTATTTTATCGCGATAACTCCTTGTGTTTGAGGGAAAGTGCGGTCTGATTTCTACATGTTTTTAGCAGTGTTTCTTTAAATTTCGTTTACAAAATAATCTTAATTAATTGTGTGTAATTTTTGGGGATTTGCCCCGTTCGTGCTATGCTTAGCGCCGATTTTTTATGATGAATTTATGACTATGCAAGAGAATTATTTAAGTTCGGCACGTTTTGCCGATTTACCTTTACATCCTTTGGTGCTACAAGCACTAACAACGAAAGGATTTGATTTTTGTACCCCAATTCAGGCGTTATCCTTGCCGGTGACATTACAAGGCAAAGATGTGGCGGGGCAGGCACAAACCGGCACAGGAAAAACAATCGCGTTTTTAACCGCACTTTTTCACCATTTATTAACCCATCCAACTGAAACTGATAAAAATCAACCGCGCGCTTTGGTGCTTGCGCCAACCCGTGAGCTGGCCGTGCAAATTGAGCATGATGCGCGGATTTTCTTAAAAACAACTCAATTTAAGACCGCACTTGCTTACGGTGGTGATGGTTATGATAAGCAGCTTAAAGCTATTGAGAACGGGGTTGATGTGCTTATCGGTACCACAGGGCGGGTGATTGATTATGTAAAACAAGGCATTATCCGTTTGGATCGTATTCAAGTGGTGGTGTTGGATGAAGCGGATCGAATGTTCGATTTAGGCTTTATACGCGATATCCGTTATTTATTGCGCAAATGCCCGTCGCCACAACAGCGCTTGACCATGTTGTTCTCCGCGACCTTATCTTACAAAGTGCGTGAATTGGCATTTGAGGATATGAACGATCCCGAGTATGTGGAAATTGCGCCGGAGCAAAAAACCGGCCGACAAATTAAAGAAGAACTGTTTTATCCGTCTAATCAAGACAAAATCCGCTTATTATTGACGTTATTGGAAGAGGAATGGCCGGAGCGTTGCATTATCTTCGCCAACACCAAACATCAATGTGAGGAGATTTGGGGCTATTTGGCGGCGGACGGACATCGTGTAGGTTTGTTGACCGGTGATGTGGCGCAGAAAAAACGCTTATCTTTATTAAAGCAATTTACCGATGGTGAATTGGATATTTTAGTGGCAACAGACGTGGCGGCGCGTGGTTTGCACATTGCGGAAGTGACGCATGTCTTTAACTACGACTTGCCTGACGATCGGGAAGATTATGTGCATCGTATCGGACGTACCGGCCGTGCGGGGGAAAGTGGAATTTCCATCAGCTTTGCTTGTGAGCAATATGCCATGAATTTACCGGCTATTGAAGAATATATTGGGCATAGCATTCCAGTGAGTCAATATGATCCGAATGCGTTGTTACAGGACATTCCTAAGCCTTATCGAATAAAACGCGCCACAAGTACTCACCGTATAAGCAACAATAATCGTCGTAAACCGTTTCAAGGTAAGCGATAAACCAGTGATAAAGATTGGCGTTGATTTTATTCAATGCTAAAATTTTCCGCTTTTTGAATTGAGGAGCAAGTATGTCGTTAGTCGATTTTGTGGTAAATAAATTAGATGATTTAAAAGCCACCGACATTTTACCGTTAAATGTTAAAGGAAAATCTTCCATCACCGATACCATGATTTTATGCACCGGTACGTCTTCCCGCCATGTGTCTTCATTGGCGCAAAAGCTCATTAGCGAATGCAAACTTGCCGGTATTGACGTATTTGGCGATGAAGGCAAAGAGACTGCTGATTGGGTCGTGGTGGATTTAGGCGAAGCCATTGTGCATATCATGCAGGCGGACAGCCGCGAGACGTATCAATTAGAAAAACTTTGGGCGTAGAGGCCTATAAAGTGCGGTCGTTTTTCATGACGTTTTTTGAGGAGCTAAGGTGAAAATTCAGTTAATTGCCGTTGGAACCAAAATGCCTTCGTGGGTAACTACAGGCTTTGAGGAATATCAACGTCGTTTTCCGAAGGAATTGCCTTTTGAGCTGATCGAAATTCCTGCCGGCAAACGGGGCAAAAACGCCGACATTAAGCGCATTTTGGAACAAGAAGGCAAAGCCATGTTGACGGCTGCCGGAAAGGGCAAAATCGTGACGTTGGACATTCCCGGCAAACCTTGGACTACCGAACAACTGGCCCAACAATTAGAAAGTTGGAAAAATGATGGGCGCGATCTGTGTTTGCTGATTGGCGGACCAGAAGGCCTATCTCCCGAATGCAAAGCCGCCGCCGAGCAAAGCTGGTCGCTTTCACCGCTTACTCTGCCACATCCTTTGGTGCGAGTGGTGGTAGCCGAAAGCCTCTATCGCGCGTGGTCATTGACGACTAATCATCCATATCACCGAGAATAATGAATCTAAAAAAACTTCTGTCGCAACCGCAATACGATCCGATTCGTGATAAAAAAGCCGAGCGCAATTTGTTTGCCCGTCGTGCTTTGGTGTCATTTATCGGCGTTTTGGTGTTGTCCGCAGTGTTGATTCTGAATCTATATGATTTGCAGGTGGTGAATTACGACAGTTATCAAACCCGTTCTAACGGCAACCGCATTAAATTGTTGCCATTACCGCCAACCCGAGGCTTGATTTACGATCGCAACGGACAATTATTGGCAGAAAATTTGACCTTTTTCGGATTATATGTGGTGCCGGAAAAAGTGGAAAATTTAGACCGCACTTTTGAGGAATTAAAAGTGTTGGTAGGGCTGACCGATACGGATATTGAAAATTTTAAGAAAGAACGCCGTCGTTCAACCCGTTATACGCCGATTATGTTAAAACCGAATTTAACGGAAGAACAAATCGCCCGCTTTGCAGTGAATCAATATAATTTCCCAAGTTTAGATATTCGTCCTTATTTTAAACGCCATTATCTTTATGGTGAACCGCTGACCCACATCTTAGGTTATGTGTCGAAAATTAATGATCGTGATGTGGAACGCCTGAAAAAAGAGGAAAAATTCGCGAATTATTCCGGTACTCACGATTTAGGTAAGCTCGGGATTGAACGTTATTATGAGGATTCTCTGCACGGTACTACAGGCTTTGAAGAGGTGGAAGTTAATAGCCGTGGTAAAGTGATTCGTAAGCTACGAGAACAGCCTGCCATTGCAGGAAAAAGCATTCATTTGACGATTGATTTAAATTTACAACTTTATGTTACTGAACTCTTGGCCGGGCATAAAGGTGCCGTGGTGGTGATGGATCCGAAAGACAACAGCATCTTAGCCATGGTTTCCGTACCGAGTTACGACAATAATTTATTTGTGGATGGCATTTCCGGCGAGGCCTATAGTCGTTTGTTAAATGACCCGAATCGACCGCTTTATAGCCGTGTGACACAAGGGGCTTACCCGCCGGCATCTACGGTGAAACCGTTTATTGCGGTGTCTGCTTTGCAGGAAAATGTGATTACCCCGAACATGACCATTTATGATCCGGGTTATTGGAGTCTGCCAAATAGCACCAAGCGTTTCCGTGACTGGCGGAAAGGTGGGCATGGTATGACAAATTTAAATAAAGCCATTACCGAATCTTCCGATACTTATTTTTATCAAACCGCTTACAATTTGGGGATTGACCGTTTGTCCAATTGGATGAAACGGTTTGGTTTTGGTGTGCCGACCGGTATTGATATCCAAGAGGAAACCGGCGCCAACATGCCGACCCGAGAATGGAAACAAAAACGCTATAAAAAAGCTTGGGTACAAGGCGATACTATTTCCGTGGGTATCGGGCAAGGCTATTGGACGGCAACGCCGCTTCAGCTAGCAAAAGCCACCAGTATTCTAGTGAATAACGGTAAGGTAAATACACCGCACTTGATGAAGAGCGTGGAGGGTTCTGTGGTGGAACCTTATAAAGATCCGTTGCTGTATGAAGATATTACCGAACCGAAGCAATATTTCTGGGATGAAGCAAAACGCGGCATGTATAACGTGGTGAACGGTGCTGGCGGAACGGGGCGTAAAGCTTTTATCGGTACGTCTTATCGTGTCGCGGGAAAATCCGGTACGGCGCAGGTATTTAGTTTGAAAGAGAACCAAAGTTATAACGCAGGCGCTTTAAAAAAAGAATTACACGATCATGCTTGGTTTACTGCATTTGCCCCTTATGATAACCCGCAAATTGTCGTATCCATAATTTTGGAGAATGCAGGTGGAGGTTCCAGCAATGCGGCGCCGATTGTTAGACAAATTATGGATTATTACTTTAAACAAAACACGCCGTTACCAATAGAACAAAGCACGGAAGAACCGTTAATCGAGCCGACCACAGGAGAGCCAAATGAAAATGAATGATCGTAATATTTGGCTGGAGTTGTGGCGTCATTTGCATATTGATTTATGGCTGTTTATCGGATTGGTGGTAATTACCGGCTATGGTATGTTTGTGCTGTATAGTGCTTCCGGTGCTAATGAAGCTATGTTTCACAGTCGCATTGTACAAGTCGCGTTAGGCTTTTTTGTCATGTTGGTGATGGCGCAGTTCCCACCGAAATTTTATCAGCGTATTGCTCCTTATTTATTTGGTATCGGAATTATTTTGTTGGTTTTGGTGGATATGATTGGAACCACCAGTAAAGGTGCGCAACGATGGCTAGATTTGGGCATTGTGCGTTTTCAGCCATCGGAAATCGTTAAATTGGCAGTACCGTTGATGGTAGCAGTATATTTGGGTAATTGTCCGCAACCGATTAAAATAAAAGAAACATTTGTTGCATTAATCATTATTATTGTGCCAACCTTGCTTGTGGCGATTCAGCCGGATTTAGGTACAGCGATTTTGGTTAGCGGTTCGGGCTTATTTGTGGTATTTTTAGCCGGCATGAGCTGGTGGCTGATTTTAGCAGCAATTGTCGGACTTACCGGGTTTATTCCCATTATGTGGTTCTATTTAATGCACGATTATCAACGCACCCGCATATTAACCTTGTTTGACCCGGAAAAAGATTTATTGGGTGCGGGATACCATATTTGGCAGTCAAAAATTGCTATTGGCTCGGGCGGTTTATGGGGCAAGGGTTGGATGCAAGGCACGCAATCACAATTGGAATTTTTACCGGAACCGCATACGGATTTTATCTTTGCCGTATTAAGTGAAGAATATGGCATGATCGGTTTCTTGATTTTATTGGCTATTTATTTGTTTATTATTGCTCGCGGTTTGATTATTGGCGTTAGTGCACAGACTGCATTTGGGCGTATTTTAGTTGGGGCATTAACGTTAATTTTCTTCGTTTATGTCTTTGTTAATATTGGAATGGTGAGCGGTATTTTGCCTGTTGTCGGCGTGCCGTTACCACTAGTGAGTTATGGCGGAACCTCCTATGTTGCTATCATGGCTGGTTTTGGTTTAGTGATGTCAATTCATACTCACAGAGAACACTTTCTGAAGGGAACTAATTAAGTTTTCAGTTTTCTTAATTGGTGATTCGGCAGAGAGGGAGAAAACTTAATGAATTTAAAGCAAACTGTAAACTATATAATAATTTTGTTTTCATTTTGTACCGCACTTTCTGTGCAAGCCGAAACAAAAAAATTATATGGAATTGAAGGGCCTTCATTAACTTATCGTCCAATGTCGGCCACCTCGCAAACCTATAACGTGAAAGGCGAAACCTATACTACAAGATCGCATCAAACGGCCAAAAACTATTCCAAACAAGGTATTGCTAGTTACTACCATCATAAGTTTAATGGACGCAAAACCTCCAACGGCGATATTTATGATTCCACGTTATACACTGCAGCGCATAAAACCCTGCCGTTAAATTCTTATGCTGTTGTGACCAATATGTATAATCAGCGCAAAGTGATTGTTCGCATTAATGACCGTGGCCCGTTTGCTAAAGATCGCATTATTGACTTATCTCACGCGGCTGCAAAAGAAATCGGCATTGTGAATTATGGTATGGGTTTGGTGAAAGTCGAGGCTTTGCATGTGGATGCTAACGGTGAATTATCCGGCGCAGGTGTTTCCACGTTAGCGAAAAGTAGCAAGACGGAGGAAGGCTTACAACGCCTGAAGGATAATTCAGAGGCTGCTACTTTTATGTCGACTTCTTCAAAAGCTAACACAAAATTTATTCGCGGCTCAAACGCGGTGAATGTCGAGCGTTATGAAATTAAAATGGTGAATGTCGCCAGCCGTCAAAATGCCGAACAAATTATCAAAGAATTGGCATTGGAAAACGTGAAAGCAGAAATTGCCGCACATGGCAAAAAGTATAATATCCATTTGGGACCGTTTAATTCAAAAGCCGAAATTACAGAATTGAAAACACAATTAAGACGTTTAAATCATTCTGAACCGCTAATTGTGTATTCTTATAATAAATAACAATACATTATTTTAGGATATTCACTGTTATGTTTAACAAAGTCGTAAAAAACAGCAAAATTGCATTAGTTGCCACTCTTTTCACCATGCCTTTCAGCACGATGGCAGAGGATGCTCAGTTTAATATTGCCACACCGCAAATTAACGCACAAACCTATGTTTTAATGGATTACAATTCCGGTGCCATATTGGCTTCATTGAATCCGGATCAGCGCCAGTACCCTGCGTCCTTGACGAAAATGATGACCAGCTATGTGGTGGGGCAAGCGTTAAAACAAGGCAAAGTTCATAATACCGACATGGTCACAATCGGAGAAAGTGCATGGGGACAAAATTTCCCGGGCTCATCTAAAATGTTCCTAAATTTAAATCAACAGGTTTCTGTGGCGGATTTAAATCGTGGGATTATTATTGTTTCCGGTAATGATGCCTGTGTTGCTATGGCAGAACATGTTTCCGGCACGGTAATGAATTTTGTGGATACCATGAACAAATATGTAGAACAGTTTGGTTTGAAAAACACCCGTTTTACCACTGTGCATGGTTTAGATGAAGAAGGGCAATATTCTTCTGCCCGAGACATGGCAATTATTGGTGCACATATTATTCGTGATTTGCCGGATGAATATAAAATTTATGCAGAAAAAGATTTTACCTTTAATAAAATTAAACAACCGAATCGCAATGGCTTGTTATGGGATAAAACCATTAATGTTGATGGCATGAAAACCGGTCATACGGACAAAGCCGGTTATAACCTTGTAGCTTCTGCAACCAATCCGAATAATATGCGTTTGATTTCCGTAGTCATGGGCGTGCCGACTTACAAAGGCCGCGAAGTGGAAAGCAAAAAATTATTACAATGGGGTTTTGCTAATTTTGAAACCTTTAAGACTTTTGAAGCGGGCAAATCTATTTCCGAGCAACGGGTTTATTACGGTGATGAAAGCAACATTCAGTTAGGCGTATTACAGGATGCGTTTATTACCATTCCGAAAGGCAAAAGTAGCGAGCTGAAAGCCCGTTATGAATTAGATAAAAAATACCTTGAAGCGCCTTTAGCAAAAGGTCAAGTTGTCGGTAAAGTCGTTTACCAACTCGACGGTAAAGACATTGCCAGTGTAAACTTGCAAGTTATGCAAGAAGTGAAAGAAGGCGGCATTTTCGGCAAAATTTGGGACTGGTTGGTGCTTACCATCAAAAGTTTGTTTGACTAGTCTCTAAAAAAACACATTAAAAACCGACCGCACTTTTCTAGGAAAGTGCGGTTAAATTTTTAGGAAAAAACAATGACTGATAAAAAAACGGTAAATTTAACCGACCTTGCACATGATAAAAAATTAAAAGATCTACTTGAATTCCCGTGTAATTTCACTTTTAAAGTAGTAGGCGCCGCACGCCCTGATTTAGTGGACGATGTGGTTCGGACAGTTCATAAAACTATCAAAGGCGATTATACGCCGACAACCAAAGAAAGTGGTAAAGGCACCTATCATTCCGTATCTATCAATGTCCGTGCAGAAAATATCGAACAAATCGAAACTCTGTATAAGGAACTGGCGGAAATTAAAGGCGTGCGCATGGTGTTGTAATCACCAAAGTGCGGTCACAAAACACAACGTTTTTAGGAAATTATCATGCAACCCCAATTAATTGTACGTCAGCTTGGTATTCGTGATTACGAGAGCGTTTGGCACGAGATGCAGGCTTTTACCGATAATCGTACGGAAGATACCACTGATGAAATTTGGTTGGTGCAACATCCGTCGGTATTTACCCAAGGCCAAGCAGGCAAGCCAGAGCATTTGTTGCAGCATACGGATATTCCGGTGGTGCAATCGGATCGTGGCGGACAAATTACCTATCATGGTTTGGGGCAGCAAATTATGTACGTGCTGATTGATATTAAACGCCATGAGAATTTAAATGTGCGTCAATTAGTGACCGCACTTGAACAATCTGTGGTGAAAACGCTGGCGGATTATGACATTGAAGGCTACCCGAAACCGGATGCGCCCGGTGTGTATATTGATGGCAGAAAAATTTGTTCTCTCGGTTTGCGTATTCGTCATGGTCGTTCTTTTCACGGCTTGGCGTTTAATATCAATATGGATTTAGCGCCTTTCCATCACATTAATCCTTGCGGCTATGCGGGGCTAGAAATGTGTCAACTGGCGGATTTTGTTAGCAACGAACAGGCGGATTGCCACAAAGTTTCCCTACAATTAGTTAAGCATTTTTCCACACTGTTAGGGTATAATGTAACAAATCATTAACACTCTCAGTTAATCACAGTTTAATCTCGTTACCCTTGCCATTTACTCGCTACATAAGGAATTTCAATGGGAACACCTTTTAAGATGGAGCGTGGCGTTAAATATCGTGACGCCGCGAAAACGTCTATTATTCCGGTAAAAAATATCGATCCTGAACAGGAATTACTTAAAAAACCGGAATGGATGAAAATCAAAATTCCCGCCAACGGAGCGCGAATTCAAAGTATTAAATCCGGTATGCGTCGTCACGGATTGCATTCTGTATGCGAAGAAGCCTCTTGTCCGAACCTGCACGAATGTTTTAATCACGGTACGGCAACCTTTATGATTCTTGGGGCGATTTGTACCCGTCGTTGTCCGTTCTGTGACGTCGCACACGGCAAACCGCTTGCACCGAATCCGGATGAGCCGCGTCAATTGGCAGAAACCATTCAGGATATGAAGTTACGTTATGTGGTTATTACTTCCGTTGACCGTGACGACTTACCTGATCGCGGTGCCGGGCATTTTGCCGATTGTGTGCGAGAAATTCGTGCGTTAAATCCGAATATTAAAATTGAGATTTTGGTGCCGGATTTCCGTGGACGCATTGAATTGGCGTTGGAAAAATTAAAAGACAATCCGCCGGATGTGTTTAACCACAACTTGGAAAATGTGCCACGTTTATATCGTGAAATTCGTCCGGGCGCAGATTATCAATGGTCGTTGCGCTTGCTGAAAGAATTTAAAGCGATGTTCCCGAATATTCCGACCAAATCAGGATTAATGGTGGGCTTAGGCGAAACCAACGAAGAAATCTTGGAAGTTATGCAGGATTTGCGTGATCACGGTGTGACAATGCTCACTGTCGGTCAATATTTACAACCAAGCCGTCACCATTTACCGGTAGCGCGTTATGTGCCGCCTGCAGAATTTGATATGTTCCGCGAAAAAGCACAAGCTATGGGCTTTGAACATGCGGCTTGCGGTCCGTTCGTACGTTCTTCCTACCACGCCGATTTACAAGCGAGCGGTGGATTAGTGAAATAATCTGAAAAGTGCGGTCGTTTTCACAGGTATTTTTCAAGGTGAAAAACGTTGCTAGAAACAACCGCACTTTATGGCGCTCAATAATAAAAAAGGAAAGTGAGTGATTCACTTTCCTTTTTGTTTTTTAACTTGTGTTCTTATTGTTTCCGCCAAGTTGTGCCGTTCGGGCCATCTTCTAACACAATACCCATTTCCGTTAAGGCGTTGCGCGCTGCATCTGCAGCTGGCCAGTCTTTGGCGGCGCGGGCTTCGTTGCGTTGTTTGATAAGTCCTTCAATTTTTGCGACTTCGTCGTCATCGGAACCGGCTTGTAGAAATTGTTCCGGATCAAGCTGAAGCAAACCAAGAATGCCGGCAAGTTCGCGTAAACGAGCCGCAAGTCCGTTGGCTTTGGCCATGTCTTCGGTTTTCAGTTTGTTCAATTCGCGCGCCATTTCAAATAGCACAGAAAGGGCATTTGGCGTATTGAAATCATCGTCCATCGCATCGCGGAAGGCGTCCACAAAATTTTCACCGCCAAAAGCCACCGCACTTTTATCAATGCCGCGTAATGCGGTGTAAAGGCGTTCCAATGCGCCATGAGCCAGATTGAGATTTTCTTCGCTGTAATTTAATTGACTGCGGTAATGAGCGGTGAGTAGGAAGTAACGTACGCTTTCCGCATCGTAGTGGCTTAATACATCGCGAATCGTGAAGAAGTTGCCGAGGGATTTCGACATTTTTTCTTTATTTACCATGATCATGCCTGAATGCAGCCAGTAGTTCACATACTGGTTACCGTGAGCGCAGCAAGATTGAGCGATTTCATTTTCGTGGTGTGGGAACATCAGGTCGGAGCCACCACCGTGAATGTCAAAATGTTCGCCAAGTTGTTTGCTGTTCATGGCGGAACATTCAATGTGCCAGCCCGGACGGCCTTTGCCCCAAGGCGAATCCCAGCTTGGTTCGTTTGGTTTGGACATTTTCCACAACACGAAATCCATTGGATTTTTCTTGATTTCATTGATTTCAATACGTGCGCCCGCTTGTAATTGTTCTAAATCTTGGCGGGATAATTTGCCGTATTCTTTGAAGCTTTCCACATCAAACATCACATCGCCGTTGTCCGCTACATAAGCATGTCCGCGTTGAATCAGTTTTTCTACAATAGCAATAATTTCAGGAATGTGATGGGTTGCGCGTGGCTCAAAGTCAGGACGCAAAATGTTCAGGGAATCAAAATCTTTATACATTTCCACGACCATGCGATCCACCAATTGATCACAGGTTTCTTTGTTTTCCAACGCGCGTTTAATGATTTTGTCATCCACGTCAGTGATGTTGCGTACATAGGTTAAATCGTAGCCTAAATAGCGTAAATAACGGGCTATGACATCGAAACAAACAAAGGTTCGTCCGTGCCCGATATGGCAGAGATCGTAAACGGTGACACCGCAAACATACATGCCGATTTTGCCTGCGTGAATCGGTTTAAAAATTTCTTTTTCGCGGGTGAGGGTATTGAAAAGTTTTAACATATTAGGATCCAAATCTTTTTGAAAACGCACCGCACTTTGTGGCGATTTGGGGCGGATTGTGAAATAATGACGCTCTTTAATTCGTATAGGAAAAGTACAATGATTACACTACACACCAATTTTGGCGACATTAAAATTGCCTTAAATCACGAAAAAGCACCGGTAACGGCGGAAAACTTCTTAACTTATTGTAAAAACGGCTTTTATGATAACACAATTTTCCACCGTGTGATTGACGGTTTTATGATTCAGGGCGGCGGCATGGAAAGCGGTATGCGCGAAAAAGCCACTAACGCGCCGATTAAAAATGAAGCTAACAACCGTTTAAGCAACAAACGTGGCACCATTGCTATGGCGCGTACTTCCGATCCGCATTCGGCGACGGCGCAATTCTTTATTAACGTTGCCGATAACACTTTCTTGGATTATCGTGCGAAAGAATTGCATGGTCGTGAAGTGGTACAAGAATGGGGCTATGCAGTATTCGGCGAAGTCGTTGAAGGCATGGACGTTGTGGATAAAATCAAAGGTGTGAAAACCGGCAACAAAGGCTTCCACCAAGACGTGCCGAATGACGATGTGGTGATTACATCTGTTACCATTGACGAATAATAATATAGGCAACTCATTGAGTTGCCTGATTTTTTAGATTGATATGTATTCCTTTTTCGACACGCATACCCACCTCGATTATTTGCAGCAAGCCACCGGTGAGCCGTTGGATCTGCTTATGCAAAATGCACAGGCGGTAGGGGTACAAAAAATGCTGATTGTGGCGGTATTGCAACGTGATTTTAAAACGATTGAAAAAATGACCGCACTTTATCCTGAACAATTGTATTACGGCTTGGGGCTACATCCGTTGTATATCAAAGAACACCAAGTACAGGATTTGGCGTTATTGGAGCAGGCATTGGCAACGCGTTCGGCAAATTGCACGGCAGTAGCGGAAATCGGCTTGGAGCGTGCCGTACCGGAATTGTTAAGCGAGCCATTATGGCGCAAGCAATGTGATTTTTTTGAAGCACAACTGTATTTGGCGAAAAAACACGATTTGCCGGTGAATATGCATTCCCGTAAGTCGCACGATCAATTGTTTTCTTTTCTTAAACGCATTGATGTGCCGAAACGTGGTGTCGTACATGGTTTTGCAGGCAGTTATGATCAGGCAAAACGTTTTGTGGATTTGGGGTATCACATTGGTGTGGGTGGCACGATTACCTATGAACGCGCCAATAAAACCCGTCAAACCATCGCCAAATTGCCTTTAAACGCGTTGCTGTTGGAAACGGATTCGCCTGATATGCCGGTGTTTGGTTTTCAAGGGCAGCCAAATCGCCCGGAACGCGTGGCGCAGGTGTTTCGCGTTTTATGTGAGTTAAGACATGAGCCTGCGGATGTCATTGCCAATACCCTTTGGCAAAACAGCATAACAAAATTTGTGTGAAATCCGTTTTTTCCTTACTTTCAACACCATATTATCCATGATAATTTTTCCGAACCTTAAAATCGTGCTAGAATCGCCCGTGTTCTTGTTTGCCGTAATGGCAATTTTTTATTCCTTAATTTAGATAACCCAATCATGAAACTAACACATCATGCTTTATTTTTGGCCGTCTTGACTTTGACGGCGACAGCCGCAGCTGAAGAAAAGGTGGCACAGCCTAAAAATAACTTGCCCGAAGAACGTATTCAAATCGCTGAACCGCAATTACCGCAGCCATTGCAGGTGGAAAAGACGGCAGATAACAAACACATCCTATCTATTACCAAAAAAGAACTGGCAAAACGACCGGATTTAATTATTCGCGGGTTGATTCCGGCGGTGCTGCAGAATAATACGGAAGCGGTGGAATTGCTGTTGCCGTTATACCAAAATCTGCCGCAGCAGGATCCATTTTTGTTAGCTTGGGCGGAGGCCATTATTGCAACAAAACAAGGGAATTATTCCCGTGCGGTGCAGGAATATCGCACCTTGTTTGCACAACGTCCCGATATTTTGCCTCTACGTTATCAATTAGCACACGTATTGTTTTTAAATAATGATAACGAAGCGGCAAAAGATCAGTTTCAAAAACTCCGTGCGGAAGTGAATGATGGGCAATCGCAGCATGTGATCGATCAGTATTTAACGGCGATCAACCAACGTGATCAATGGAGAATCAGCGGCGGTATTAGTTTTTTAAATGAATCGAACGTCAATAATGCACCAAAAGCGGGTACACGTATCGGTGGCTGGCAGGCGTGGCAGCGCGAATCGGCCCACGGACTTTCTTATTATCTCGGTAGTGAAAAAAAATGGTCGCTGCCAAAAAATATCTTCGCCAAGTTTATTTGGGACGGACAAGGCAAATATTATTGGGATAACAAGAAATATAACGAATTCAATGCACGTGTCGGGGCGGGCTTGGGCTATCAAACGGCAAATACCGAAGTGGCGTTGTTGCCTTTCACCGAACGTCGTTGGTATTCCGGCGGATCTTCCGGTAGTGATGCTATGAAGCAATTTTCCAAAAACTCCGGCGTCCGTTTTGAGTTAAGCTATTGGTTCCATAAAATGTGGCAAATTTCCACCGCACTTGAGTATGGTGAACAGCGTTATGTAAAGCGAAAGCATTTAAACGGCAATAATTATTTGTGGTCAAACACCTTGTTATTCCTGCCTTACAGCGGGCAATATTGGTTTGCCGGTGTGGATTACAACCGCGAAAATACCCGTGATAGCGATAACGCCTATCAGCGTAAAAATCTTCGTTTGGGCTGGGTACAGGAATGGCCATTGGGCATTTCTACCCGTATTTCCCTTGCCTATGCTAGACGAACTTATAACAACATTGATTTCTTTAGCATTCGCCAAAAAAACAACGAATATCAAGCCGGACTTACCGTATGGCATCGTAACCTATACTTTTTGGGCATCACTCCTAAATTAACTTGGTCGTATCAAAAAAACGACAGTAATCACCCATTTTATCGTTATGATAAAAATCGGATTTATTTAGAAATGAGCAAAACCTTTTAATCATGGATTAAGGCAAACATATCATGAAGTTACAACAACGCTATCGGCAAGCGGCTAAGGAAGCCCGTTGGACATTGGGTTTAACCATCCTTTATGTTATTGGTTGGTGCTTATGCGCCTATTTACCAAAAGGCACACAAGGGCCAATCGGTTTTCCGCTGTGGTTTGAACTCGCCTGTATTTATCTACCTATTCTCTTTATTGTGGTGGCATATTGGCTGATTAAAATTATGTTTCAGGATATTCCACTGGATGTGGAACAGAAAAATCAAGATATGACAATGGAGCGTCATCAATGAACCTAGGGATTATTTTTCCGCTCGTCATTTATTTGGCATTTGTATTCGGGGCGGCTATTTATGCTTATGTGAAACGTCAAAGAGACGGTGATTTTCTTTCCGAATATTATGTGGGCAACCGTTCTATGACGGGCTTCGTGCTCGCCATGACGACTGCCTCTACTTATGCCAGCGCCAGTTCCTTTATCGGCGGCCCCGGCGCGGCGTATAAATACGGATTAGGCTGGGTCTTGCTTGCTATGATCCAAGTGCCGGCAGTGTGGTTGGCACTCGGCGCCTTAGGGAAAAAATTTGCCTTACTTTCCCGTGAAACTAATGCGTTGACGATCAATGATTTATTGCTTTATCGCTATAAAAATAAATATTTGGTGTGGATTGCCTGTATCGCATTGTTGATCGCCTTCTTTGCGGCGATGACCGTACAATTTATCGGTGGTGCCCGTTTGTTGGAAACCACCATCGGCATTCCTTACACCCAAGCCCTGCTGATTTTCGCCTTAACCGTGGGGATTTATACCTTCATCGGTGGTTTCCGCGCAGTGGTGTTGACAGACACTATTCAAGGTACCGTGATGATTCTAGGCACGATTGTTCTTTTGATCGGCGTGATTTATCAGGTAGGCGGCGTGGAAAGTGCGGTCAAGAAATTAGCTGAAATTAACCCAAGTCTCGTCAGTCCGTACGGACCGAATGAGATGCTGGATTTCCAATTTATGGCGTCTTTCTGGATTTTGGTTTGCTTCGGTGTGGTCGGTTTACCGCACACGGCAGTGCGTTGCATGGCGTTTAAAGACAGCAAAGCTTTGCACAGCGGTATGTTTATTGGCACTATCGTATTAACGGTGGTTATGTTAGGTATGCACTTGGCAGGCGCATTGGGGCGCGCTATCGTGCCGGATTTAACGGTGTCGGATAAAGTGATTCCAAGCCTGATGTTGCAAGTGTTGCCGCCGATTGTGGCGGGGATTTTCCTTGCGGCGCCGATGTCAGCGATTATGTCCACGGTGGATGCTCAGCTGATCCAATCTTCCTCCATTTTTGTGAAGGACTTGTATTTGGCAGCAAAACCGCAGGCAGTACAAAACCAAAAACGTATTGGTCGAATCTCTTCAGTAATTACATTAATTTTGACCGCACTTTTGATTTTCGCTTCTCTCAATCCGCCGGATATGATCATTTGGTTGAATCTCTTCGCCTTTGGTGGTTTGGAAGCTGCGTTTCTATGGGTTATCGTATTAGGACTGTACTGGGATAAAGCCAATGCTTACGGCGCGATAAGCTCCATGTTGGTCGGTTTAATCTCTTTTATTTTACTCACCCAATTTGGCATTAAACTCTTGGGCTTCAATCCAATTGCACCGGCGTTAGTATTTGGCTTAGCGGCATTTTTGATTGGTAATAAAATTGGCGAGAAGCGCCATTTAAAGTGCGGTGAAAATGACAGGTAAAATACATGAAAAAATAGATCAAAAAAGCTTGGAAAATGCTTACCGCTTGTTTGAAACGAATGATATTCGTCAAATTGAAGTAGGAACGACACGGGGATTACAACAAATTCACCAATATTTATTTCAAGATTTATATGATTTTGCCGGCGTGATTCGTGAACAAAATATTTCTAAAGGCAATTTTCGTTTTGCCAATTCGTTGTATTTAAAAGAAGCGTTGGGCAAAATTGAGCAAATGCCTGAAACGACATTTGAGGAGATTATTAATAAATATGTTGAAATGAATATTGCCCATCCGTTTTTGGAAGGCAATGGACGTTCAACAAGAATTTGGTTGGATTTAATCTTAAAGAAAAATTTAGGCAAAGTTGTTAATTGGCAAAATGTAGATAAAACCTTATACCTACAAGCGATGGAGCGTAGTCCAATTAATGATTTGGAAATTCGCTTTTTACTACAAAATAATTTAACGAATGATGTTGATAACCGTGAAATCATTTTTAAAGGCATTGAGCAATCCTACTACTACGAAGGTTATGAAAAAGAATAAAAGGATAAACAAATGGCTTGGATTCAAATTCGCCTAAACAGTACTAACGAAAAGGCAGAACAAATCAGTGATTTTTTAGAAGAGATCGGATCGGTGTCCGTCACCTTCATGGACAGCCAAGACACGCCGATTTTTGAACCTCTACCGGGAGAAACACGGCTTTGGGGCAACACTGATGTGATTGCCTTGTTTGATGCGGAAACCGATATGAATGTAATCGTGGATGCACTTAAACAAGCGAAGCATTTAGACGAAAATTCCGCCTATAAAATCGAACAAATCGAAGACAAAGATTGGGAACGCGAGTGGATGGATAATTTCCATCCAATGCAATTTGGCAAGCGCCTGTGGATTTGTCCGAGTTGGCGTGAAGTGCCGGAACCGAATGCGGTCAATGTGATGTTGGATCCTGGCTTGGCGTTTGGTACCGGGACACACCCGACAACTGCCCTTTGCTTGGAATGGCTCGACAGTTTGGATTTAAAAGATAAGACGGTGATCGATTTCGGTTGTGGTTCGGGTATCCTTGCCATTGCGGCATTAAAGCTTGGTGCGAAAAGTGCGGTGGGTATTGATATTGATCCGCAAGCGATTTTAGCCAGTCGCAATAATGCGGAGCAAAACGGCGTTGCCGATCGTTTGCAGCTGTTTTTGTCGGATGAAAAACCGTCTGATTTAAAGGCTGATGTGGTGGTGGCGAATATTTTGGCGGGCCCATTAAAAGAACTTTACCCTGTAATTAGCCAATTAGTTAAGCCAAATGGCGTGTTGGGGCTGTCCGGTATTTTAGCGACACAAGCGCAGTCCGTGTGTGATGCTTATGCTAAAAGTTTTGATTTGGCGTCTGTGGCTGAGCGTGAAGAGTGGTGCAGGATTACTGGAAAGCTTAAATCTTGATAGTTTTATCAATAAGTTAATTAAAAGTGCGGTAGAAAAATATTTTGTTTTCCACCGCACTTTTTTTTAATTTTCGTGCAAGAAATGGATAAAAATCCATAAAAGTTTTATGGATAATGTCAAGGGGTAATTTCTATTTTTTCGCATAAATTTGACAAAATTAAATGAATCAAAAAAATTTACAATATTGTATAAAAAACACACTTTCCAAACGCATTAAAAGTGCGTATGATAGCACGCCTTGTCAGTTGGCAAGGGAGTTTGATTAAGTAATTGAAGCGTAGTGGAGTCGTGAGTGCATATCGGTTTTTATCAATTAAAAAATCGCATTTTGCTAGCGCCCATGGCAGGGATTACCGATCAACCTTTTCGTCGAATTTGTGCAACTTATGGCGCAGGTTTGACCTTCTCAGAAATGATGTCAACCAACCCGCATGTGTGGCATACCGAGAAATCGAAATTGCGCTTGGCTCATCACCAAGAAGCAGGCATAAATGCCGTACAAATTGCGGGTTCAGATCCTGATGAAATGGCGCAAGCCGCTCAAGTGAATGTTGAATATGGCGCTCAGATTATTGATATTAATATGGGCTGTCCGGCAAAGAAGGTGAATCGTAAAATGGCGGGCTCCGCACTTTTACAATATCCCCAACTTGTTCGACAAATTCTTGAGACTGTAGTGAAATCTGTTGAGGTTCCGGTAACCTTAAAAATTCGCACAGGTTGGGATTTGGAAAATCGAAATTGTGTAGAAATTGCCAAAATCGCGGAACAAAGTGGTATTCAAGCGTTAACCATTCATGGTCGTACCCGCGCCTGTAAATTTGAAGGCGATGCGGAATATGAACATATTCGATTGGTGAAACAACAGGTTTCCATTCCGGTGATTGCTAACGGCGATATTACTTCTGCCCAAAAAGCCAAAGCGGTGCTCGATTACACGGGCGCTGATGGCATTATGATCGGACGTGGAGCATTGGGTCGACCTTGGTTATTTCAATCTGTCGTTGGGCTAGTGGAACATGATTCGACTATTCAGGAACCAAGTTCAGAAGAAAAATGTCGTGTAATTTTGCAGCATATCCGTGAATTGCATCGCTTTTACGGAGTAGAAAAAGGCTACCGAATTGCACGCAAGCATATTGCTTGGTATTTACAGGACATTCAACCCGATTCTGTTTTTAAACAAGATTTTAATGCGATAACTTCTGCTTCGGCACAATTAGCCGCATTAGAACGATTTTTTAGTTTAATTTGATTTAATTAATGGATAGAAAAATGTTAGAACAACGTAATCCGGCGGAAGCATTAACTGTTTCAGTGCTGAATTCTCAATCTCAAGTAACCAACAAACCATTGCGCGACTCTGTAAAACAAGCGTTAAGAAATTATTTATCCCAATTAGACGGTCAAGATGTGAATGATCTGTATGAATTGGTATTGGCAGAAGTCGAACACCCAATGTTGGATATGGTTATGCAATATACTCGCGGCAATCAAACCCGCGCTGCAACAATGCTCGGCATCAACCGTGGCACCTTGCGTAAAAAATTAAAAAAATACGGTATGGGTTAGTTTTGAACTCAATTTTTGACCATCGCCCTTGTCGTTCTGGCAGGGGTTTTTTTGTGCTTTTTTTCTGGCATCATGTAGATTTCTACAAGACGTTTGCTGAGCTTATCTAAGCATTGGTCTTGCTTTACTCGAAAGGCTGAAATTTACAGTCTCAGTGACCGGAATTTCAGGTTTATAACGATCAAATTTCCCGCTTATTTTTTCTTGCGCAAACGTTTTCGTTTACCCCAAATTCCTTTATAATAGCCCGCAATTTCTGTTTCAATTCAACCTCAAAGGTAATCCTCATGTTCCAAACTTTCCGTGGCTCACCTGCCTTTTCCGAATTCCGTATTAATGGCTTAATGCAAAAATTCCAACAGCAACAATTACCGGTGAAATCCGTGTATGCGGAGTATGTGCATTTTGTGGCATTAAACTCTGCACTTTCTGCTGAACAGGAAACTAAACTGAAAGCCTTGTTGCATTACGGACCTACCCTTGCCGAACATGAAGCTAAAGGGGAAAGTTTTATTGTGATTCCGCGCGTTGGCACCATTTCTTCTTGGTCGTCTAAAGCCACCGACATCGCCCATAACTGCGGCTTAAATGAGGTGGAACGCATTGAACGTGGTTTGGCATATTACTTTGAATTGACACAGCCGTTAGATGAAAAAACAACGGAAAAACTGACCGCACTTTTACATGACCGCATGATGGAAACCGTGGTTCGCAAGGCAGACGAGGCGAAAGTGTTGTTCCGTCAACAAGAACCGAAGCCGTTCAAAACCGTGGATATTTTAAACGGTGGACGCAGTGCTTTAGAAAGTGCCAACGTGGAGCTGGGCTTGGCATTGGCGGAAGATGAAATCGATTATTTGATGGAAAATTTCACCGCACTTGGACGCAACCCGCACGACATTGAGCTGTATATGTTCGCGCAAGCCAACTCGGAACACTGCCGCCATAAAATTTTTAATGCCGACTGGATTATCGACGGTAAAAAACAGGACAAATCCCTGTTCAAAATGATCAAAAATACCTTTGAGAAAACCCCTGATTTTGTGCTTTCCGCGTATAAAGACAACGCAGCGATCATGGAAGGCTCCAAAGCGGGACGTTTCTTCTCGGATCAAGACGGCATTTACCGTTATCACAATGAAGACACCCATATTTTAATGAAGGTGGAAACCCACAACCACCCGACCGCTATTTCTCCGTTCCCGGGCGCGGCAACCGGCTCCGGTGGCGAAATCCGTGACGAAGGGGCTACCGGTCGTGGCGCCAAACCAAAAGCGGGTTTGGTGGGCTTCTCTGTATCCAACTTATGCATACCAAACTTTGAACAACCTTGGGAAGCGCCGCTTTCTAAACCGAACCGTATTGCTTCCGCCTTAGACATTATGCTGGAAGGCCCGTTAGGTGGCGCGGCGTTTAACAACGAATTTGGTCGTCCGGCATTGCTTGGTTATTTCCGTACTTACGAACAAAAAGTGACTAGCTTCAACGGTGAAGAAGTGCGCGGCTACCACAAACCAATCATGTTGGCAGGCGGTATCGGCAACATTCGTGCCGAACACGTGCAAAAAGGCGACATTCCGGTGGGCGCAAAACTGGTTGTACTTGGTGGACCGGCGATGAACATCGGCTTGGGCGGTGGTGCAGCGTCTTCGATGGCATCCGGTAAATCCAAAGAAAACTTGGATTTCGCCTCCGTACAACGGGATAACCCAGAAATGGAACGTCGTTGCCAAGAAGTGATCGACCGTTGCTGGCAGTTAGGCGAGGAGAACCCGATTGCCTTTATTCATGATGTAGGCGCAGGCGGGTTATCCAACGCCATGCCGGAATTGGTGCATGACGGCGGCCGTGGCGGTAAATTTGAACTCCGCAAAATCTTAAGTGACGAGCGTGAAATGAGCCCATTGGAAATCTGGTGTAACGAATCTCAAGAGCGTTATGTGCTTGCAATTCATCCGGAAAAACTACCGCACTTTGAGGAACTCTGCCGCCGTGAACGCGCGCCTTATGCGGTGATCGGCGAAGCCACGGAAGAAGAACACTTAACCTTACATGACGAGCATTTCAACAACAATCCGATTGATTTACCAATGGGCGTGTTGCTCGGTAAAACCCCGAAAATGACCCGCGACGTGCAAACCGCTAGCGTTAACAGCGAACCCCTTGAACAAAGCCAAATTCAATTAAAAGAAGCGTTACATCGCGTACTTCGTTTGCCGGCGGTGGCAGAAAAAACCTTCTTAATCACCATCGGTGACCGCACCGTGACCGGCATGGTGGCACGTGATCAGATGGTCGGCCCGTGGCAAGTGCCGGTGGCCGACTGCGCGGTGACCACGGCGACATTAGACAGCTACTACGGCGAAGCCATGTCCATGGGCGAACGCACGCCGGTAGCATTGCTAGATTTCGCCGCATCTGCCCGTTTAGCCGTGGCAGAATCCTTAACCAACATTGCTGCCACGAATATCGGCGACATTAAACGCATTAAATTGTCTGCCAACTGGATGTCCGCAGCAGGTCACAAAGGCGAAGACGCGGGTTTATATGCCGCGGTGAAAGCCGTGGGCGAAGAGCTTTGCCCGCAATTATGCTTAACCATTCCGGTAGGTAAAGACTCTATGTCCATGAAAACCACTTGGCAGGAAAACGGCGAGCAAAAAAGCGTGACCTCACCGCTTTCTTTGATTATCAGCGCCTTTGCACGCGTAGAAGACGTGCGCAAAACCGTCACCCCACAATTACGCACTGACAAGGGTCAATCCCGCTTGTTGTTGGTGGATTTGGGCGAAGGCAACAACCGCTTGGGCGCTACGGCGTTAGCGCAGGTGTATGCCCAACTTGGCGACAAACCTGCGGATGTGGTCAACGCCGATACACTGAAAAACTTCTTTAACGCTATGCAAGAGTTGGTGGCGCAAGAAAAATTATTGGCATACCACGACCGCTCCGACGGTGGTTTAATCGTCACCTTGGCGGAAATGGCATTTGCCGGACATTGTGGCGTGGCTGTGGATATCAGCGCCTTGGGCGACAACGATTTAGCGGTGTTATTTAATGAAGAATTGGGCGCGGTGATTCAAGTGCGCGACAGCGATTTGAGTCTTGTGCGCGATGTCTTCGCTAAACACAATGTGTTGCATTTGGTGAAAGAATTGGGCGCCGTGACTGAAGACGACGAAATCGAAATCACCCGTGGCAACAAAGTGTTGCTCAATGAAAAACGTTCCGACTTGCGTGGCATTTGGGCGGAATTGACCCATCAAATGCAACGCTTACGCGACAACCCGGAATGTGCCGACCAAGAATTTGCGGCGAAGAAAAATCCGCAGGACAAAGGCTTCTCCGCCCATTTAACCTACGACCCAAGCGAAGACATTGCTGCGCCTTATATTGCCACCGGAAAACGCCCGAAAGTGGCGGTATTGCGTGAGCAAGGCGTCAACAGCCATGTTGAAATGGCGGCAGCATTTGACCGAGCCGGCTTTGAGGCTATCGATGTTCACATGAGCGACTTGCACAATCGCCGTTATGACTTGCAACACTTCAATGCCTTGGTGGCGTGCGGCGGCTTCTCTTACGGCGACGTGCTTGGTGCCGGTGGCGGTTGGGCAAAATCCATTTTATTTAACCCGCACTTACGGGATCAATTCAGCCAATTCTTTGAACGTGAAGATACGCTCGCACTTGGCATTTGTAACGGCTGTCAAATGCTTTCCACCTTGGCGGAAATCATCCCGGGCACAGAAAACTGGCCGCGTTTCGTACGCAATAAATCCGAACGTTTTGAAGCCCGCGCCGCCTTGGTTCGTATTAATGAAAGCAACTCTCTGTGGTTCCAAGGCATGGCAGGTTCCCATATGCCAATTGCCGTTTCCCACGGCGAGGGCAGAGTAGAATTCAAAACACCTGAAAATTTAACCGCACTTCAAGCACAAAACTTGATTGTGGCGCAATACATCAATAACAACCTCAACCCGACAGAAGTGTACCCAGTGAACCCGAATGGCTCCGCCCTCGGCATCACAGCGCTTTCCAACACCAACGGTCGTGTCGCCATCATGATGCCACACCCGGAACGTGTCTTCCGTACCGTGAGCAACTCATGGCATCCGGAAGAATGGGGAGAAGATGGGGCTTGGATGCGAATTTTTAGGAATGCGAGGGTGGTGTTGGGGTAATAATTAGAAAATATACCAATATGACTTACTGTTTTCATAGTATAGAAGGACTGATAAATGCCTATTAGATTCCAAAATTTACCGTTATTACTGAACGATATGAATCGGTTAGGATGGATTATAGATTCTTTTCCTTTTGAATATAATGGTAAGCAAACTATAGTAATTCTTACTCTTTATACTCAAAAAGAAAGAAAACCGAGTAACTATGCTCAAGCAAAAATAGAATTTATCAATCAAGATGATGCCAATCATAGTATAAGGGCATATGCGGATTTTTATGAAGTTCACTTCAATTCAGCAATAGAGTTTTTTGATTTCTTTGATATAAATCGACTTGATGGAAATAGATTTCGAGAAATCTTTATAAATTTTTCTGAATGTTTTGCTAGAGTTATTCCTATGCAAAAAGTGATTAATAAGCCACTATTAGAGCGAGAGCTTATAGGGCGAAGAGCAGAGGGCAATAACCCTAATGCTATCTACTGCTTTGATGTTAAAAGAAATGGAAAAAGAGCGAATGGTACCCCAAAATCTCGTACTATAAAAAATAGTAATAAAGCTGAAATGCTAAGACCTGAGCTATACCAAAGGTATAGATATGACCCAAATTTAAGTTTTTTCTTTAGTGATAACCCTGATGAAGAAAGAACAGACGAGGAAATTATTAATCTTGTTGCTACAAGATAATGTATCCCTATGATTAAACATACTTATGAAAATAACTTAAGGAGGAATTTATGGTGTCTATATTAAATAAAATAAAAGAAAGCTTTAACGTTCAGAAAAAAAGATGGTTCGCTTAAGGGACCATATGAAGCTTCTTTTACTCGAGATGCTATTATTGTCACTGATCTACAAGCAAATATTGCAGAAGGCGATATCATTATTCGTAAATTACCAAATGAAAATGATGAATATTACTATGTTACAAAGGTAGATTGTTATTCTAAAAGTCTAGGCTGTATCCCTCCTCATTACCACATAAAATTCACCCAAACTCCTCCATCACGACCAATGGAAAAAATATACAGAATATTAACATTCATGGTTCACAAAATGTTCAAATAGGAGACTATAACGCCCAAAACATTACTAATACGTTTGATGAGTTAATTCAGAAAATAGAGAACTCTACAGCTTCTGAAGCAGAAAAAGAAAACGTAAAATCTTTACTCAAGCAATTTCTATCTCACCCTCTCGTTGTTTCTATTTTAGGCTCAGCTACCGGAGCTTTACTGTAGTCTACCATTTTCCCCATGATAGCGCGCGTCTCCTGACGCGTGCTTTTCTTTTACTGTATTGATTTGGTACGCGTCGCGGGAGACGCGCACCAGCGCTATATATCAACACTCAAGTTTGGTGTTGTATTCCAATAAATTACGGAATATTTAATACAAAAGTGCGGTTGTTTTCAGCGACGTTTTTCACATATAAAAATACCGATGGTTTTTGCCATCGGTATTTTTTCTTTCGGTTTAGGCTATCTTATTCCAAGCCGATAATTTCCCAATTGTTGTGAGAAAGACCTTGGATTTTGCTTTTTTACGTTGGTGATGTAGTTGATCATCATGTTTTGGATGATGCCTTTTCGCGTCCCATCACCACTTTGGATTCCCACACCACAGGGATGTCTTGTCCTTCAAAGATGCCGCCTTTACCGTGGAGTTGGTTGAAGCGGTAGGAGTTCATACCCACTTTCAATTTCATGTCATCGGTGATCGGTTTGCCATTGGCTAAGGTTAAATCCACGATTTTTTGTCCGCTTGGTTTGCGTAAATCAATTTTGTATTTCACGCCGCCGAATAGAGCGTAGGTGACATATTTGGATTTTTTGCGCTCTGCGTTATAGCGATAATCGGTGTCGCCCGCTTGAACGGTATCGAAATAATCCGCTGACCATTCCATGTATTGTTTGAGCTGTTTGCCCGTCATTTCATAAACGGTCACATCACCGCCAGCATAGCGATAGTTAAAGATGATGTCTTTTTTCTTGATGTCACCTTTATCCATGCGGGCGTTTTGGTGGTCAAAAGAGAAAGACACAACGTCGGCATTGCTGTAATGACGCTCAACATCGTAGATGAAAGAAGACAGACCGGTGTCTTTGGCAAAGGCAATGGCTACGCCATGTTTTTTGCCTTGTGGCACCATTTCATTCTCTGCTTGGCCGATAACTACGTTATTTAATTCACGTAATTTCTCGTGATATGGTTTGTAGATTTCCACGATTTTTTCATCGGAAGCCAGATCTTTAACCGGTACGGTTTTGGCTTCTTTTTTCAGCAATTTCACTTCTTTTTTATCGTTGATATCAAACGTTAAATCCACTTCTGAAACCACGGTGCCGTAGCGGTGTGGTTCGGTGATTAAGGTTTCCTTTTTGTGATAAATCTGCGACGAATTATATCGGTTTGTATGGCACAAGCAATATGGATTCAGCAGTATATTTGCGCAGAAAGAAAAAACGCACTTAATAAACGAAGTAAGTGCGTTTGGTTTGAGATTTGGCTTGGCATTAGAGTAGTAATGCGGAACCCCATTTGATGATGTCGAAGAAGAATTTATTTTGATTGGTGGCCACGCCGTCAGTACTTTTTATCGTGCCATCAGGGTTTTTCTGCACCTCAATCATGCCATTTCTATATTGACCTTTTACCACTTCAAGATCGTCCAAGGCATTTTTTCTTAAAATATCGCATTGGGCTTTGTCCATGTCTTCCACTTTATCCTGTTTGAATTTTTTATACTGATAAGTGGCGTAACTCATGGATTTTTCATCCTCTTGAATGATTTTCACATATTTTTCACCGATGATGTTTTCTAACGGATAGAAGAAGATGTATTGAGAATGAATGTAAGCATCTTCTTTCGGGAAGTGTTGTTGCAAAATGCGGGTTAAGTTTGGGTAGATACATTGCTCCGCCTGCTTACTGGCGAAAGCCCAACGCTGAGCATCAGCATCAGATAACAAGTAATCCGCCTGTGCATATTCTGCTGGAATAGGCGATTGCTTTGTGCCGAAAAGAGAGCAACCCGCCATCAGTAACACGGCACCGGATAAAATAATTTTTTTCAACATTGTTAAACCTTTGGTAATTCATAACGAAAAAATTGCCGCTTATTCTAGCAATAAGTAGGCGATTTATAAATGATTTGTTTAAGCGAGCGAAAAGTGCGGTGATTTTTTTACGCGTTTTTTAAATAAAAAGCTGCCGATTAAAACCGGCAGCTTTGTTGTTTTGCTCAATTTAGCTTAATTGGCCGTGTGTTTTGGTTTGAAGAAAACCATGGTGAAAATTTGCAATAAGAATGCAAGCGCACCAAAGATGAATACGACGTCACCGACTAAACGCACCCAACGTAAGGTGTCGAATAACGGTTGTTGCATGAATTCTTCACTACGGGCATACCATAAGCCTTCAGAGATACTTGCGTAACCTTGAATGATACCGATTGGTAATAGGCTGGAGACGATCATTAAGATCAAACCGCCGTTAAGCAACCAGAAGCCCCATTTCATCAATTTGTCGTTGAATGGTGTGTTTGGACGCAAGTAACGTGCAATTAAGAACACGAAACCTAATGCCAAGAAACCATATACCCCGAATAATGCCGCGTGGGCGTGTACTGCGGTGGTGTTTAAGCCTTGGATGTAGTAGAGGGAAATCGGTGGGTTGATTAAGAAACCGAACACACCCGCCCCCAACATATTCCAGAAGGCAACGGCAACGAAGCAGTAGATAGGCCATTTTAAGCGATCCATCCATGGGGCTTTTTGTTTCATTTCCCAGTGTTCCCAGGCTTCGTGACCAAGTAAAACTAATGGGACAACTTCAAGCGCGGAGAAGGAGGCGCCCACAGCGATAATTGGCGTTGTCGCACCGGCGAAGTATAAGTGGTGGAAGGTTCCCGGGATACCGCCGATTAAGAACAATGCTGCTTCGGTGATGGTTGCTACGGTCGCTGTGCGACGGGAAACTAAACCTAAACTTACGAAGATGAAGGACAGTGCCGCCACGGAGAATACTTCAAAGAAGCCTTCTACCCAAAGGTGAACTACCCACCAACGCCAGTACTCCATCACGGATAAGTGTGTGTGTTCGCCGTAGAATAATGCCGGACCATAGAATAAGCCGATGGCGATAACGGAGGCGAAGAACAAGGCAAGTAAGTTTTTATCGCCAGGTTGTTTGAAGGCATTCACGGTACCGCGTAGCATTAATACCAACCAGAACAAGATACCGGCAAATTTCACCGCTTGCCAGAAACGACCTAAGTCGATGAATTCATAACCTTGATGACCGAACAAGAAGCTCCATTCTTCAGGAATGATGTGCGCAATGGCCAAATAGCTACCGGTGAAGGAGCCAACCACCAAGACGACCAGCGCCCAGAAGAGAACATCTACGCCAAGTTTTTGGTATTTCGGATCTTTACCGCCGTTGATAATCGGTGCAAGGAATAAACCACCGGCCAAGAATGCCATGGCGATCCAGAATAATGCCGCTTGAATGTGCCAGGTACGTACTAAAGAATATGGAAGATATTGGGAAATATCCAAACCATAGAATTCCTGACCTTCAACCGTGTAGTGTGCCACAACGGCACCTAAGTTCACTTGCACGAAGAAAAGCGCAAGTACGGTAAACAAATATTTACCTAAGGCTTTTTGTGATGGCGTTAATTGCAATTTAGTTAGCGGGTCAACTTCCGGGGAAATCGGATCTTTTTCATCTTCACGACGTTTAAATGACCAAATCCACACCACGAAACCAATACCGGCAATAAGGAAGACGATACTGGCGATAGACCACATGACGTTTTCCGGTGTCGGCACGTTATTGATTAACGGCTCATGCGGCCAGTTGTTAGTGTAAGTGGCATGGGTATTCGGACGCTCTGCGGAGGCAGTCCATGCTGTCCAGAAGAAGAATTTTGCTAAATCTTGACGGGCTTCTAAGCTCGGCAAGGTATTGTCTTTCATGGCGAAGTGTTCACGCGTTGCTTTGCTCGCAGGATCATCACCATATAAAGAAATATAATATTGCGCTGTTTTATCCATTGCCGCTAAACGGTTGGCGGAAAGCACTACTGTGCCATTTTCGTCAACTTTACTGCCGCGGTATTCTTTGGTTAAACGGTTTTTTAGGATGGTTTGTTGATCATCATTTAAATCGGCGAAGTTTTTGCCGTATTCTTGATTTGCAACAATGTCTAACCAGTTGGTTAATTCACGGTGTAGCCAGTCGGCGGTCCAGTCCGGTGCTTGATATGCGCCATGGCCCCAAACGGAACCTAACTGCATACCACCGGTGGTTTGCCAAGCGGTTTGACCGTGTAAAATATTGTCATGTGTGATAACCGGTTCGCCTTGTTCCGTCACATATTGTTTCGGAATCGGCGGAGCTTCACGATAGATTTCAAACCCGTAGTAACCGAGAATAGAGAATGCTCCTATTAACACGGCAACTAACAGGAACCAGAACTTTTTATACTGTCCCATTTTATCACTCCTAGATTATTAAATAGATTAGGGTATTACGGAATTTATGCGCGCATTGCATAACTAGAATAGGAACAATGAGATACGTTAGATAACGTGAAGAGATTATTCCCACAGAAGTAATAAAAGTCAGATATGCAAAGTGGCATAAAGCAGGTTTTACATATTTCAGTAAAATACCTGAGTAATTATATCGGATTTATAATCTAAGCGTATTACCGAATAGTGGTTAATTCAAAATAACTGACGGCTTTTTGATCTAAAACAAATGACCGCACTTAGAAAAGTGCGGTCATTATTTTTAGTATTTTGGCGGTTGCCGAAATTTTGCTAGGTTTTTTAGTCTTTAAATGAGTCTTTTAAGCGTTCGTCCGCACGGCGGGCTTCGCCTTTATGTTGTAGTTTATTCAGTTGTCTTTCCAGTTTTTCTTCCACATCGTTAATGGCTTTATACATATCTTCCGATTCTGCACTGGCAAGCAAATTGCCGTTTGGCGTGCCGATTGAGGCTTCCACGGAAAAACCTTTCGGCGTTTTATTTAAAATAAAGTGGGGATTAATTAATTGGGTTTGCCATTTCTCTAATTTGGCAAGGCGATCTTCAACGTGAGCACGAATTGCAGGGGTGATATCCATTTGTTTGCTGGTGATATTTAATGTCATAGCATTTACCTCTTATTGTGAATGGGTCGAGCGACCCGGTTGAAATCCTTAGCTACAACATAGTTATGTTGATCTGATTTTTCAAGAGGTTTTTCAGTGGTTTGATGAGAAAAGTTAAAAAACATGATCCAGGTCTGAAAATTGAAAAAAGAAACTTTTTTTGCAGAGGAAAATTGTTATGATAAAGCGGATATTGCATTGAATATCCACTTTATCTTTCATGCAATTAAGCCATTTCATCACGATCCGACTTGTCGATGCTCAAGCGGGTGAAATAGTCCTTGGTTTCTTCAATAATGACTTTTCTCAGGCCGATTAATGCGATTAAGTTAGGAATCGCCATTAGGCCGTTCACAATGTCCGCCAAAATCCAAATTAAGTTTAAGTGAATGAATGAACCAAAGCCGACTAAAATGATAAATGCTATACGATAGAACTTAATGCCTTTGATGCCGACCAAATACACGAAACAGCGTTCACCGTAATAACACCATCCTAGAATCGTGGTAAAGGCGAAGAATAATAAGCCGACGGTGACAATGGTCGCACCGATAGATGAACCCAAACCTTGCGAGAAAGCGTAGTTCGTCACAGCGGCTCCCGCCATGCCAGGTGCTTGCCATGCGCCGGTAAGCACTAATACGATTCCCGTCATGGTGCAGACGATGATGGTATCAAGGAATGTCCCTGTCATAGAAATCAGTCCTTGACGTACCGGCTCTTTAGTTTGCGCGGCGGCAGCGGCGATCGGTGCGCTTCCCAAGCCGGATTCATTGGAGAAAATCCCCCGCGCCACGCCTGACTGAATAGCTTTCATTACCGTGAAACCAAGTGCACCGCCCAACGCGGCCTGAGGGTTAAAGGCGCTGTGTAAAATCAAGCCAAGTGCGGTCGGAATTTTATCTAAATTTAACAGAATGATGATGATGGATGTCGCCACATAAAATACCGCCATAAACGGTACGATGTAAGATGACACCAACGCAATGCGCTTCACACCGCCAAGAATGATTAACCCGACAAGCAAAGTAATGATGGCGGCTGTCATTTCTATCGGTACGTTGAATGTGTCGTTCATGGCGTGAGTAATGGCGTTGACTTGCGGGAAGGTGCCGATGCCGAAAAAAGCCACCAATACGCCGAAGATGGCAAATAATTTGGCTAACCAGCCTAAGCCGAGGCCGCGTTCGATGTAATACATCGGACCGCCCGCCATAAAGCCATTTTTGTCACGCACGCGATATTTCACCGCCAGTAAACATTCCGCATATTTGGTTGCCATACCGAGTAATGCGACCAACCACATCCAGAAAATGGCACCCGGACCACCGGCTTGCACGGCTGTGGCAACCCCCACGATATTCCCCGTACCGATAGTGGCGGCGAGGGCCGTACATAAGGCGGCGAAAGAGGACACATCCCCTTTTTGCTGAAGACCGTAATCTCGCTTGAATAAATAACGCAATGCGCGCGGTAACTGTGTGATTTGAATAAAACCCAGCCGTAGCGTTAAATATAATCCCGTGCCGGATAATAAAATAAGTAGGGGCGGGCCCCACACGAATGTGTTTATTGCAGATAAAACGTCTTCTAATGACATTTGAGGTTCCTCGTAAATAACCTGATTACAAGGAGGCGAAAAGAATTTTGCGGATAGATAATAAAGAAAATAACCCAATAAAATTGAGTTATGCCAACCAAAATCTCCTGCCCCTGTCCTTTTGCCTGAGCGTTTGAAAAGCCTTTTTTTATGGCTTCTTTGCGCCTTCGGCGTCCGTGAGTGCTAAATGTTGCACACGGATCTCTCCAAGGGTTCGTCCAGTAACAGTCCCTGCCATCGCGCCTGAAAGATTTTACCTCGTCGGCGTGGGGTCAATTCCCCGCTCTCCAGCTACCTTCATCCGAACAATTTATGTTTGCACATAAAGTGCGGTGGATTTTAGCAAGATAATGTCAAAATCTCAATCTTACGGGTTATCACGCTGCCATTTTTTTGCAATATAACTGCAGCTTGGTACTAATTTCAGTTGATTTTCTTGAATAAAAGCGACCAACGCTTGATATAACTTATCCGCCACACCTTGTCCGCGCAAGGTTTCGGACACATAAGTATGATTGGCATTAATCGTTTTTTCATCGATAAAATAATAGGTTAACTCCGCAACGCGTTGTTGTTGATCATCTAAAATAAAAAAGGCGCCTTGCGCGTGATTTTCTTCATGTTGAATTTGCATTAGTGTTTCACCCAATCGCTGTCTTCATTTAATAAACCGTTTTCGGCAAAATCGGCGGTATCACAAGGAATCGCTTTTTCTTCCGCCGCCCATTCTCCCAAATCAATTAACTGGCATCGTTTGCTACAAAATGGCCGGTAGAGGCTTTGTTCCGACCATTCAACCTGTTTATGACAAATCGGGCAAGGCACACTAAAGGTTTCGTCAGTCATTAAATTTCTCCGCAAGTTGTAAATAATGATGGTGCAAGTCTAACACTTTTTGCTTTAACTGCGGCAGGCTTTCGCTTAAATCCGCATCATTATTGATGACATCATCGGCGTGTTGTAGGCGCTCCGAGCGGCTGACTTGCGATTGCATGATATTTTTGATTAACGCTAATTGATTGTTATCGCGTTGACTTGCCCGCGTCAGTTGGGTTTGTTCGCTCACATCCACTACCAACACCCGTTGGCAAAGTGCGGTCAGTTTATTTTCTATTAATAGAGGCACCATAAAAATGCAATAAGGCGCACGTTGTTGTGCCAGTTGGTTAAGCATTTCGGTGCGAATGGCGGGGTGTAATAATTGATTCAGCCATTGCTTTTCGGTTTCGTGATTAAACACCTTTTCTCGCAAGGCGGCGCGATTGAGTTCGCCGTTTTCTAACAGCATTTCCCTGCCAAAGTGTGCAACGATTTGTTGTAACAAAGGCGAGCCTTTTTCTACTACCTGACGCGCCACAATATCGGCGTCAATGACCGGTACACCAAGTTCGGCGAATAATTTGGCGATGGTGCTTTTGCCGCTACCGATTCCCCCTGTGAGACCTACCACATAAGTCATGTTGATTTCCTGAAAAGCCTATTGAGAATGTGCAGATCATAAGGCCATGGACTCAATTAAGCAACCGACACAGTACTCCGGACAAGGAAAGAAACGGGCCGAAAGGAATGGTCGTTAAGTGACGTTTGTTTAGCTTGCCGTAAAGCGCATAAACCAAGCCCGAAAGGCAGGCAAGTAATAAAAAGGCGGGTAATTGCTCATAAGAGAAAAACGCGCCTAATCCCAAGGCGAGCCAACAATCGCCACGCCCGAAGGCTTCTTGTTTGTAATACCCTTTGGCGCCGTAGTAGATAAGAGAAAAAACGGCGAAAAAAATGACCGCACTTTGCAGGCTTTGTTCCAGTGTGAGGGGTGTAATTTGCCAATAGGCTGCGCCTAATCCGAGGGCAAACAGGTTTTGGCATAGGGCGGGTGAAATTAAGCGATAATACCCATCTACCACCGAGATGGCGAATAATAAACTACAAAAACACGCCCAACATATCGCCGTGAAGATGTCCTCGTTTAGCCAATAGCAAAGGGCAAATAACAAGGCGAAAAAGAGGCAGTAATAAGGTTGGGAAATCTTGGTTTTCATGGGCGTTAATATGGATTTCTCCGGCGCAAAGTGCGGTGGGTTTTCTGGGTAGATTTCAATGTAGGCGGCATGAATTTCTTGGCTTAAACGAAAAGCAAAGTGATGCACATAGCCATAAATCACGCGCCCTATAAGCCAGCCTGCGAATACAAATGCTATGCCTATCATTGTACCAACGCGCCCATATTGAAAATCGGCAAATACATTCCGAGCATAATTAAGCCGATAAGCCCACCGATAATGACCATCAATAGCGGCTCCAGCATTTGTGACAACAGATCGATCTGATAGTCCAATTGTTGTTGATGGTCGTTGGCAATAAATTGCAACATTTTAGGGAGCTGACCACTTTGTTCGCCCACCTGTAGCATTTGTTGTGCCGCCAACGGAAAAATATGACCGCTCACACTGGCGGAGAAGGCATAACCTTGTTGTAGCCAGTGTAAAATGGATTGCACTTCTTCGATTAACAGCCAATTGCCTTGCACGTTTGGCGATCTTTGCCAACTTGGATTTTGTGGTAAAAACGACTGCAAAGCCTGATTCAGCGGCACGCCCGCCTGTAACATTAAAAATAAACTGCGGCTAAATCCCACCAAACGGGAAAGTTGCACGATGCGATTCACTACAGGCATGGCATTGATTAATCGAATTTTTTGCCGATTAAACCAAGGGGAGTGCTTTAGGCGGGCGCGAATAAATAGAGTAGTCAATGCCATACAAATCAACAGATGCAGCCAATAATCCTGTAATCCTTGCGACAGTGTGAGTAGCACCTGTGTGAAAGTCGGGAGTTGCGCGCTGCTATTGTCATACATCGCGGCGAATTGCGGCACGATAAACAGCAGTAAAAGTGCGGTTAAAATCAGCGATATGCCAAGTACCAACACTGGGTAAAGCAGAATTTTTTGAATCTTGCGTTGCAACGCCAATGCCTGCTGTTTGTGTTGCGCGATTTCATGGCATACGGTGGGTAACTTGCCCGTCATTTCACCGACTTTAAGCAATTGGCGATCTTGATAGGTCAAATATTGATTTTGTTTTTCTACGTTTTGTTTTTCTAAGGCTTGGGAAAATGCCAAACCGCTTTCAATATCCTTTAAAAGTTGGCGCAACCAAGCGTTTAGCGCAATATTGGTGCAATGTTGTAATAAAATTTGCAGACTATTTTTTAACGGAACCGCCGCTTGTAATAAGGTCGCCAACTGAGAAAGCAACGCACAGACTTCGGCGTTTTTAGGCTTGCTGTTTAATTGCCAATTTTGTTGCAGTTTAATATGTTGTAAACCGCGTGACATCAGCTGTTGTTGTGCTATCACGGGGCTTTCCGCCACGATAGTGCCTTTCTGCTTTTGCTGTAAACGGTTAACCCCGTGCCAGTTAAATAATTTCAGTTTACGCATTCGGTTGCCCCAATACCCGTTGCACTTCTGCTAAATCCGTCACTTGCGACTTCACTTTTTCTAAGGCGCTGGCATATAAATTCTGAAAATCTAATTGATAACTTTGGTTTTGTGACACATCAGGCTGAAGGAATTGATAAACACCGATTCGACCTTTGTAACCTTGATGACAATCGCAAAAACGCGTGGAATTTTCACCGCACTTTTGGCATCGTTTACGCACCAAGCGTTGGGCGATAACCAATAATAAACTGCTGTCGATTTCGTGTTGTTGAATGCCAAGCTGTTGTAGGCGTGAGATGGCTGAGGCAGCGTCATTGGTGTGTAACGTCGATAATACCAGATGCCCGGTTTGTGCCGCCCGTAAGGCCATAGCGGCACTTTCTTCGTCACGAATTTCACCCAGCATAATAATGTCGGGGTCTTGACGCAAAAAAGTGCGTAACAAACGACTGAAATCCAAGCCGATTTGAGGATTCACTTGGCTTTGTATAATGCCCGGCAATTGAATTTCAATGGGATCTTCTGCCGTCATAATATGCTTGTCGGGGGTATTGAGCCATTGTAATGCCGTATATAAAGAAATACTTTTACCGCTTCCCGTGGGGCCGGTGACTAAAATTAACCCTTGCGGTTGGCTAAGCGCATGACGAAATGTTTGTTGCTGTTGTTCCGTCATGCCCAGTTCGCTAAAAGCCAGTTGCACGGGGCGGTTCTGTTGTAAACGCAATACGGCTTTTTCACCAAAATGCGTAGCGAGTGTGGATAAGCGAAAATCCAAAATATCGGAAAACGTCGTTTTAAACTGAAACCGTCCGTCTTGCGGCAGGCGGGTTTCGCTGATGTCTAATTTAGCCAGTAATTTCAGACGGGAAATCAGTCGATTGGCGAGTGTCTGCGCAATGGTGTTTTGCACTTGTAATACGCCGTCAATACGAAAACGGACTTGTAAAAAATCCGCTTGCGGTTCTAAATGAATATCGGAGGCTTTTTTTGTTGTGGCGTTTTCAAAAATTTGATTAAGCAATTGAATCGTCGGCTCATCGGAGGATTGTTCTTGTTGCTCCTGAGGCGTGACGGAATAAAAGAGCGGTTGATTTTCATCGAGTTTTTCTCGATGTGGCGCCAAATCTTGCAGTGCCGTTTTTAACACGGCACTTTCAATGAGTACCGGCTCGATATTTTTCCCTGTTAAAAAGGAAAACGCTTCACAAGCGGCAAGGTTGGTTAAGGAATCCAATCCCAGCCATAATTTTTGTGGTTCTTCTTTTAATGGTAGCGCCAAATAACGCAAAAGGACGGTTTGCTGCTGTTGGTTTTGTTGCCATAACTCGGGCGTAATAGTAAATATGTCACCCTGTTGGCTACAGATAGAATAAGGTTGTTCCATCGAATGTTGCATCAAATCACCGTCCTTTTATCGGCAGTTATGAACAGAAGCCGGCCGGGAAGATGTCGGCGTTAGTGCTGCAAGAGGCTGTCCATGTGACGCCAGCAGTTGCAGAACCTGCCGCGGTTAGTGTGTAAGATACTTTATCCAAGCTGCCTTTTCCGACCACGGTAATGATGCCGCCTTTCACTGCGGTTGATTTCACATATTTTGCGGTAGCGTCGGCGACATCGGCTTGAATGCCATTTTTTCCGCCGGTGCAGTTCTCAACACTGCCCGTATTGTAAATGCACAGTTCGACTTCGGAACGAAGTGGAGCAGAGGCTTGTAACAATTCGGAAACTGCCGCTTTTTTGGTGTAATTTTGGTAAGATGGAATCGCGACAGTAGCCAAAATGGCGACAATCGCAATCACGATCATTAATTCAATTAATGTAAATCCTTTTTTAACGGATTTCACAGAAAGAAATGCTGACTGAATTTTCATAAAAAATACCTTTGTTAAAAAATAAAATGCACAAAATTTGGCAGGAGTATTTTGGCGGGCAAAGAAAACGCAGTGAAATTTCACCGCACTTTTGTGGGATCCTGATCGCAAAAATAAAATTCTCATGATGAAAAACACACTAAAAATTGATAAGGGTTGGTTGACCAATACGCGTAAAGTGGTTTCCCCCCATTTTGATGCGCGTCCCAATCCGCAAGATATTTCTTTATTGATTATTCATTACATCAGCCTTCCGCCGGAGCAGTTTGGCGGCAGTTACATTGATGATTTTTTTCAAGGCAAATTGGATCCCAATCGTCATCCTTATTTTGCCGAGATCAGTACACTTCGGGTGTCTGCGCATTGTTTGATTAATCGGGCAGGCGAGATAACCCAGTATGTGAATTTTAATGATCGTGCTTGGCACGCGGGCATTTCCTGTTTTGAGGGGCGGGAAAAATGTAATGATTTTGCCATCGGTATTGAATTGGAAGGGAGCAATGAACAGCCGTTTACGACACAACAATACGCGTCTTTACAGCGTTTAACACTGGAGATTATGCGGGCTTATCCGTTAATTACCAAAGAACGTATTGTCGGACATTGTGATGTCTCGCCGGAGCGGAAAATCGATCCCGGTCAGTATTTTGATTGGGCGACATATTTAGGTCAGTTATAAATTGAATAATAAATAGACAGCATAAAACGGCATTTGTAGGTTACCTAAAAATGCCGTTTGTTTTTTAGCATCTTAATGACCAATAAAGAAAATTTTTTATCAATTTTTTTCAAGGGATAAATGCCTCAAATTTATTTTGAGTTATCCCTTAACAAGAACACAAATTTATCCACAGAAATACTGAATAACTCACAAACCGGTTAAAAATAATCCCTTATGAAATCATGGAAAATGACGATGTTTATTTGCTAAACATGATTTGTTCAAAAAATACGAAGAAAATGGATAAAGTGTATCAGGTGGTTTTTTCTGTTTAAGATTTAAACAAAATGCCATTCATAGTGTTGCTATGAGATTTCATGAAAAATAAATGACAAATTATTGTGAATTTTTGCAGAGATATTCACAAGGTTATGCACAGCATGTGAATAAGTAAAAAAATACCTCAAGGGTTGCCTTGAGGTATTGGCGTTTATTTGACAAGTTCCACGGGCACTTTGACCACCAATTTTTTAATTTTGGCGGATTTACCGTCGACATTACAGCAAGGCTTGTGCGGCTCGTACGGATAGAAGACCACAAACATATTCGGCACTAACGTGAGGGTGCTTTTGTTTTCAATTTGTGGGGTAAGTTGATAATCGTCATCTTCACAGTAAGCATCATATTTGGCTAAATCAGGATAGGTCACACCGAATTCAATGTTTTCTACCCCTTGAATCAACACTTGAATATCCAAATACTTATGATGCAATTCCGCTTGTTTGCTATCAGCCTCGGCCAATTGAGGTTCCATCACGTTCATATAAATTTGATCGGTAATGTCATGACGACCAACGTCTAATTTTTCTAAATCCAAACCTTTTAAATACTCACAGGTTTCAGCAATGACTTTTGGTAAACCGAGCTTGAAATCGACGCGGGTTAAATCTCCAATTAACATAGTTTCTCCTTTTTTTTTTGAAAACTGGAGTGATTTTATCATTATCCTTATTTTTCAGGTAGTAATAAATCGGAAATACGCAAAAAAGTTACCCATCAAGACAAAAGCCCTGTATAATGCACGCGTTTTATTTTCTGGATTAGCGTGCGGCTAACAAAAATGATTTTGTGTCGTAGCCGATAAAAGTGCGGTCATTTTTGAGATTATTTTTGCTAGTCGCAAATTGGAAAATAAAACATTGTTATTATTCATTTAAAAAGGAAAACATTGTGAATCCAATTGTTAAACAATTTAAATACGGTCAACATACCGTAACCTTAGAAACCGGCGCCATTGCCCGTCAAGCAACTGCTGCTGTGATGGCCAGCATGGATGATACCACCGTATTCGTTACCGTGGTGGCAAAAAAAGATGTTAAAGAAGGTCAAGATTTCTTTCCGTTAACTGTTAACTATCAAGAGCGTACTTACGCTGCCGGTCGTATCCCGGGCGGTTTCTTCAAGCGTGAAGGTCGTCCGTCTGAAGGCGAAACTTTAATTGCCCGTTTAATCGACCGTCCGATTCGTCCATTATTCCCGGAAGGTTTTTTCAATGAAATCCAAGTGGTTGCTACGGTTGTTTCCGTGAACCCGCAAATCAGCCCGGATTTAGTGGCCATGATTGGTGCTTCTGCTGCGTTAACCTTATCCGGCGTGCCGTTTAATGGCCCGATTGGTGCGGCGCGTGTCGGTTTCATCAACGATCAATTCGTATTAAACCCAACCATCAACGAACAAAAACAAAGCCGTTTGGATTTAGTCGTTGCAGGTACTGACAAAGCCGTATTAATGGTGGAATCCGAAGCGGGTATTCTCACTGAAGAACAAATGTTAGCGGCAGTGGTATTCGGTCATCAGCAACAACAAGTGGTGGTGGAAGCGATTAAAGAATTTGCAAAAGAAGCCGGCAAGCCACGTTGGGATTGGGTTGCACCTGAACCAAATACTGATTTAATCAACAAAGTGAAAGCCATTGCGGAAGCTCGTTTAGGCGACGCATATCGTATTACCGAGAAACAAGCCCGTTATGAGCAAATCGATGCTATTAAAGCGGATGTTATTGCACAGATTAGCGCTGAAGATGAAGAGGTTGCGGAAGGAAAAATTATTGATATTTTCACCGCACTTGAAAGCCAAATCGTGCGTGGACGTATTATCGCAGGTGAGCCGCGTATTGATGGTCGTACCGTGGATACCGTGCGTGCATTAGATATTTGCACCGGCGTATTACCGCGTACTCACGGTTCTGCGATTTTCACCCGTGGTGAAACCCAAGCGTTGGCTGTTGCCACTTTAGGGACTGAACGCGATGCGCAAATCATTGATGAATTAACCGGTGAGCGTTCAGATCACTTCTTATTCCATTATAACTTCCCTCCGTATTCCGTGGGCGAAACCGGTATGATCGGTTCACCAAAACGTCGTGAAATCGGTCACGGTCGTTTAGCAAAACGTGGTGTGGCGGCAGTGATGCCAACTTTAGCGGAATTCCCGTATGTGGTACGTGTGGTATCTGAAATTACCGAATCCAACGGTTCTTCTTCTATGGCTTCCGTGTGCGGTGCTTCCTTAGCTCTAATGGATGCAGGTGTACCGATTAAAGCGGCAGTAGCAGGTATTGCGATGGGCTTGGTGAAAGAAGATGAAAAATTTGTCGTGCTTTCCGATATTCTTGGTGATGAAGACCACTTAGGTGATATGGACTTTAAAGTGGCCGGTACGCGTCAAGGTGTGACCGCACTTCAAATGGACATCAAAATTGAAGGCATCACTGCTGAAATCATGCAAATTGCATTAAATCAAGCGAAAAGCGCGCGTATGCACATTCTTGGTGTTATGGAACAAGCAATCCCGGCACCACGTGCAGATATTTCCGATTTTGCTCCGCGTATTTACACCATGAAAATTGATCCGAAGAAAATCAAAGATGTTATCGGTAAAGGTGGTGCGGTTATTCGTGCATTGACCGAAGAAACCGGTACTTCGATTGATATTGATGACGATGGTACAGTAAAAATCGCTGCGGTTGATAAGAATGCCGTACAAGATGTGATGGCACGTATCGAAGACATCACTGCTGAAGTAGAAGCGGGTGCCATTTACAAAGGTAAAGTGACTCGTTTAGCGGATTTCGGAGCATTCGTATCTATTGTAGGTAATAAAGAGGGCTTGGTTCACATTTCTCAAATAGCAGAAGAGCGTGTGGAAAAAGTCAGTGATTATCTACAAGTAGGGCAAGAAGTGATGGTTAAAGTGGTGGAAATCGATCGTCAAGGTCGTATTCGTTTAACCATGAAAGAACTTGCACCGAAAGAAGAAGCTGTTCAACAATCTTCTGATGATGTTGTAGAACAGGAATAATTTAAATTTTTCAAAATGTTACGGTATGTTATGTGCCGTAACATTTATTTTTCAGCAAGCAATTTTATGCTTTAAGGCTTATAAAGAAATGATGCAACGTAATGGGTTGTTTAATTTCGCGGTTTTCTTAACGATTTTATTTTCGGTCTTTGTGTTATCAGGCTGCGTTAGCTTGAGTGATGCTTTTGTGTCTAAAAATAAAGTTGTGTTAGCCGAGCAAAATCCAAGCCAGCATTTTGAACAGGAAGTGATGATTGTTCGAATTAGCCAAGTATTGCTTGTGGGAAAAATGAGTAATGAAGAACGTGCATCTCTCCATTTCGAACGAGGAGTGCTTTACGATAGTTTGGGGCTTTGGGCTTTAGCGCGTTATGATTTTACTCAAGCACTTGCATTGCAACCCAAAATGGCGGCAGTGTATAACTATCTAGGGCTTTATTTATTACTTGATGAAGACTATGACGGTGCCTTAGAGGCCTTTAATACGGTTTTCAGCCTTGATCCCGACTATGAATATACCTTCCTTAATCGAGCATTAAATTTCTATTATGTGGAGCGATATAACCTGGCCGAACAGGATTTCTTAGCATTTTATCAACGTAATAAATCTGATCCTTATCGTGTCTTATGGCTTTACTTGAATGAATTGAAATTCAAACCGGCCGAAGCGCAAAAAAATTTGGCTCAACGTGCAATTGGGCTTTCTAATGATTATTGGGGTACCTATATTGTCCAGTATTATTTGGGCAAGTTATCAGTACAAGAATTGCAAAATAAAGCACAACATTTTGCGGCGCAGACTTCTACGCAATATGCGGAAATTCTTACTGAAACCTACTTCTATCTAGCAAAACAAAAACTCAATATGGGACAAACGGACGAGGCGGAAACCTTATTTAAATTGTCCATTGCAAATCAGGTGTATAACTTTGTGGAGTATCGTTTTGCGGTGTTTGAGCTGGCAAAATTAGGACAGCAGGCGCAAACGGAATAACGGTTAGTCGATTTAACCGAGCGCGTTGTATAGCGTAAAACGACACATTGTAATTAACCTGAAAGCCTCCATTGAGCTTTCCTTTTATACATTCGAGTATTTTTAATGACTGAAACTAAAATGACTTTCGCGGATTTAGGCTTGCCTGAATTCATCCTTAATGCTGTTTCCGATCTTGGCTTTGAAACACCTTCGCCAATTCAACAAATTTGTATACCGCACTTATTAGAAGGCCGTGATGTACTGGGCATGGCGCAAACCGGTAGTGGGAAAACCGCTGCGTTTTCTTTACCGATTTTGGCAAAAATTGATCCGGCTGAAAAACACCCGCAATTATTGGTGATGGCGCCGACTCGAGAATTGGCAATTCAAGTTGCCGATGCATGCGAACACTTTGTGAAATATGCTAAAGGTATTAACGTCGTCACCCTATATGGCGGCCAACGTTATGACATCCAATTACGTGCGTTAAAACAAGGTGCACAAGTCGTGGTGGGGACACCAGGACGTATTTTGGATCATCTACGCCGTGGAACCTTAAGGCTTGCTGAGCTTAAAGCGATCGTGTTAGACGAAGCGGACGAAATGTTGCGCATGGGCTTTATTGATGATGTAGAAACCGTGATGGCAGAATTACCGGAACATCACCAAACTGCACTTTTCTCTGCCACAATGCCGGAGCCGATTCGTCGAATCACCAAACGCTTTATGAAAGATCCGCAAGAAGTCAAAATTAAAGCGACCCAACAAAGTGCACCGGATATTGCGCAAAGCTGTTGGTATGTCCATGGTTTCCGTAAAAATGACGCTTTATTACGTTTCCTGGAAGTGGAAGATTTCGATGCGGCGATTATTTTCACCCGTACCAAAACCGGCACGTTAGACGTGACCGAATTATTAGAAAAACACGGTTTCCGTGCGGCGGCATTGAATGGCGATATGACTCAACAGTTACGCGAACAAACCTTAGATCGTTTACGTAGTGGCAGTTTAGATATTGTTGTGGCGACAGACGTTGCGGCGCGTGGTATTGATATTGAACGTATTAGCCTTGTGGTGAACTATAATATCCCGCTCGATGCAGAATCTTATGTACACCGTATCGGTCGTACCGGCCGTGCAGGACGTTCTGGTCGTGCGTTATTATTCGTGGAACCGCGTGAGCGTCGTTTGTTGCGTAATGTTGAACACCTGATCAAGAAAAATATTGAAGAGGTGGAATTGCCGAATCATGAAGTCTTACAAGCCTGTCGTCGTAAAAAATTCAAAGATAAAATTACCACGCAGTTGGAACACCATGATTTAGAGCTTTATCGTGAATTGTTGGAAGATATGTTTACTGCCGACCAATCACAAGAAGACATTGCAGCCGCTATGATGATGTTGCTACAAGGCAAACAAAAACTGATTCTTCCGCCGGATCCGGTGGTGGATAAAAAAGCCCGTCGTGATCGTGGCGAGCGCGGTGATCGTCGTGAAAATCCACGTTCGGCAGAACGTCGTGGTGAACGTAAAGGTTATGGCAATCCGCAACCGATGGATTTATATCGCATTGAAGTCGGACGCGGTGACGGTGTGGAAGTACGCCACATTGTCGGTGCCATTGCTAATGAAGGCGATATTAACAGTCGCTACATTGGCCACATTAAACTTTATGACGACTATTCCACTATCGAATTGCCACAAGGCATGCCGAAAGAATTGTTACAACAATTTGGGAAAACCCGTGTGTTGAATAAACAAATGCGTATGTCCTTTATCGGAGAAGCGAAAGGTGACCGCGGCGGTGATAATTTCGGCGCTAAACGCCACGCAGGCCGTTTTGAAGAAAAAGGCTTCAAAGGAGATCGTAAATTTAAAGAAAAATCTCACCGCACTTTTAAAGAGAAACGCGAGTTTAGAAAGTAAGAATGAAGACCGTATCTTAAGTGCGGTCGTTTTTTCAGATGAATTTTACGGCTTATCGTTAGATAAGCCGTTTTTTATGGAAGGTTATAAATCGTTGCCTTTGAGATCGCGGGTGTAAACTTTGCCGAGCACATCCTCAATATCTGTGGTCAGGCGGTTGGCTAAAATTACATCGGATTGTTGCTTAAAGTGATTTAAGTCGCCGATGACTTTGCAATCAAGAAATTCTTGTCCGCTGTATTCCGGTTCATACACAATCACTTCTACGCCTTGCTCTTTAATTCTTTGCATAACGCATTGAATACTGGAGCTGCGGAAATTATCAGAACCGGATTTCATGGTTAAGCGATAAATACCAACAGTGGATGGTTTTCTTTTTAATACTTCACTGGCAATAAAATCTTTTCGAGTATCGTTAGATTGCACGATAGCACTGATTAAGTTTTGTGGAACATTTTTGTAGTTGGCTAACAATTGTTTGGTATCTTTTGGTAAGCAATAGCCACCATAACCAAAAGATGGATTGTTGTAATGTGTCCCAATGTACTGATACCGTTTCAAGTACGGTTAAAAAATTTATTGAATTTGGCGTTGTATTTAAATTTTTAGCTATCTTTTCACAGCCTGATAGTACTCGGTCAATGCATTCGGCTAAGGCTGGCAATAAAGTTTGTGCTTGGGTTAAACGATCACGCAAAATGGCCAGTTCATTATCCGTTGTCCAAATAGGCAACCCCAACTGTTGTGCCACTTTGCTTTTATGTAATTGATTCAATGCCAGTGCAACAGACTCGCCTAAAAAAGCAAGGCGTTTGTTATTTTGGACAAGCAAATTGCCAAGACATTGCCCGTTCACTTTTCGTTGTAGCCAAGTATGTTGTTCGAGTAGTGTGGCTAGTGGCTCAGTAACACTGATATGTGCTTGATCGTTAAAGCCTTCTTGCCAAAGAGCTTGTTGGATGTTAAATGCGCGGGAATCCAATCCTTTGCGACGGTATTTACCGATAATACATTGTTGTTCCAATTCCTCGGTGTTGATAACATAATCTACCATGGCGCGTCGCTGTGGTTTGTAACGTTGTACCTCAGCCGTGATTAACTGCCCTTGATATGCCGGAGGTAAAACCTTCATTAGGCGAGTTTGCATGTGATCCAAATGAGTGAGATCTCCAAGTAGTGGATCGTTTTCAAAAAAGAAGTTTTTTTCTCTAGGGATAAATACGAAGGATCTTTTTCGTTGAGCAAACAACTTACCCGTTGTAATAGTTGCAAGGTATATTCTGCCCATTGTGATGTACGTCCGCGGAACGGTTCTGTTGCTAAGCGTAATAGTGCAGAGGCGACAAAATAGGTTAGACCGCTTAAATCGCCATGGGCGTTTTGTTGATAGTGGTAAAGAAAAGTCTGTACCAATCTATTGGCTTGCCAGCCCGGTAAAAATCCCTCAATAACTTGAAATTCCAGTCTTGCGATGAAAGTAGCTAAATCCATCAACGGATTTCCTGCTGCACAGCGATCCCAATCAAGAAGATGTAATTTGCCCTGATTTTCTACAACTTGATCTAAAGAAAAATCCCCGTGAATTAATTGGAAAACATCTTTTTGGCGCTGTAATCCTTGCACAGTTTGTTCCATTAATTCAGCAAACCATGTGGCTTGTTGAGGCAAAATGGCATTAAACGTCAACAACACGCCTTGCATCGACTGAATTTCATCAGCAATACCATATTTTATCGGTGGTTGATAGCTGCTATGGTGCAGTTGATAGAGCTTATTTGCCAATTGTGCAAGTATGTCATCTGAGGCGATAGCCTGCTCTTCCGGACATAGACTACGCCCCTCTAACCAACAGGTTGCTAAGGTACAATTTGTACCATCTACACCAAGTAGCTGTAATTCATTTTGTGCTATGCCAAATGCGGAGGCACTTAATATTTTTCCGAAATCTTTCGGGTGAATGCAACGTACTACCGCCACGTAACGACTGTTATAACGAACACCTGCTACTAATCGGCGTTCCGGTTTGTAACGTAAGATATTAATATCCACAGCATCACTTTGATTTTTTTCTAAACCGCATAACTGCAGAATTTGCCCGCGTGCTTGTGGATCAACTAACCAACCCAAATAACGGATGCTGCGATCGTGAGCTGGGTGTAACAACATAATGTAGAGATCAAACAAGGCCAACGGTGCATTCGGATTCTTCTCTTGAATTAGCTTTTGACGCTTGGGATTGTTCCAAGATTCGGCAAAGCGTTCAGGCGTTAGGGCTTTGGCAAAATAATATTGCATAGAGCCATCAGCCAGTTGTACCTTTAATGTACAAGCGCAACTATTGGCAGGTTTGTAGCGCAAATATTTAACTTGAATTTTGACCGCACTTTGTAAGCGCGGTAGCTGTTGCAATTTGCTTAACAGCAAGTTGGAATCGAGCAATGCAGCCAAGCCGGGCAATGCCATATCACCGGCAATAATTTGTTTGTCAGCGTGAGTAAGCATATTGTCCATCCTTCTATTCATTCAAATCTAATTTGGGCTATTAACTCAGTTGTAATTTCCACCAATTAGCGTAGTTACCACCCTGTGCCAACAATTGTTGATGGTTGCCTTGTTCTTCAATCGTTCCATTGTTGATGAATAAAATACGATCGGTTTTGGCGGCTAACGCTAAATCATGGGTAATCATTAATGTCGTACGATTTTGCATAAGGTTTTCCAAGGCGCTAATGACATGCGCCTCATTTTCTTAGTCTAAGCCAACAGTTGGTTCATCCAAAATTAATACCGCACTTTTATTCATTGCTGCACGAGCAATAGCAATACGCTGACGCTGTCCACCGGAAAGCGAGCCGCCTCGTTCACTAAGAATGGTGTCGTAGCCTTGTGGTAAGGCTGTAATAAAATCATGTGCGTTAGCTAATTTTGCAGCTTGAATAATTTCTTCATCGGTAATTTTCTCAGCCTGATTAACGGCGCCTAACGCGATGTTTTCACGTACACTTAGACCGAATAACAAATTATCTTGTGGCACGATAGCAATTTGAGAGCGCAAGCTGGCGATGGTGTAATCTTGAATATTTTTACCATCTAGGCAAACGCAGCCTTCTTTAGGTTCATAGAGCCTTAATAAGAGGCTGGTAATAGTTGATTTCCCTGCACCGGAAGGACCGACAATGGCAATTTTTTCGCCCGGTTTGATGAGGAAATCCATGTCCTTTAATACGGCCAAAGGTTCTTCATCTTGCATGTCATAGCTGAATTTGACGTGATCAAAACGAATTTCACCTCTCGCAGAAGTTAATACTTCAGCATTTGGCTTATCGTGAATATCCGGTTGTTCGTCTAATAAATTCACCACGCGTTCCCCGGCTGCCAAAGCTTTTGAATAATCTGCCGGTGTATTTGGCATATTCACGCACAGGACGGAAAGAGTTATTTAAGTAAGACATAAAAATAATCAGATCACCGGTGGACATATCTCCGTGCAAGACGGAATAGGAGCCGTTTAATAAGACTAATGCAGAAATGACGGCGATGATTATATCGACGCGACGCTCTAAACCGGCAGAAAGTCGTTTAGATTGTACGTTTTGTTTACGACTTTCTGCATCATCACCGGCAAAGCTACGCATCGTTTCCTGTTCAAGGGAAAGGGATTGCACAGTCCGAATAGAGGCGATATATTCCGCTGCTTTAGAGGCCATGGAGCCTTCCCGTTTGCGTTGTGCGCGACTGACCTCATGAATTTTACGGCTGGCACGGGTGGTGCTCCACCACATCAGCGGAACAGCCAATAAAGCTAGAGAAGTTAAGCGCCAGTTTAGATATAACATCATGCCGAACATACCCAATAGAATAAAAATATTCGCTAACATTGGCATAAGTGCGGTAATTACGGCTTCCCTTAACATTGCGATATCATTGATTAAGCGCATGGTTAAATCGCCAGTACGGGCTTGAGAGTGGAATCGCAAAGAAAGACGTTGTAAATGCGCAAATAAATCTTTACGCACATGGCTTAAAATATGACTGCCTGCTAAGGCTAATCCGACTGTGCTGATATAGCTAGCTGCTGCCATGAGCAAGGCAATGACAATAACGGCAGCAGCGCAACCCCATAATAAATATGTGGTATTCACAGAAGCTAATAACGTATCAATTAAACCTTGGTGCGCCGGTGCTTGTTGTGCTGCCGCGTGAGATGCCTCATCAGCTGATAATTTGACGCCGTCGAGTAACACATGGTCCACTACAAAAGCTAAGGGGAGTGGTTTAAGCAGACGCATTGCCGTAGAAAGCAATAATGCCACTAACGATCCGATGACAATCATGCGTTCCGGTCGAATATAGTCTCTCAGTCGGTAAGCTACCGACCACCATGCATTTTTACTCATTGATTTTGCTCCGTTAAGTTATGCGTGGGTTTTACATTGTTCTGCAATTTGCAATACACGATCCACCACAGCTAACCAACTGTGTTGTTCTGCCGTCTTATTTGCAGCTAAGGCTGCTGTAGCTCTTCTGTGGCTAATTCGGGTAACGTACGAATTTTGCTCTCTTTTAACTCAGATGGTGGTTCATCACCTAAACGTTGAGCAAATAGAATGACATCCAAGTCGCGTATGTAACATACCTTTAATCACTTCTTGCACATGCACTGAAGTGCCTTTGGTTCCAACTACTGGAATGCTAGGATCCGCACAGATATAAGCTACTCGCATGATTTCTCCTTAATTTGTACCGTTAGTATTTGAATGTTGCGCGATTGCCTGGCGGAAGACCTCTCTCAGCTCTGCAGCATTTTTATCTTCATCATACTCACGCTCAATTAACGCTCGGGCATTTTGTGATAAGGTTTGACACAACACATAGTCAGTTAATAATTTCTCTATGGCGTAAGCGAGGCGTTGCGGGTTTTGTGGTGGTACACATAAACCGGTATTTTCATTTTGTACTAACTCCGGAATCCCTGCGACTTGTGTTGAAATTACAGGCGTACCTAGTGCCATTGATTCAAGCAATACTGTAGGTAAGCCGTCACGATCACCATCTTCACTGATCACGCATGGTGCGACTAACATCTTGGCATTTTGAACTAATTCAATAATTTCAGGTTGTGGCATTGGTCCGACCATGTGAACGCGATCGGCAATATCTAAGGCGTTAATCTTGGCTTCTAATTCCTGTCTTAGAGCTCCGTCACCTACCAAGGTGCAATCAACATTTAATATTGCCACTGCTTCTAACAATACGCTAAAGCCTTTTTTCGGTACTAAATCGGCCCACAGCCAAAATATGTGAGGGTTGTCGAGCACCTGTATGGTAAGGAAATTTGCGTAAATCCATACCATTATAAATTCGCACGGTTTTTTCTGCGTCATTGCCGTATTGCTCACGCAAGTAAGTTAAGTTGTAATCGGAAACGGTAACCGTCATTGCCGCATCACGCATTTTGCGATCAAGTGCGGTAGATTTTTCATATGAAAAATAGATGTCTTTAGCATGCGCGGTAAAGGTATAGCTTATATCAGCAAAAATTGCCGCCTGTCTTGCAACAGTGGTAGCCTGTGTACCGAAATGGGCGTGTAAGTGTTGAATACCTTTATCTAATACTTTTAACGCTAAAATAATACTTTGTCCGATTTCATGTACATCCCCCTGTGCTTGCGCTAATTTTGCAGCAAAATTCGGTAAGCGCTGAAAGCCTTGTTCAAGCAATGCCCAGAAATTTTCCGGATTACGTTGTTTATCCATTAACCGATTAACCGGTGCGCGAACATGTGAAATTCCATCTTGGAAATGAGTTTCCATCACCGGTCCAAGAGCAAAAATATCAATTTGGGTACCAGCGCGTTCATGAGCTAAGATTTCATTTACTACGAAGGTTTCGGAAAACCGCGGATAGCGTTTTAGCACATAGCCGATATACATTGGGGATTGTTCTTTTGGGTTTAATGGTGTGTTCATAATGTCATCCGTTAAAGTATGAGTTTATGTTGTTAAGTTTATTTGAGTAAAATGTGGCGGATTTGGTTGACCACATTATCTAACCCATTGAAATTTAGGGTATCGCGTGCATTGATCGTAGAATTGTTTTTCTGTAACCAATGAGTTAACGCTTGTGGTGTGAGATCGTTAGGGTGCATATAATCTATTACACCCATTTCAGCTAATCGGGAAGCGCGAATCCATTGTTCTTTACGCGGCGTGATACGAGGCACGATTAACGCGCGCTTATTAAATGACAGGATTTCGGTTGTTGTGTTGTAACCACCCATCGAAATTACACGTTCTGCATTTTGTAACAGTTTGAGAGGTTCGGTCACAAAATCCAACACATGAATGTCTGGGCGTTGTTGATTCATAGCATGCAATTCCTCGCATTGTGCTTCAGGCATTAATGCGCCGGTAATTAATAAACCCTGATGATTTTTCGGTAATTCTGCTTGCATAAAGGCTTTGGCTAATTGAAAGCCATCTTGCCCTCCGCCCATAACACAAAGTACATAAGGTTGTTCAATTTCAATGTCGTAGTTATTTGGGCCATGATGTTCTTCTCGGCGTTTTTGATCCAAGTATCCCACGTAATTTAGTTTATCGGCAATGTCGCTAGCTAGATTATATTCTTTAGCGAAATCAAAGAGATTAGGATCACCATAGACCCAAAGAGATGAAAAATATAAACGAATAATTTCTAAATTTTGTAGTTTTTTCCATTGTTGGAGAACTACGGGAGGTTCATCGATAATGTCGCGTAAGCCTAGTACAATATGGGTTCCGCGATTAGTTAAGACGGGTAATATGCTATCTAATTCATTGCGCCGCGCGGCACGTTGTCAACGATAAAAATATCCGGCTCAAAGGCATCGAGTGCAGCATGAATTGTCTGTCGCCTGATTTTGACCAATCGCTGAGTTTCAGTACCTAATGAACGGGGGATATACTCACACTGTGCCGTTTTGAAATAGGTTGGTATAGTAAACGCTATCCGCACCTTTAGGTAATTTGTATGCACCGGATTCGCGCACACCGGATAGTAATAACACTTCTGCATTAGGATAGGCTTGTAGTACTGATTGGGCCAGTAACATATTTCGGCGAATATGACCTAGTCCCATAGTGTCGTGAGAATAGAACGCTATTCTCGGTACTTTTGAGGCAGAATGAGACGCTAATATCTTCTGCATAGCGAGGGGCTCCGGAACAATAAATGATGATTTTGACTGGTTTGTCTGTTTATTAAAATAACTTTGCTATTCAGACAGATGACAATTTATTTAGTTCATAAAATAAATTCTTTTTTATTATTTTTAGGGCAAAAAGTGCGGTCATTTTTTTAACGAATTTAACAAATAAAAAATGAATGGTGACAATTATGCAGTTAGATAAAGTTATTGCACAAAATATCGTGAAAAGAACGATGAGCATTATTAACTGTTCGGTGAATGTCATGGATCATCGTGGCGTGATTATTGCATCAGGCAATCCCGCCCGTTTGAATCAATTACATACCGGTGCAGTGCTCGCGTTGAGACAAAACCGTGTGGTGGAAGTGGATGAAAAATTAGCAGAAAAATGGAATTTTGAAGCGCAACCAGGGATTAATGTGCCGATTCAATATCTTGGGCATAATATCGGCGTTATTGGTGTTTCTGGTGTTCCTGAGCAGGTGAAATCTTATGCGGAATTAGTAAAAATGACTGCTGAATTAATTGTTGAGCAGCATGTTTTATTAGAAAAAGAAAGTTGGAATCGACGTTATAAAGAAGAATTTATTTTGCAGTTGGTAAAAGGCAATTTATCTTTAACAGAGATGGAAGAGCAGGCTAAATTCTTCTCTTTTTCTTTAGCGATTCCGCGCGTAGTGATTATTATTAAATTATTAAAACCGAGTATAGATTCTTTGCAGCAATTAGTCAGTTATTTAGAACAACCTCAATTTGAACAAGAAGTTGCCATTTTATCACTCGATCAAATTATTATTTTGCAGCCTTTCAGCATTTTTTCACAATTTGATAAACAACTTAAAAAATTATTACCGGAACATTATTTACAACAGGATTATAAAATTGCCATTGGGGCACAACTTGAGCGCTCTGTTCACGAACAATTAAAGGTATCTTACCATACTGCGATGGGCACCTTGCACTATGGCTTGAAGCACTATCCGCGTAAAACATTGTATGTCTTTGAACAATATCGCCTGCCAGTATTGCTGGCAGGCATTGCTGATAGTTGGCAGGCAGAGGAGTTATTAAAACCATTAAAAGCCTTATTTCAGCAAGAAAATGCTCAGCTACTTAAAACCTTGCAGTATTATTTTTTGTCAAATTGTGATCTGACTCTCACTGCGCAGAAATTGTTCATGCACCCCAACACGTTGCGTTATCGCTTAGCTAAAATTGAGCAAGTAACCAACTTATCTTTCAATAAGATAGAAGATAAATTAAGTCTCTATTTAAGTACTGTATTAGCTTAGTGGGTTGTATTAATCTACAAAAAATTAAATTTTTTAAAGTGTATTTTTGTATCTTTATCTAAAGTAATTTTCTCCGCAAAGCATAATAATCTTTTCTGGTTATTTCATGACAGAGGAGAGAATCATGACGACAGTATCTGCCTTAGGCGCGATTATTGCATTAGCGGTCGCAATCTTTTTAATTTTGAAAAAAGTATCACCGGCTTATGGTATGTTAGCCGGCGCATTAATTGGCGGGTTAATTGGTGGTGCGGATCTAACACAAACCGTCATCCTGATGATTGGTGGCGCGCAAGGGATTACTACAGCGGTAATGCGTATTCTGGCTGCCGGTGTATTGGCTGGGGTATTGATTGACTCGGGTGCGGCGAATACCATTGCTGAAAGCATCACCAATAAATTAGGGGAAACCCGTGCTTTATTGGCACTGGCATTAGCTACGCTGATTTTAACGGCTGTTGGCGTGTTTGTTGATGTGGCGGTCATTACGGTTTCGCCTATTGCATTGGCACTTGCTCGTCGTACCGATTTATCAAAACCGGCGATTTTATTGGCAATGATTGGTGGTGGAAAGGCCGGAAATATTATCTCTCCTAATCCAAATGCCATTGCTGCCGCTGATACCTTCCATTTGCCGTTAACTTCGGTCATGATGGCGGGAATTATTCCTGCTGTATTTGGTTTGATCTTAACTTATTTCCTTGCCAAACGTTTGGTGAAAAAAGGCAGTAGAGTGTCAGAACAAGAAGTGATTGTGGTGGATAAACAGGATTTACCGCACTTCGGTACAGCAATGATTGCCCCTCTTTGTGCCATTTTGTTACTTGCCTTACGTCCGTTATTTGATATTAAAGTGGATCCATTGATTGCCTTGCCGGTCGGCGGTTTGGTTGGTGCACTATGTATGGGCAAAATACGTCATGCTAATCGTTATGCCATAAGTGGGTTAGGAAAAATGGCACCGGTTGCTATCATGTTGCTTGGTACCGGGGCGTTAGCAGGTATTATTGCCAATTCAGGCTTAAAAGACGTATTAATTCAAGGCTTGGAACATTCCGGTTTACCTTCTTATATCTTAGCCCCAATTTCCGGTGCGTTAATGTCCTTAGCGACAGCCTCCACTACAGCTGGGACGGCGGTAGCATCCAATGTATTTAGCGGCACCTTATTAGAATTAGGAGTGAGCGGATTAGCCGCTGCAGCGATGATTCATGCCGGTGCCACCGTTTTTGACCATATGCCACATGGTTCTTTCTTCCATGCCACCGGTGGTAGTGTGAACATGGATATTAAAGAGCGCTTAAAGCTTATTCCTTATGAAAGTGCGGTCGGTTTAATCATGACTATTGTTTCAACCCTTATCTTCGGCGTCTTTGCCTAATATCATTACCATCAGGAGGTTAGTATGAAAATTGTAATTGCTCCCGATTCTTTTAAAGAAAGTTTAACGGCGTTGGAAGTTGCCGAAGCCATTGAAACCGGATTCAAAAAAGTTTTTCCGCAGGCGGAATATGTCAAATTACCTATGGCTGACGGCGGAGAAGGCACCGTACAATCGTTGGTAGATGCTACTGGCGGTAAATTAGTGAAATGCGATGTTGTCGCGCCGCTAGGTAACCGTGTGCAAAGTTTCTTTGGGCTTTCGGGGGATGGAAAAACCGCCATTATTGAAATGGCAGCAGCCTCCGGTTTGCATTTAGTGCCGAAGGATGAACGTAATCCATTAAATACCACCAGTTACGGCACCGGTGAATTAATTAAATGCGCATTGGAGCTTGGTGTACAACACATTATTCTTGGTATTGGCGGAAGTGCGACAAATGATGGAGGTGTTGGGATGTTACAGGCCTTAGGCGTCCGATTCCTCAATAAGCAACAACAAGACATTGGCTATGGCGGAGCTCAGTTAGCGGAAATTGAACTAATTGATACCGGTGAGCTAGATAGCCGCTTGGCTCAAGTGCATATTGAGGTAGCGTGTGATGTGAATAATCCTCTTTGTGGTGAACGGGGCGCTTCGGCGATTTTCGGCCCGCAAAAAGGTGCAACGCCGCAAATGGTGACACAACTTGATGCTGCATTAGCGCATTTTGCCGAGATAGCTCAACGGGATTGTGGCAAAAATATTAAGGAGCAGGCTGGTGCCGGTGCAGCCGGTGGTATGGGTGGCGGATTGTTATTATTGCCAAATGTGGTACTGAAAGCCGGTGTGCAAATCGTGTTGGATAATTTGCAATTGGCAGAAAGCGTGCGGGAGGCCGATTTGGTGATTACCGGCGAAGGCAGAATGGACGCGCAAAGCATTTTAGGCAAAACCCCTATTGGTGTGGCGCGTACGGCAAAACAGTTTAATAAACCGGTGATTGCCATAGTGGGTTGCCTGCGTGAGGATTATGAGGTGGTGTACGAACATGGCATTGATGCGGTGTTCCCGATTATTCGCCAGTTGGCCGACTTGTCAGAAATTCTACAACAAGGACGTGAGAATCTTACGTCAAGCGCGCAAAATATTGCCCGATTATTGGCGTTAAAAGACGCATTTTAGTGCAAAAGTGCGGTTGATTTTTGGGATGAATTTACGGCTTATCATTTGATAAGCCGTTTTCGTTATGCTGATAGCTATTCTTCTAAAATGACTTTGCCGATGTAACCAAGATTACGATGATGTTGGGCGTAGTCAATGCCATAGCCAACAACGAATTCATCAGGAATGGTGAAACCCACCCAGTCTACCGGCACATCTACTTCGCGACGTGAAGGTTTGTCCAATAATGTACAAATCGTCAGTGAGAGAGGTTCGCGTAAATTTAGAATTTCACGCACTTTTTGTAAGGTGTAACCGGTATCGATAATGTCTTCCACGATCAAAACGTGTTTGCCTTTAATGTCACCATCAAGATCTTTGCGAATACGTACATCATGACTGGTACTCATGGAGTCTCCATAACTTGATGTGGTCATGAAGTCGATTTCCACCGGCAGGTTAATTTCACGTACTAAATCCGCCATGAACATGAAGGAACCACGCAGTAAACCTACAACAACCAGTGGCGTATCAGTATTTTTATGTTGATAGAAACAGGTAATTTCTTGACCTAATTCACTAATGCGGGAGCGAACATCCTGTTCGGAAATGAGAGTTTCAACATGGTGTTTTTTCATAAAATGGTTGCCTTTAAACGATGTAACGTACGGATATTTTAGCAAAAAAAAAGACTGAAGTTTAAACTTCAGTCTTTTAAATACCCTAACGAATTTACTTTCTACTCTACCTGTTATGGAGTACTATGCAAACTTAAAAATGACTACCAATCATCTCCACTGCAATACTTAACAGATGGAGCTAATCATATCAGAGTTTTTATTGTTGTCAATAAGAATTATTATCATTTTATTAAAGATTTCTTAATTTCCGGAAATTTTCATATTTTCCAGTAGGATAGAACCGGTCTGGATATTTGACCGATGTTCAATATCATCACCTACCGCCACAATATTACGTAGCATATCCTGCAATCTTCCTGCAGTAGTGATTTCTGCCACCGGATATTGAATTTCACCATTTTCCACCCAGAATCCAGCTGCGCCGCGTGAGTAGTCGCCCGTGACCAAATTCACACCTTGCCCCATCACTTCGGTAACCAATAATCCGCGTTCCATTTGGCGTAAAAGTGCGGTCAGTTTTCCTGATGAATTGGGCTGTACCAACCAATTATGAATGCCGCCTGCGTGCCCTGTGCTTTGCATACCTAGCTTGCGACCGCTATAACTGGTGAGTAAATAGGTTTGCAAAATTCCTTGGCGAATAACCTCCAGATCCTGCGTTCTGACGCCTTCGCTATCAAATGGTGTAGAGGCCAATCGACCGATTAAATGGGGCTTTTCGTTAATATGAAACCAATCGGGCAATACTTGTTTGCCGAGGTGATCCAATAAAAAACTGGCTTTACGATACAAGCTGCCCCCACTAATCGCTGCCGCCAAATGACTGATTAATCCTGTCGCCACATCATTTAAGAAAATAACCGGCGCCTGCTGCGTGGCAATTTTTTGTGGTTGTAAACGGGCAATAGTTTTCTGTGCTGCATTTTCCCCCACCCATTGCGCACTTTCTAACGAATTGATATTACGGGAAACCGTGTATTCATAATCCCGTTCCAGTTGATTTTCATGTTCGGCAATGACCGAGCAAGACAATGAATAGTGGCTGGATAAATAGCTTTGCAACATTCCATGGCTATTGCCATACACCCGTACGCCGGTATGAGCATTGAAAGACGCCCCTTCGCTGTTGACAATACGTTTGTCGAATTCCAATGCCGCTTTTTCTGTTTCTAATGCCAATTGCGCAACGCGATCAACATCAATATCGGCGGCGTGGTATAAATCTAAATCTGGTGCATCAAACGCCATTAATTCTTTATCGGCTAAGCCTGCGCAATCATCAGGGGATGTGTATTTTGCGATCGCCAAGGCTGCTTCTACGGTATTTTTAATGGCCTCCGGGCTTAAGTCTGAGGTGGACGCGTTGCCTTTTTGTTGACCTAAATAAACCGAAATGCCTAATGCCCCATCATTATTAAATTCAACGTTTTCAATTTCTTTTAAACGGGTAGAAACCGATAATCCACCGGATTTCGTGACCCCCACTTCGGCGGCAGCGCCGGCTTTTTGTGCAATTTCAATGGCGAGACTGACTGCATCGCGTAATTGTTGTTCTTGTTGCTGTAAAAGTGCGGTCTGATTTTCAAGTGTTTTTGCTGACATAAATGGATTTCTCGTGGTTAAAAATGCCCTAATTTTAGCCTATTTTTCTTTTTAAGGCTAACCTCGACTTTTGTGCTAAAATGCCCGCATTTTTACGCAGATAGAAGATAGGAAAGATTATGGCAAAACGTAAACAAGATGATTTTGATTGGCAGGATGAAGAACAGGAAGAGATTATTTGGGTGAGCAAAAGCGAAATTAAACGCGATGCGGAAGCCTTAAAAAAAGTGGGTGAAAAATTGGTGGATTTAACTAAAACCCAGTTAGACAAAATTCCTTTGGAAGACACATTGCTAGAGGCGATTAATTTAGCGCAACGTTTGCAAAAAGAAGCCCGTCGTCGTCAGTTGCAATATATCGGTAAGTTGTTGCGCAGCATGGACGTAGAGCCGATTCAAGAGGCTTTAGATAAGCTCGAAAACAAACATCAGCAACAACAAGCCATGTTACATAAATTAGAATTATTGCGTGATGAATTGATCGAGCAGGGCGACAATGCATTAACCAAGTTCTTAACCGATTACCCGCAAGGGGATCGTCAACAGCTACGCAATCTCATTCGTGTCGCTAAGAAAGAAAAAGAGCAAGATAAACCCGCGAAAGCCTATCGAGAAATTTTTCAATATTTAAAAGATTTGATACTAGACGTGTAACATATTGATGTAAAAAAGGCGGAGTTTATACCCGCCTGTTTTTACATTTTTGGACTCGTTATTTAATTAATGAATTAAATCTCTTCGTTTTCTTCCGAAAAACGTTCAATGTGGGCTCCGAGGCCGCGTAGTTTTTCCTCAATGCGTTCATAGCCACGGTCAATATGGTAAATACGATCGACGATGGTTTCACCTGTGGCAATACAACCGGCGAGAACTAAGCTGATAGAGGCGCGTAAATCAGTTGCCATCACTTCTGCACCGGACAAGTGTTCAACGCCGTGGCAGATTGCTGTGTTACCTTCGATTTCTGCTTTACCGCCCATACGAATCAGTTCAGGAATGTGCATGAAACGGTTTTCAAAGATAGTTTCGGTGATGATACTGGTACCGTTTGCTATCATGTTTAGCAAGGTGAATTGTGCTTGCATATCTGTTGGAAAACCCGGGTAAGGTGCGGTGCGAATATTTACTGCTTTCGGACGATTACCAAGCATATCTAGCGTGACAGTATCTTCGGTCACGTCTACTTGAGCACCGGCTTCACGTAGTTTATCAATAACGGCGTCTAGGGTGCCAGCTTTAGTATTTTTGCATAGAATGCGACCACCGGAAATCGCTGCAGCAACCAAGAATGTCCCGGTTTCAATGCGATCGGGAACAATACTATGTTGGCAACCGGTTAAGCGTTCTACACCCTCGATAGTAATTGCATCAGAACCTGCACCGCTGATTTTCGCACCCATTTTATTTAAGAATTCTGCAGTATCGGCAATTTCCGGTTCGCGTGCGGCATTTTCAATTACCGTTGTGCCTTTGGCTAGGGTTGCAGCAATCATAATGGAGAGTGTAGCTCCTACGCTGACTTTCTCCATCACAATGCGAGTACCGGTTAAACAACCATTTACATGAGCTTTTACATAACCGTCTTCAAGCACAATTTGAGCGCCGAGGCGTTCTAAGCCGCTAATATGTAAATCCACAGGACGTGCGCCAATAGAACAACCTCCCGGTAGTGAGACCTGTCCTTGGTTAAAACGGGCAACTAATGGTGCGAGCGCCCAAATGGAGGCTCGCATGGTTTTAACCAGTTCGTAAGGTGCAACAAAATGATCGATTTTAGATGCATCTAAATGCACGATACCTTGTTCATTACGCTCAACGAAAACGCCTAATTGGCGTAAGATTTTTAGTGTGGTTTCAATATCTTTGAGATCGGGCACATTGGTTAATGTTACGGGTTCTGTGGCTAAAATTGCGGCGAAAAGAATTGGTAACGCGGCATTTTTAGCGCCGGAAACCTCTACTGTGCCTTTTAAACAAGACTGTCCGTAAACACGAAATTTTTGCATGGTAATTTCCTATTGGGAACTAGGCAGGATGATTAAGTAAGCGTTCACGTTTCCATTTTTCAACGGTATAAGTACGAATGGAAAGTGCATGTATTTCATTGCTTGAAATATGACTTAATAGTGGTGCATAAATCATTTGTTGTTGTTTAACCTTAGATAAACCGGCAAATTGATCGCTTACTGCAATCACGCCGTAATGTACGTCCTCACCTTGGACGTAAACTTCATCAAGGTTGAGGGCCTCTTTTAAAATGCGTTCTATTTCTTGAGTTTCCATTAACGATTTCCATTTTGTGGGATAAATTGTGCAATCCAGTCGGATAATCCAAAAAGATCAGCTAACGTTAGTAATTGTGATGGTGGGTTTTGTAAAATTTGTGTCTGCTCTTTTACTAACAGCGTTTGATTATATTGTAAAAATTCACAGAGTAATGCAAAACCGGCGGAGTCGATACGGGTTATTTGAGTTAAATCCCAAAGAATAGTTTGCCCACTCGATTGTCCTTCCAATAAAAAAGAAGCACGTTGTTGCCAAAGCGGCAACAACGTGTTATGAGATAACTCTCCTGATAATTGGAGCGTCATTTTACCATCATTTACCTGTGATTCCCAATGTAAACTTTGTATCTCTTGCATGGATTATTTGCTCAAGGTAATTGGGGTGTCAGCAGATTTTTGTAGCTGTGCAGTCAATGCGTCAAGCCCTTGTTTGCGAATAATCGGACTCCATTCTTGCTGTTTTGTATTGACCATGCTAGCACCGCCGGCAGTCATGTCATACACTTGCCATTGACCGGTTTTGCTGTTTTTATACCAATAGAAGTCCACATTTAAAGGCGGTTGATTATTTGGTTGGGCAACCTTGACGTTCACGATAGCAAGGCTAGCAGACTCCTCTTTAATTTTTCCGATTTGGATACTTTGATCACTATACATGGTTAACACTTGTGCATAAACTTGTTCGATGTATTTGTCCAATACAGCGAAGTAGCGATCCCGTTCTTCTTGTGTTACGGTTTTATAATTTTGTCCTAAGATTTTGGAGCCGGCGTATTTCACGTGAACATACGGCATTAAATCTTGGCGTACAATCGTTTTGAGATAATTCGGGTTCTGTTTGATTTTGCTTTGGCTTGATTTAATGTCACTAAACAATTTGTCGGAAACTTGTTTAGTTAAATCATATGGTGTATCCTCCGCCATGACTTGTTGCACAGCAAAAAGTGCGGTGAAAATTACTAACGTTTTTGCTAAGCAGCGTTTTACATTGAGTTTTAACATACATCCTTCTCCTGTAGGTTGTTTGAATTAGTTACTTGTGGCTGCGTCATTTTCTTCGCCTTCCGTTTTCTTATCTTTATTGCCGTATAAGAATTGGCCGATAAGATCTTCCAGCACTATCGCAGATTTTGTATCGACAATTTTGTCACCATCTTTCAACATTGCAATATCGCCATCATCAAAGCCGATGTTTAATGCAATGTATTGTTCGCCTAATAATCCTGATGTTTTAATTGATAATGAACTGGTTTCAGGAATCTTATTGTATTCTTGGTTAATCACAATAGTCACTTTCGGTAAATAGGTTTTTGGATCCAATTCAATATTAGATACTCGTCCGACGACTACGCCACCTACTTTAAGTGGAGCTCGCACTTTTAGTCCGCCGATATTATCGAAAGTTGCATAAACTTGGTAAGATTTTGTGTTACTAAAGCCTTGTACATTAGCAACTTTTAGGCCTAAAAAGACAAGAGAGGCAATGCCTAATAGCAAAAATAAACCTACCCAAAATTCATATTTAATTGTTTGTCGCATAATATTTCCTTACAAACAGAGGTTAATTAGCGCCGAACATAATAGCTGTCAGCACAAAGTCTAAACCCAATACCACTAATGATGCATGAACCACTGTTCTGGTGGTGGCTTTGCTAATACCTTCGGAGGTTGGCATGCAGTCATAACCGTTAAATAATGCAATCCATACGACGGCAATGGCAAAAAATAAACTTTTAATTGAGCCATTTAGAATATCGTGTCCCCAGGTTACTGAGTTTTGCATTACGGACCAAAAACTACCGGCATCAATACCTTTCCAATCTACACCGACTAAAGAACCACCCCAAATCCCAATTGCGATAAAAATAATGGAAAGGATCGGCATAGCGATAATACCTGCCCAAAAACGCGGTGCAATTACTCGACGCAATGGATCTACTGCCATCATTTCTAAGCTGGATAACTGTTCGGTGGCTTTCATTAAACCAATTTCGGCAGTAAGTGCGGAGCCTGCTCGACCAGCAAATAAAAGTGCGGTCACAACAGGGCCTAATTCTCGCAGTAGGGATAAGGCAACTAATTGGCCTAAGCTGGTTTCTGCGGAGAAATCAACTAGTACCACATAGCCTTGCAAACCAAGCACCATACCAATAAATAAACCGGAGAGCATGATGATTAATAGCGACTGCACGCCGAGTACGTGTAATTGTTTAATAAAGAGAGGGAAATGCTTACTTACTTGCGGTTTACCGACTAACGCGCCAAATAATAAAAAACCGGCACGACCCAGTGCTCGACCGAAATTAATGGCATTGCGTCCGAGGGCTGAAATGAAATTGACTAACATTTAAACAACTCCTCAAGATAATTTTGTACCGGATAATGGAAATGTACCGGGCCGTCGGCTTGTCCCTGTAAAAACTGAGTGACTTGCGGATCTTGGCTTGCTAAAAGCTGCTCCGAGGTGCCTTCGGCGATGACGTGTTTATCCGCGATAATATAAGCATAATCTGCAATACTTAACACTTCTTGCACATCATGTGAAACCACGATAGAAGTGAGATTCAATGCTTCGTTTAAGCGTTTGATTAGGCTGAGAATGACGCCCATACTAATAGGATCTTGACCAGCGAAAGGTTCATCGAACATCATTAAATCAGGGTCTAGGGCAATCGCGCGGGCCAGTGCTGCACGCCGCGCCATCCCGCCGGAAAGTTCGGAGGGCATTAAGTCTGCTGCACCACGTAAACCAACGGCCTCTAGTTTCATTAATACGATTTTGCGGATTAATGACGGCGGCAAATTAGTGTGCTCTCGGATGGCAAATGCTACGTTATCGAAGGTAGAAATATCCGTAAATAATGCACCGGATTGGAATAACATTCCCATGCGTTTGCGTACTTCATAAAGTTCGCGATTCGATAGTTTGCAAATGTCTTGCCCATCGAGAAGAATTTCGCCCTCAGTCGGCATAAGTTGTCCACCAATAAGTTTTAAGAGCGTGGTTTTACCAATTCCGGAGGGTCCCATAATGGCGGTGATTTTGCCTTTTGGAACGCGCAGGTTGAGATCGTTATAAATAATTCGATCACCACGCTTAAATGTCAGGTGTTTAACTTCAATTAAAGATTCGTTCATAAAATCTAATCTAGGCAAAGAGTTAGGTGCCTTTTGAGTTAATAAAAATAAGCTGTGATATTCTATTAATTTACAATGAATGTCAAATAGAATGTTCGCCTTGGACTGCTTTTCATTGCAAATGTTCCCACAATAAATCCTCGGAAAACTCACCGCACTTTTAAGCGTTTTTAACAAAATTGTGCTATGATTGCGCCCTATTATTAATTGAGGTGACTTAATATAGGCTTATGAATATTCGTTGGACTGTTATTTTATCGGTAATTGCGCTGGGTTTATTGGCTTGGTTTTATAGTTTGAATCAAGAAGATGAAGGCTTGAATGGGTTAATTAAAAAAGCGGATAGTCCAGAATATATTGGGCAAAAAATGAATACCACTGTGTATTCTCCCACTGGTAAAAAGCAATATTTAGCTACTTCCGAAAAAGTGGAGCATTATACTTCCGACGGGCATACCGACTTCCAAAAGCCCAAAGTGCGGTTGTTAGATCTTGAAATTCAAAATTCTGGTTCGACAGATAAAGAAAGTTGGGAATTAAGCGCTGATAAAGCAAAACTAACTAAAGATAATATGTTGTATTTAGACGGTAATGTGGTGGCACAAAGTCTCTCTCCGTTATCCCGTTTGCAACGTATTGAGACCGAAAGTGCGGTGGTGAATTTAACAACACAAGATATTCGTTCGGACAAAATGGTGAAGCTAAATGGGCAGAATTTTAGTTCGACAGGTTTAAAATTAACGGGTAATTTGCAACAGCAAGTAGCTAATTTAAAAGAACAGGTGAAAACGCATTATGAAATCAGTAAGCAGTAAAATTCTTCTTGTTTCTGCAGTAACTTTTATGTCCCTATCTGCATTGGCGTTGAAAGACGATACCAATCAACCTATTAACATCGTGTCCGACAATCAATCTTTGGATATGAGCAACCGCGTGGTGACGTTTACCGATAACGTAGTGATTACACAAGGTTCCATCGTGGTAAAAGCGAATAAAGTTATCATCACCCGCCCAGAGGAGAACTCGAAGAAAAAAGATACTGTTGAGGCCTTTGGTAATCCGGTAACTTTCCATCAAATGATGGATGACGGCAAACCGGTGGATGGCAAAGCCAATAAAGTATTTTACGATTTGGGCACGGAGTTTTTAACCTTAACCGGCAATGCGGAATTAAAGCAATTAGATAGCAAAATCAATGGTAATGTCATTACTTATGATGTGAAGAAACAACAGTTGAAAGCAAATGGCTCTTCCGGCTCCCGCGTGAAAACCGTATTAATTCCAAGTCAATTAAATGATGCCAAAGGCAAGAAATAGGGTGAAAAATGGCGATTCTGTATGCTGAAAATTTAGCGAAAAGCTATAAAAAACGCCAAGTGGTTTCTGATGTTAGTTTAACCGTAAATTCCGGTGAAATTGTCGGTTTGCTTGGGCCTAATGGGGCCGGAAAAACGACGACTTTCTATATGGTCGTTGGCTTGGTGAATCATGATCAAGGCAAAATTCGAATTGACGATGAGGACATTAGTTTGTTGCCAATGCATAATCGAGCACAAAAAGGCGTGGGCTATTTGCCACAAGAGGCGTCTATTTTTCGTCGCTTAAGCGTGTATGAAAATTTAATGGCTGTATTAGAAATACGGAAAGATTTGACCGCACTTCAACGTCGCGAGCGTGCAGATGAGTTGATTGATGAGTTCAATATTGGTCATATTCGAGACAATTTGGGCCAATCATTATCCGGTGGTGAACGTCGTCGTGTGGAAATCGCTCGTGCATTGGCTGCGAATCCGAAGTTTATTTTATTGGACGAACCTTTTGCTGGCGTCGACCCTATTTCGGTGATTGATATTAAGAAAATTATCAAAGACTTGCGCGATCGTGGTTTGGGTGTGCTGATCACCGATCACAATGTGCGGGAGACGCTGGATGTATGTGAACGCGCTTATATTGTGAGTTCCGGTAAAATGATTGCCACAGGAACGCCAACCGAAATTATGAATAACAAATTGGTAAAAGACGTATATTTAGGTGCCGATTTCCAACTGTAGCTTATGAAATTTACCGAATTATTAACACCTCAGACCATTCGCCAGGGAATGATTTCTTCTAGCAAAAAACGCGTGTTTGAATCTATTGCGCGTATTGTGGAAGAACAACTGCAAATGGAAAATGGGGAACAATGCTGTTTTGATTGTTTATTTAACCGTGAAAAATTAGGCAACTCCGGTTTAGGCGGTGGCGTAGCGATGCCAAAAGATCGCTTGCCACAAGGTACAAAATCCGTTGGTGTATTTATTCAATTGGAAACTCCCATTGATTACGATGCTGCTGATAAACGGGATGTTGATTTGATTTTTGCAGTATTGATTCCTGAAAATATGTGTGGCGACTATGTGCGCTGTCTTCCGACATTAGCTGAACATTTAACGGATAAATCATTGTGTAAGCAATTGCGTGCTGCCAAAAGTGCGGATGAAATTTGGCAAATTTTTTTGCATTATGATCAATGCGAGGTTGTGCAGGTAGAACCGGCAGAGACAGAGACGTCAATATCAATGCAGGGCGGTTCGGAAGAATAAGTTGAATAATTGAGAAACATTATGGAAATTATCATCATTAGTGGTCGTTCGGGCGGAGGTAAATCCGTAGCGTTAAGAGCGTTAGAAGATATGGGTTATTATTGCGTAGATAATTTGCCATTGGATTTACTACCGAAACTGATTGAAATTCTGTCTGTTAACCAGTCGGCCGTGGCGATTAGTTTGGATATTCGCAATTTACCCACTTCTCCACAAGTATTGGAAAATACTATTAACGATATTCAGCAACAGCACAATGTCAAAATTATTTTCTTAGATGCCAATAACAGCACCTTAGTTCGCCGCTACAGTGATTCCCGTCGCTTGCATCCGCTTTCCACCAAAGATCTTTCTCTTGAATCCGCCATTGAAGAAGAAACAAAGCATCTTGAACCTTTGATTCAACAAGCCAATTTGATTATTGATACGGGCTCTTTATCTACCCATGAATTAGCGGAACATTTGCGCGAGTTTTTGCGTGGCCACTCTGACACTGAGTTGAAGATTGTGGTGGAGTCTTTCGGTTTTAAATATGGTATTCCGCTTGATGCGGACTATGTGTTTGATGTTCGCTTCTTACCGAATCCGCATTGGAACCACGCTTTGCGTCCTATGACAGGCTTAGATGAACCGGTCGCAGAATTTTTAAATAAACATAATGACGTACATCAGTTTATTTATTTAACCCGTTCTTATATTGAAACTTGGTTGCCTTTGCTAGAACAAAACAATCGTAGCTATTTAACGATTGCTATTGGGTGTACCGGTGGCAAGCATCGCTCAGTTTATATTGCCGAACAGTTGGGAAGATATTTCCAAGATAAAGGCAAAAACGTTAAAATTTTACACCGCTCTTTAGAAAAACATAAAAAATAATCTTTTATGTTTTCTCTAATCGACTGATTTGGCTGATAATTTCCCCGTCGGCCAATCGGGTTCTGATTTGCTCACCAACATTCACTTCTTTGATCGAACGAATCGTCAAATTTTGTTGGTTTTGTGTAATAGAGTAGCCACGTGCTAAAACTTTTAACGGGCTTAAACTATCCAACTTACCACACAGATGTGCTAACTGTTTTTGTTGAAGACCTAGGGTTAAATTCATTTGGGAATTTAACCGCACTTTTAGCTGAGAGAGTTGTTGTTCGTGTTGTTGTATACGTAATGGTAGCGGGTTTTTATACAACCGCGTCGAAAGTGTGGTCAGATTTTCCGATGTTTTTTGGCAATGATGACGTAAGCTTTGTTGCAATCGATGGCTTAACTGTGTGATTAGCTGTTGCTGAATGCGGAGTTGTGCCTGAGGATGTTGATTTTGCAAGCGCAAAGACAGATGCCGTAGTATCTGTTGTTTCTCCACAAATAGACGATCCAACGCAATTTCGATACGTTGTCGGTGATATTGAAGCTGTTGCAGTAATTCCGTTTGATTCCGACGAACCAATTCTGCCGCGGCAGAGGGGGTTGGAGCACGTAAATCGGCAACAAAATCCGCAATGGTGACATCGGTTTCATGCCCTACGGCGCTAATCACCGGAAGATTAGAATGAAAAATAGCACGAGCCACAATTTCTTCATTGAAACACCATAAATCTTCCAATGAACCTCCGCCACGGCCAACGATCAGTACATCTACTTCTTGGCGCCGATTGGCCAATTCGATCATCTGCGCGATTTCGACCGCCGCATCTTTGCCTTGTACGGCCGTTGGATAAATAACAATCTGAAGACTCGGATCACGACGTTGCAAAATATGTAAAATATCCTGCAATGCCGCCCCGGTTTTTGACGTGATAATACCTACCGCTTTACTAAAGTGCGGTAGGTTTTTTTTGAGATGTTGTGCAAATAACCCTTCTGTCGCCAGCTTCAATTTTAATGCTTCAAATTGCTGCATTAATAAACCTTCACCGGCCAAGTGCATGCTTTCAATAATCAGTTGATAATCACCGCGAGGCTCATACAACGTTACATTGGCATGCACCAACACTTGCATTCCGTTGGTCGGACGAAATCCCACACGCATATTTTTCATACGAAACATGGCGCAACGCACTTGGGCGTTTTCGTCTTTTAGACTTAAATACCAGTGACCGGAAACCGGTTGGCTAAAGTTGGAAATTTCACCGGTCAGCCAAACAGGCCCCAGTTGATTTTCCAACATTAATCGCACGGATTGATTGAGTTGGCTGACAGAATAAATATTACCAGTCGACTTCATTCACCTTCTCGTGTAACAACACCAAAGCATCATCCAGCCAGTTGCAAATGCTATCGATTAAAATATCCAAAGCGGCTTGTTTATCTTCGGCATTTTCAATTAAACGGGTTAAAAACGCATAATCAACCGCTTCGCCATCGGCTAATTGTTTTAAGATTTCCACTTCGGTATCAGTGAGTTCGTCCATCCATTCGCCGTTAGCATAAACGCGCAATGGGCTTTCGGTGTAAAGCAGTTTGCAGTTATTATCTTGAACCAATGTTGCACCGCTTTCGAAAGCATCAAGAACATCACTAGGATCTGCCATTTCCGGCATTTCCCAAAGGTCGTAACGTCTGCGACTGACTGTGGTTGCAACGGTTTGTTGGAATAACTGATCAAATTGCTCAGACTCAGACAGCTGCTGTAAGAACTGCTGTTTTAGCTGTTGAACCATTTGCGGATCCAGTTTACCGGTTTTCTGTACGTTTGGATTTAAGCGGAACGGAATCGCTAATTCGTTAGTTTCTAAATTTGGATGACGCAAATTTTCGCTAAGATTTTCAATTAAATCTGTCGCATTTGGATAACGTAAACCGAAGGAGAACGTTAAACTGTCACCTTGTGCAACACCATAGTGCGATAAGCGGGATGGTACATACAGCACATCACCCGGTGCCAATACTTCATCAAAAATCAACTCACCCATGTCATCAAAAATACGAATTGGTTGATTCGGCTTGAATTCGGTTGACGGATCACACCATTTACCCAACTGCCAACGACGATGACCATATGCTTGCACCAAAAATACATCATATTCATCATAATGCTTGCCGACTGAGCCGCCATCCGGCGCCATGGAAACCATGATGTCATCACGTTGCCATTGCGGGATGAAACCAAATTTGTTCCATAAACTGCCCAATGTCGGTGACCACTGTTCCAAATTTTGGATCAGAATAGACCATCTATCAGGTAAATTTTCAAAGTCATCTAAGTCAAACGGGCTGGTAAATAACTCCCAGTTGTCTTCAGAATGTTGCTTTATTAGACGCGCGGTAACATCTTCTGACTGCGCTAAATTCATAATTTCCGATGCATCAAGCTCATCGATAATTTCAGGTAGGCCGTTACGAATGAGTAATGGTTTTTTTTGCCAGTAATCACGTAAAAAGATTTCCGGCGTTATTTCGGGAGGTAAACAATAGTTACTCATGTATATTCCTTAGTTATATATGAATCAGTGTATCTGGAAAGATTTTTTATATAACAGACAAGTTTCTTTAATTAATTTCAGAAAATAAACTTTGCTCCAGAAAGATTTCACTAATCAACAATGGTACTTGCTGAATGAAAATCAAAGAGCGACGGGCATAATATTGAGTTTGGTAATCAAATGCCCACTGAATTTTTTGCCGTTGAAGCGCTTGAGTAAAAAGCCATTCACCAATAGGTTTCGTGCCTAATTGTAACAAATTTTGATGAGATTTCAGCAGTTCATATGAAATTAATGTGCGTGCAGCAACCCACTGACTGTTATCACCATATAACAAGACTTCTCGACACCAGTAGGGCTTATTCGGCAAAAGTGCGGTCTCATTTTCAAATATTTTTTCTATCCATTTCTCAGACTGCACTTTAACATCAAACTGTTGGCAGACTTGCTTTAATCTTGCTGTTAACGAGCCTTTTTCAAATAACCAACTTTGAACGGTTAATGGAATCTGCATGGTCTGCAAAACCTGTTCTTCATGCCATTGTAAACGGGGAAAAATGGAATTAGGCATTGCTATAAATCTCTCGATTATTCAGCCAGCGACGAATGAGCAATTCTGCCTGCTGTGGATATTTTTGTACGAGTTGTTTGGCATAAAACTGCACGGTCGGTAACATTTTACGATCTCGCATTAAATTTGCTACTTTAAATTCGGTAATGCCTGTTTGTTTAGTGCCAAGCACTTCGCCCGGTCCTCGAATTTCTAAATCTTTTTCCGAAATGACAAAGCCATCTTGCGTGTCCCGCATTACCTGCAGGCGTTTCTGCGAAATTTTACCTAATGGCGGTTTATACATTAGTACGCAAAAAGAAGCTGTGGTGCCACGCCCAACCCGACCGCGTAATTGGTGAAGTTGCGATAACCCTAGGCGTTCGGCATTTTCAATAATCATTAAACTGGCATTTGGCACATCGACGCCCACTTCAATCACTGTCGTCGCGACCAGTAAATCCAAATTAGCATCCTTAAACTCTTGCATAATTTCTCGTTTTTCAGCAGGCTTCATTCGCCCGTGTACCAGACCGATACGTAAGTGCGGTAGGATTTTACGAAGATCTTCAGCAACCGCTTCGGCGGCTTGCGCTTCCAATACTTCTGACTCATCAATCAAGGTACAGACCCAATAAGCCTGCCGCTTTTCTTCTGTACAAGCCTGGTTAACCCGCTCAATAATGTCGGCACGACGATCTTCAGAGATAGCAATTGTTGTTATTGGCGTACGTCCGGGCGGTAGCTCGTCAATAATTGAGGTGTCCAAATCGGCATATACAGTCATGGCCAATGTGCGTGGAATCGGCGTGGCGGTCATAATAAGCTGATGAGGATAAACGCCTGCTTGGTTGCCTTTTTCACGCAACATTAAACGTTGGTGTACGCCAAAACGATGTTGTTCATCCACAATGACCAAACTCAGATTATGAAATGCAACTTCGTCTTGAAATAGGGCGTGCGTCCCGACCACCATTTGTACATGGCTGTTTTTAATCCGTTCTAATTCAGCAGTGCGTTGTTTACCTTTGACTTTGCCGGCCAGCCAACCGACATCAATGCCAAGCGGCTCAAACCAACGGCGGAAATTTGTGGCATGCTGTTCGGCTAAAATTTCTGTTGGAGCCATTAACGCCACTTGTTTACCATTATCAATTGCCGTCAACGCCGCTAATGCGGCGACCAATGTTTTACCGGAGCCTACATCGCCCTGCACCAAGCGCATCATAGGATAATTTTGCTGCAAATCCTGTTCAATATCTTGGGTAACGCGCAATTGTGCATGGGTCGGTGTGAAAGGTAATTGTGCTAAAAAGCGTTGTTTTAAATCCGATTGCGCACGTAATGGTTCTGCAAAATTCTCCTGAATTCCTGACCGCACTTTTTGCATAGCTAAATTATACGCCAGCAATTCCTCAAAAATGAGGCGCTGTTGGGCTGGGTGCTTCCCCTCTTCTAACGTCTCCAACGAAACATCCGGTGGCGGATTGTGTAAAAACTGAATTGCTGACTTGAGATCAAAAGGGTGTGGGTTAAACTCCGTTGGCAATAATTCCGCTAATGGTGTTTTTTCCAACACCTGTAGAGCCTGAGCGATGAGTTTACGCAAAGAAGTTTGCTTTAAACCTTCGGTTGTAGGATAAATCGGCGTTAACGTTTCCGACAAAACCAAAGGTTTATTGTCATGAATAATTTGATATTCAGGATGGTGCATTTCTGCCATAAAACGCCCACGACGCACCTCACCAAAGGCTTTTACCCTTGCCCCCGGTTGTAAACTGTTTTTCATCCCGGCGTTAAAATTAAAAAAACGTAACGCGAGTTTTGCTGAGCCGTCAGACAGGTATGTCATTAACATTGGACGGCGTCCAAATTGCACTTCCGTGCTTTGCACTACACCTTCTATAGTGGCATATTGTTCAGGTCGGAGATCAATGATGGGGGTGATGCGGGTACGATCTTCATAACGCAGAGGAAGATGAAATAGAAGATCTTGCAGATTTAAAATGCCCACTTTGCCTAGTTTTTCTGCAATTACAGCCCCAACACCGGAGATGGCAGTGAGTGGAATGGCATCTAATAATTGGGCGTGCATTATTGATTGATGTTACGTTCAATGTGAATCAATTCAGGCATCTGTTTGATTTTACGGATGATATTTGCCAAGTGTTTAATATCTTTTACCGTTAATAACACGATAATTTGATATAAACGGCCTTCCTGTTCTTCCGTCCAAATGCTTTGAATATTGCTGTCCATGGAAGAAATGGTGGACATCAAATGTGGCAAAGTACCTTGTTGGTTAATCATTTCAATACGCAATTCGGTCTCAAATTCAATTTGCGTATCGCTTTTTTCCCAATCCACAGACATATAATGTTTAGGATCATCTTTGCGGTTTTTCAAATTAGAACACAATTCGTGGTGAATGACCAAGCCTTTGCCCGGGCTGGCATATGCAATAATCGGATCGCCCGGCACAGGATGACAACATTGCGCAAAGGTGGTTAATAAACCGCCATTACCTTTAATTTCTAATGGAGTTGCATTGTTATCCGGATTACCATCAGTGTCGATTTCGATAGATTCTCCCAACAAACGATGTGCAATTACCGTACTCATTTGATTGCCCAAACCGATTTCCATAAATAAATCATTAAGGCTAGCTAATTTGAGATCGGTTAATACATTTTGAGTGAATTCTAGATTAAGTTCTTCCAGTTTTAGCGGGCTTAAAGCATGCGCTAATTGGCGTCTGCCCGACTCAATAGCTTCATCGCGGCGTAAATCTTTTAATGCATGGCGGATACTGGAACGGGCTTTTGCGGTAACTACAAAATTTAACCAAGCCACATTCGGACGCGCATTGGGTGAGGTTAAAATATCAATTGTCTGTCCGGATTCTAAAGCTTGGGATAATGGGTATGGTTTGCGATCGACATTAGCCGCCACACAATTTTTACCCACGTCGGTATGTACTGCATATGCAAAATCTACCGGAGTAGCCCCTTTCGGTAATTCCACAATACGACCTTTTGGCGTAAACACGTAAATTTCTTTCGGGAAAAATTCGGATTTCACGCTTTCGATAAATTCGAAAGAATTACCCGCACTTTGTTGCAGTTCTACCAAACTTTGTAGCCAACGTTGAGCGCGAATTTGCGCCGGCGTACTATCATTTTTCCCGCCTTGTTTATATGCCCAATGTGCGGCTACGCCCATTTCCGCCATTTGATCCATTTCTTCTGTGCGAATTTGCACTTCAACAGGCACACCATGCGGGCCGATCATAGAGGTATGTAAGGATTGATAGCCATTAGCTTTCGGCACCGCAATATAATCCTTAACCCGCCCCGGACGTGGTTTATAAAGGCTGTGCATTTGTCCTAAAACGCGATAGCAAGTATCCACATTATTCACAACAGTACGGAACGCGTAAATGTCCATAATAGAATGAAATTGTTGATCTTTTAAGCGCATTTTTTGATAAATGGCATAGAGATGCTTCTCACGCCCAAAGACTCGCGCTTGAATGCCCACATCTTCTAATCGCCCTTTAATTTCTGCAGAAATACGTTCAATCATGTCTTTACGATTGCCACGTGCGATTTGCACGACTTTTTGCAGCACAGCATAACGTTGGGGATGCATCGCCTCAAAGCCCAAATCCTCAAGCTCATTTTTGATATGTTCAATGCCTAAACGATGAGCAAGTGGGGCGTAAATTTCGAGGGTTTCTTTGGCAATTCGACGACGTTTATCAGGACGTAATGCGCTTAAGGTACGCATATTATGGGTTCGGTCGGCAAGTTTTATCAGCACGACGCGAATATCCTTGGTCATTGACAAGATCATCTTACGGAAATTGGCGACCTCAGCTTCTTGACGGGTACGAAATTTGAGCTTATCTAATTTAGAAACGCCTTCAACGATTTCAGCGACACTAGCACCGAATTCGCCTTTCAGTTGTTCTTCTGTATAAGGCGTGTCTTCAATTACATCATGTAATAAAGCCGCCATTACTGCCTCATGATCCAAACGCATCCCGGCAATAATGGACGCTACGGCGACAGGGTGGGTGATATAAGGTTCGCCACTAGAGCGAGACTGTCCTTCGTGTGCATCGCGGGCAATCACAAATGCACGTTTAACTAATTCAACTTGTTCAGGCGGTAAGTATTCCTGAATAATATGATTTAAGCCTTCGAATAGATACAAAACACACCCAACTGACTAAAAACGTTGTAAATATTAACCGCACTTTACTCGGACAACAAAGAAACGGCGCTCACTTCAACACGCTCATGCGCCAAATGTTCTTGGCGTTCTTGCGCATCTAAAATTTCATTGTTAATTAAACCTTTCTCAATTTCACGCAACGCGATAACAGTTGGCTTATCGTTATCTTCCGGCACCAACGGTTCGCGGGTATGTAACTGCAATTGTCTTGCACGACGAGCCGCAGTTAAAATTAAATCAAAACGGTTACCAATTTTTTCTACTGCATCTTGCACGGTTACACGAGCCATAAATTACTCCAGTTTGCTAAATCTAATGAATCTAAAAGGGCAGTATGATACTAAAACTACCCTTAATTTGCCAGTAATTGTTCAATTAAGCCTTTATTTTCTTGTTGTTGGTGACTTAGTGTTAAACGTTCGGCACGCAAAATTGCTTGCAAATCAAAGAGTGCCTGTTCGAAATCATCATTCACAATCACATAATCGTACTCATCATAATGGGAAATTTCGCTCATGGCTTTTTCCATGCGGTCGGCAATCACTTCTGCGGAGTCTTGTCCGCGTCCGATTAAGCGCTTTTCCAACTCACTTAATGACGGCGGCAGAATAAAAATGCTTTTTACGCCCGCTACCTTTTTACGAATTTGTTGTGCGCCTTGCCAGTCAATATCTAAAAACACATCAATACCTTTGGCTAAATTTTCCTCAATAGCAAACAAAGAAGTGCCGTAATAATTGCCACCAAACACTTTGGCATATTCTAAAAACGCATGTCGTGCGATGAGGTCTTCAAATTCGCTATGGGACACAAAATAATAATGTACACCTTCTTGTTCACCAGGGCGGGGCGGTCTGGTCGTATGAGATACGGAAACCATCATTTTATGGCTGTTGGCTCTTTTTAATAATGCGCTAATTAATGAAGATTTGCCGGCCCCACTTGGCGCGGAAATGATGTATAAATTGCCTTGTAACATAATGATTCTCTCGTTAATGATTTTCGCTATTATGCCCCTAAGTTAATAAAAAATCAGCAAAAGTGCGGTCATTTTTTACAGAATTTTTTTATTCGGTGAACTATCATGTTTTTTTGTTCATCCCCAAAAGAGATACATTCTCAAATTCAAGAAAGCATGTTATAATCCCCCTCGAAATTGGTAGATGGAAATCAAACATCCACTTCTATTTATTTAACCTTTTCGTTTAACTTAAAAATATAAGGTGAAATCTTATGGCAATTAAAATTGGTATCAATGGTTTTGGTCGTATCGGCCGTATCGTATTTCGTGCAGCACAACATCGTGATGACATCGAAGTAGTCGGTATCAACGACTTAATCGACGTTGAATACATGGCTTACATGTTAAAATATGATTCAACTCACGGTCGTTTCGATGGCACAGTTGAAGTAAAAGACGGCAACCTAGTGGTAAACGGCAAAACTATCCGCGTTACTGCTGAACGTGATCCAGCTAACCTTAACTGGGGTGCAATCGGTGTTGATGTTGCAGTTGAAGCAACTGGTTTATTCTTAACTGACGAAACAGCTCGTAAACACATCACTGCCGGTGCGAAAAAAGTTGTTTTAACCGGTCCATCCAAAGACAGCACACCAATGTTCGTACGTGGTGTAAACTTTGATGCTTATAAAGGCCAAGACATCGTTTCTAACGCGTCTTGTACAACTAACTGTTTAGCGCCATTAGCAAAAGTTATCAACGACAAATTCGGTATCAAAGACGGTTTAATGACCACTGTTCACGCAACCACAGCAACACAAAAAACTGTTGACGGTCCATCTGCAAAAGACTGGCGCGGTGGTCGTGGTGCGGCACAAAACATCATCCCATCTTCTACCGGTGCAGCCAAAGCTGTAGGTAAAGTTATTCCTGCATTAAACGGCAAATTAACCGGTATGGCGTTCCGTGTTCCAACTCCAAACGTGTCTGTTGTTGACTTAACCGTTAACCTTGAAAAACCTGCAACTTACGCGGAAATCTGTGCGGAATTAAAACGCGCCTCCGAAAACGAAATGAAAGGCGTTTTAGGCTACACTGAAGATGCAGTAGTTTCTACCGACTTCAACGGTTGCTCACTCACTTCTGTGTTTGACGCTGCTGCAGGTATTGCATTAACCGACACATTCGTGAAACTTGTATCTTGGTACGATAACGAAACCGGTTACTCTCACAAAGTATTAGACTTAGTTGCTCACGTTTACAACTACAAAGGCTAATCCTGAGTTTCAACGATAAAAATAGCTCCTTTTTAGGAGCTATTTTTTTGCTTGAGAATAGCGAAAAAAATGAAAAGTGCGGTCGTTTTTTCGGGTATTTTTTAAAACGCCAACACCAACACGCCGGATAAAATCAAGCCTGCACCAATCAACAATTTTGCGCTGATAGGCTCACCTAATACGGTTATTCCTAAAATAATGGCAATAACCACACTGAGTTTATCAATCGGCGCCACCCAAGACGCAGGGGCAAGTTGTAACGCACGATAATAACACAGCCAAGAAAGACCTGTTGCTATGCCTGATAGAATTAAAAAAATCACCGGCTTAGCCACAATATGTTGCGGTAACTGCCACTCATTTCGCATTGAAATAATGGCCATCACAACAAATAAAATCACCACAGTACGAATAAATGTGGCCAAATTACTATTCAATCCTTCCACACCTAATTTTCCCAAAATGGCGGTTAACCCGGCAAAAAATGCGGAACCGATCGCAAACCACACCCAATTCATATTTATTCCTTAATGTTTTTACACAATTTCCTTTATAATACACCACGTTTTTCGACAAAGAAATTTACCTTGACATGACTACCGTTAACCAATCAGCACTGGTTGCTTACAGTGCAGCCCAAATATACCAACTTGTGAACAATTATGAACGCTATCCCGAATTTCTTCCCGGTTGTGTTGGCAGTAGAACTTTAACAAAAAGTGCGGTGCAATTAACTGGAGAATTAGAAATAAGTAAGGCGGGTATTCGACAAAAGTTCACTACCTGTAATACAATGGTGGAGAATCAATCTATTAAGATGCAATTGGTCGATGGCCCATTCAAATTTTTACAAGGCGAATGGCGGTTTGTTGAATTAGATGAAACAAGCTGTCAAATTCAGCTCTATTTAGAATTTGAATTTTCTAATCCATTGGTTGCATTTGCGTTCGGTCAGATCTTTACTCATTTAACCAATAAAATGATTGATGCCTTTAAACAGAGAGCAAAACAAATTTATGGTTGATAAGATTAAAATTCAAATTGCTTATGCATTTCCTGATTATCATTATCTAAAATCTTTTAGTGTAGATGAAGGCACGATGGTACAAACCGCTATTTTGCAATCAGGAATATTACAGCAATTTACCGATATTGATTTACGCAATAACAAAATCGGTATTTTCAGTCGTCCGGTAAAACTCACCGATCAATTAAAAGACGGCGATCGTATTGAAATTTATCGTCCGTTACTCGCCGATCCGAAAGAAATTCGTCGGAAACGTGCCGAAGAACAGGCAAAGAAGAAATAATATTTAATTAAAGTTATTATGGTGACCCTACCCAAACCTACGCTCCTTTTTTTTGATTCCGGCGTTGGCGGCTTAAGTGTTTATCAAGAAGTACAGAAATTACTCCCCGATTGTCATTACCTCTACTGTTTCGATAATGCGTTTTTTCCCTATTCTGAAAAGCCTGAAGAAGGCATTGTTGAGCGTACGTTAAAAATTTGCCAATGTATCGACAACATGTATCCTTTAGATCTTATTGTTATCGCCTGTAATACGGCAAGTACGGTGGTTTTGCCGGTATTGCGTAAACATTTTTCCATTCCTATTGTTGGTACGGTACCTGCGATTAAACCTGCGGCAGAACAAACGCAAACTAAGCATATCGGATTGCTTGCCACTAAGGGAACGGTAAAACGTCAATATTTATCTGATTTAATTGATAAATATGCCTCTTTTTGTCAGGTTGAGAAAATTGGTAGTACAAAATTAGTGGAATTGGCCGAACACAAGTTGCATGGTTATCCTATTGATTTAAATGAGATAAAAGTAGAATTGAGTGAATGGGAAAATATACCTGATTTAGACGCTGTCGTACTGGGCTGTACGCATTTCCCGCTTATCAAATCTGAAATTCAGCAATGTTTACCGCAAGTTAAGTATTTTATTGATTCTGGCGTAGCAATTGCAAAACGGGTGAAATCCTTACTAAAAGAGGTAAAAGTGCGGTCAAAAAATCAAATGAATTCTCAAGTGTTTTGTACCAAGCCGCTTGTAAAAGAAGATAGCTTATTACAACGTATTCATTCATTGGGTTTTGAAAAATTAAGTTTACTGGATATTGATAGCGAAATTTTGTGCGAATTTGATAAAAAATAATCAATCGAAAAATATTTTGCAAAAAATCACAAAAAGGGGTTGCAAGGTCTGGATAAAAGCCTATAATACGCCCCCACAACGACGCGCCGTTGTAAAGCACTAAACAGCGCGTCGTTTTTTGTTCTTTAACAATCAATCAGACAAACTGTGTGGGCACTTGAAGATTCGTTTTTAAAAGAATTTTAAAATTGAACTGAATAGTGCTACGAAGATTCGTTTATTTATAGATAGATTAATTAAGTCAGCAGTATTGAGCGATTAAACTTTTTGAATTGAAGAGTTTGATCATGGCTCAGATTGAACGCTGGCGGCAGGCTTAACACATGCAAGTCGAACGGTAACAGGTAAGTACTTGTACTTATGCTGACGAGTGGCGGACGGGTGAGTAATGCTTGGGGATCTGGCTTATGGAGGGGGATAACGACGGGAAACTGTCGCTAATACCGCGTAGAATCGGGAGATGAAAGTGTGGGACCTTCGGGCCACATGCCATAGGATGAACCCAAGTGGGATTAGGTAGTTGGTGGGGTAATGGCCTACCAAGCCGACGATCTCTAGCTGGTCTGAGAGGATGACCAGCCACACCGGGACTGAGACACGGCCCGGACTCCTACGGGAGGCAGCAGTGGGGAATATTGCGCAATGGGGGCAACCCTGACGCAGCCATGCCGCGTGAATGAAGAAGGCCTTCGGGTTGTAAAGTTCTTTCGGTGACGAGGAAGGTTGTTGTGTTAATAGCGCAACAAATTGACGTTAATCACAGAAGAAGCACCGGCTAACTCCGTGCCAGCAGCCGCGGTAATACGGAGGGTGCGAGCGTTAATCGGAATAACTGGGCGTAAAGGGCACGCAGGCGGACTTTTAAGTGAGGTGTGAAATCCCCGGGCTTAACCTGGGAATTGCATTTCAGACTGGGGGTCTAGAGTACTTTAGGGAGGGGTAGAATTCCACGTGTAGCGGTGAAATGCGTAGAGATGTGGAGGAATACCGAAGGCGAAGGCAGCCCCTTGGGAATGTACTGACGCTCATGTGCGAAAGCGTGGGGAGCAAACAGGATTAGATACCCTGGTAGTCCACGCTGTAAACGCTGTCGATTTGGGGATTGTGCTTTGAGCTTGGTGCCCGTAGCTAACGTGATAAATCGACCGCCTGGGGAGTACGGCCGCAAGGTTAAAACTCAAATGAATTGACGGGGGCCCGCACAAGCGGTGGAGCATGTGGTTTAATTCGATGCAACGCGAAGAACCTTACCTACTCTTGACATCCATGGAATCTTGTAGAGATATGAGAGTGCCTTCGGGAACCATGAGACAGGTGCTGCATGGCTGTCGTCAGCTCGTGTTGTGAAATGTTGGGTTAAGTCCCGCAACGAGCGCAACCCTTATCCTTTGTTGCCAGCGATTTGGTCGGGAACTCAAAGGAGACTGCCGGTGATAAACCGGAGGAAGGTGGGGATGACGTCAAGTCATCATGGCCCTTACGAGTAGGGCTACACACGTGCTACAATGGCGTATACAGAGGGCGACGAAGCCGCGAGGTGGAGTGAATCTCAGAAAGTACGTCTAAGTCCGGATTGGAGTCTGCAACTCGACTCCATGAAGTCGGAATCGCTAGTAATCGCGAATCAGAATGTCGCGGTGAATACGTTCCCGGGCCTTGTACACACCGCCCGTCACACCATGGGAGTGGGTTGTACCAGAAGTAGATAGCTTAACCGCAAGGGGGGCGTTTACCACGGTATGATTCATGACTGGGGTGAAGTCGTAACAAGGTAACCGTAGGGGAACCTGCGGTTGGATCACCTCCTTACCGAAAGACGAACTTAAGTGTCCACACAGTTTGGCTGATGATTGTAGACAGAGCCAGAACACTATAGAAGACAAGAAATCCTGTTGGGTCTGTAGCTCAGGTGGTTAGAGCGCACCCCTGATAAGGGTGAGGTCGGTGGTTCAAGTCCACTCAGACCCACCACTTAGACTGGTGAGTTTGGTTGGTTAATTTCATTGTGAATTAACTTTCAATATATCAAAAGCACTATGTGTGAGTGAAAGCCAAAGGATATGATTGGGGATATAGCTCAGCTGGGAGAGCGCCTGCCTTGCACGCAGGAGGTCAGCGGTTCGAACCCGCTTATCTCCACCAATATCGTCATAGTTAAGTTTATTGCATACGTATTATTAAAAATACCATACTTATCTTCTTTACTTAAAGTAGATACGTTATTTGTGGTCCAAATAGGTAGGCGTAAAGATATCAAGTCAATAAATTTAACTATGATGATAAAGAAACAAACTTCTTTATAAAAACCTGTTCTTTAACAAACCGGAAACAAGCTGAAAACGAGACTTTCAAGAAAGTCTGAGTGAGAGTGATTGATAAAAGGTGATTACTCTTAATAAATTAACTGTTACTGCTTAGCGGCGTTAAGTGTTTTTCGATTCAATGTTGTGATTTTAAGTGGATTTTCAATTTAATGTTAAGTTCATGAGGTTGAGTTAATCATAAGGTTGAGTTAATCATAAGAATACTTGAGGTTGTATGGTTAAGTGACAAAGCGTACAAGGTGGATGCCTTGGCAATCAGAGGCGAAGAAGGACGTGCTAATCTGCGAAAAGCTTGGATGAGTCGATAAGAGGCGTTTAATCCAAGATGTCCGAATGGGGAAACCCAGTGGGTGAAGAACCCACTATCATTATCTGAATCCATAGGATAATGAGGCGAACCGGGAGAACTGAAACATCTAAGTACCCCGAGGAAAAGAAATCAACCGAGATTTCGTTAGTAGCGGCGAGCGAACGCGAAGGAGCCTGTTAGTGATAATGACAGAGGCAGAGGAACAAGCTGGGAAGCTTGGCGACACAGGGTGATAGCCCCGTACTCGAAGTCCAGGTTATGGTACTAAGCTAACGACAAGTAAGGCGGGACACGTGATATCCTGTTTGAAGATGGGGGGACCATCCTCCAAGGCTAAATACTCCTGATTGACCGATAGTGAACCAGTACTGTGAAGGAAAGGCGAAAAGAACCCCGGTGAGGGGAGTGAAATAGAACCTGAAACCTTGTACGTACAAGCAGTGGGAGCCTGAAAGGGTGACTGCGTACCTTTTGTATAATGGGTCAGCGACTTATATTTTGTAGCGAGGTTAACCGAATAGGGGAGCCGAAGGGAAACCGAGTCTTAACTGGGCGAGTAGTTGCAAGGTATAGACCCGAAACCCGGTGATCTAGCCATGGGCAGGTTGAAGGTTGGGTAACACTAACTGGAGGACCGAACCGACTAATGTTGAAAAATTAGCGGATGACTTGTGGCTGGGGGTGAAAGGCCAATCAAACCGGGAGATAGCTGGTTCTCCCCGAAATCTATTTAGGTAGAGCCTTGAGTGGACACCTTCGGGGGTAGAGCACTGTTTCGGCTAGGGGTCCATCCCGGATTACCAACCCGATGCAAACTGCGAATACCGAAGAGTGATACTCAGGAGACACACGGCGGGTGCTAACGTTCGTCGTGGAGAGGGAAACAACCCAGACCGCCAGCTAAGGTCCCAAAGTCTATATTAAGTGGGAAACGAAGTGGGAAGGCTTAGACAGCTAGGATGTTGGCTTAGAAGCAGCCATCATTTAAAGAAAGCGTAATAGCTCACTAGTCGAGTCGGCCTGCGCGGAAGATGTAACGGGGCTCAAATATAGCACCGAAGCTGCGGCATCAGTAGCAATACTGTTGGGTAGGGGAGCGTTGTGTAAGCGGAAGAAGGTGGCTCGAGAGGGCTGCTGGACGTATCACAAGTGCGAATGCTGACATAAGTAACGATAAAACGGGTGAAAAACCCGTTCGCCGGAAGACCAAGGGTTCCTGTCCAACGTTAATCGGGGCAGGGTGAGTCGGCCCCTAAGGCGAGGCTGAAAAGCGTAGTCGATGGGAAACGGGTTAATATTCCCGTACTTGGATAAACTGCGATGTGGGGACGGAGCAGGTTAGGTTAGCGTGCTGTTGGATATGCACGTTTAAGTTGGTAGGTGGGGAGTTTAGGCAAATCCGGACTTCCTTAACACTGAGAGATGATGACGAGGCTCTACGGAGCTGAAGTAACCGATACCACACTTCCAGGAAAAGCCACTAAGCTTCAGGTTTATCTAAACCGTACTGAAAACCGACACAGGTGGTCAGGTAGAGAATACTCAGGCGCTTGAGAGAACTCGGGTGAAGGAACTAGGCAAAATAGCACCGTAACTTCGGGAGAAGGTGCGCCGGCGTAGATTGTAAGGGTTTACCCCTGAAGGTTGAACCGGTCGAAGTGACCCGCTGGCTGCAACTGTTTATTAAAAACACAGCACTCTGCAAACACGAAAGTGGACGTATAGGGTGTGATGCCTGCCCGGTGCTGGAAGGTTAATTGATGGTGTAATCGCAAGAGAAGCACCTGATCGAAGCCCCAGTAAACGGCGGCCGTAACTATAACGGTCCTAAGGTAGCGAAATTCCTTGTCGGGTAAGTTCCGACCTGCACGAATGGCATAATGATGGCCAGGCTGTCTCCACCCGAGACTCAGTGAAATTGAAATCGCCGTGAAGATGCGGTGTACCCGCGGCTAGACGGAAAGACCCCGTGAACCTTTACTATAGCTTGACACTGAACATTGAATTTTGATGTGTAGGATAGGTGGGAGACTATGAAGATGATACGCCAGTATTGTTGGAGTCGACCTTGAAATACCACCCTTTAACGTTTGATGTTCTAACGAAGATGACGAAACGTGGTCTCGGACAGTGTCTGGTGGGTAGTTTGACTGGGGCGGTCTCCTCCCAAAGAGTAACGGAGGAGCACGAAGGTTTGCTAATGACGGTCGGACATCGTCAGGTTAGTGCAATGGTATAAGCAAGCTTAACTGCGAGACGGACAAGTCGAGCAGGTACGAAAGTAGGTCATAGTGATCCGGTGGTTCTGCATGGAAGGGCCATCGCTCAACGGATAAAAGGTACTCCGGGGATAACAGGCTGATACCGCCCAAGAGTTCATATCGACGGCGGTGTTTGGCACCTCGATGTCGGCTCATCACATCCTGGGGCTGAAGTAGGTCCCAAGGGTATGGCTGTTCGCCATTTAAAGTGGTACGCGAGCTGGGTTTAGAACGTCGTGAGACAGTTCGGTCCCTATCTGCCGTGGGCGTTGGAGAATTGGTTGGGGCTGCTCCTAGTACGAGAGGACCGGAGTGGACGCACCGCTGGTGTTCCGGTTGTGTCGCCAGACGCATTGCCGGGTAGCTAAGTGCGGAAGAGATAAGTGCTGAAAGCATCTAAGCACGAAACTTGCCAAGAGATGAGTTCTCCCAGATTATAAATCTGTAAGGGTTGTTTAAGACTAAGACGTAGATAGGCATGGTGTGTAAGTGGTGCGAGCCATTGAGCTAACATGTACTAATTGCCCGAGAGGCTTAGCCATACAACGCTCAAGTGTTTTTTGGGGAGACCTGAGGCATGAGGGCGGAATTGGGTGAGTAGCAGTTAAGAGAGAGTAAAGAGAGACTGTAGGTGATTCACCGGGAATAGAGGTGATGATACAGAGAGAAAGTTGAGAGTCAGCTTGTTTTGGTTTGAAGGATAGAGAGTAAGATAAAGAAGACGGATTTTAAGTCATCGACCGAATTTTGGCGGCGATAATGCGGTGGGTCCACCTGACTCCATCCCGAACTCAGAAGTGAAACGCCGTAATGCCGATGGTAGTGTGGGATGTTCCCATGTGAGAGTAGGTCACCGCCAAGCTGAATGTAGCCCCCTGATGTGAATGCATCGGGGGGTTTTGTTTTTGGGCAAAGCGGATAAACAGGATTAAGTTAAAGGTTGAAGAAAGACTAAAGGCAAAGAAAGAGAGCAAAAAGTAAGAGAATGACAAGTTACCAATTAAAGAGATAACGGAGAGATAACAAGGGAATTTAGCGAAAAAGAAAACCGCACTTTGGAATAGATTCAAAGTGCGGTTAGTTTTTGGGATGTTTTTATAGACGTGGGATTATTTTCCGCTCCATGCCTTGATGACATTTAAACGTGCATCAACTTTGCTTTGAGAGTCACCTTTGTAATAATCTTTTGCTAGGCCGCCTTCCCAGCCACCGTAATTTGGGTTAGGTAAAACAATATAAGTTTTACCGAATTTAGCTTGGTTTTTGGCAACAAAATCACGACGATCCGCATTTAATTTTCCATGTGTAGCGTCACCAAAATCATCTAAGTTATCGCCCATATAAAGTACAATATCGTAACCTTGGCTTTCAATTTCGGCGAAACGGGCAGATTTAGCAGATTTATCTTTTTTCAAATAAAGTGAACTTTCATCAACACCGGTAAAGCCTAGACGCTTCATGTCATCAATTGTACCGGCTTTTTCATTACTGTCTTTGCGATTAGAGACATAGAACATTTTACCTTTATTGGCATTGACATAATTATTAAACTCTACTGCACCGGCAATGGCTTTGGATTCTCTAGCATCAACCCAACGAGTCCAATCTTTGCTATCAAATGGTTTATTGTTTTGAATTTGCCAGCCAGCATAGGCACTGTTATCGATCATAGTTTCGTCTAAATCAACAACAACCGCTTTTTTCTTGCCTTTTTTCGCTTTGGCATGATCAAATGCTACTTTAGCTGTATTAAATGCTTGATAGGCCAATGCATCATATTCACCGGATTCTTGCATCCAGTTAATTCCTAGCACAGCTTGTTGCTGTAATTGAGTATCTCCTTTTGATGTATTTTGTGTACAACCCACTAATACAAACGCTGACATTACAGCAACTGCAGTTATTTTTAGTGTATTTTTCATTGTTTTTCTCCTCTTAATTTATGTGATAAATACCTGAAAAATTATAACAAGCATCATGTATAATTCATAGCATTCTATTCCCCATTCTCTTTCTTTTTTATAAGGTTTTACGATGTCTGAATTATCTAATCCTGAGCTAGTAAAAACGGTAGTTTTATTGGCCACCAGTGTCACTATTGTTCCGCTTTTTAAACGTGTTGGGTTGGGAAGTGTATTAGGTTATTTAGTTGCCGGATGTTTGATCGGGCCCTCTGGTTTTGGCTTGTTTCAAGACCCCTCCAATATTGTTCACATGGCTGAATTAGGCGTTGTAATGTTTCTTTTTATTATTGGTTTGGAAATGCATCCAGAGCGTCTATGGGCAATGCGTAAGGCGATTTTTGGACGAGGCTTGCTGCAAGTAGGGCTTTGTGGTGTGTTATTGACATTAGCGGGTATTCATTTGCTAAATCTCAGTCTTCCTATTGCCTTCATTGCGGCGATGGGATTTACACTTTCTTCTACCGCTATTGTCATGCAAGTTTTGGAAGAGCGTGGCATCAGTTCAACGCCTAAAGGCCAGCGTGTTGTTTCCACATTATTATTTGAAGACCTTTCTATCGTTCCCTTGTTGGCATTTGTGGCCTTTCTTTCTCCGGAAACAGATAATGCATCACATTCTACCAACTGGGCAGGTATTGGCATGGCATTGGCTGCGGTATTAGGATTAGTCGCTGCCGGTAAATGGCTGATGAATCCGATTTTCCGAATGATTTCGAAGGCACATATTCGAGAAATGATGACGGCAGCTGCCTTACTAGTGGTACTTGGGGCTGCATTAGCTATGGAAATCAGTGGGTTGTCTATGGCGATGGGGGCGTTTGTTGCTGGTGTAATGTTATCTGAATCGGCTTTTCGACATCAATTAGAAGCTGATATAGAACCGTTTCGTGGATTATTGCTAGGTCTATTTTTCATGGGCGTAGGGATGTCATTAGATTTTGCATTAGTTTGGCATAATGCGTTATGGCTACTCGGTATTGTTTTCTTGTATATATTAGGGAAGGCTATAAGCGTGTATGCTGTGGCACGTATGACATTATTAAACCATAAAGAAGCCATTGGGCGTACGGCAATTATGGCGCATGGTGGCGAGTTTGCATTCGTTTTATTTTCTGCTGCGACAACCGCAGGTGTCCTGTCTGCAGGTTTAAATGCAACATTTACGGCAGCCGTGATTATTTCTATGTTGTTTTCGCCATTAATTGTATTAGTTCTACGTCGCTTATCAAAGCCAAATACTAAGGAGAATATAAATACCGATCATGTAGATAGCATTGATTTGATTGAAAGCGTTGAAAATAATGTTGTGGTACTGGGTTTTGGACGTTTTAGTCAAATTGTTTGTCAGACATTGTTGGCTCGAGGTATTCAAGTCACCGTGATTGATGCCAATATTGAACGCATTCGTTCTGCGGCAAAATTTGGTTTTAAAGTGTTCTACGGCGATGGTTCCCGCTTAGATGTATTGCGCGCTTGCGGTTTAGAAAAAGCCTCTTGTTTAATTTTAGGGATTAGTGATACAAAAGGTATTGAATTGATTGTTGAGCAGATTAAACATGAATATCCGTTATTGCCAGTACTTGCTAGAACTTATGATCGGCAAAGTGCGGTCAATTTAGTGAAACTTAGTATTGATTTTCAAATTCGTGAGACCTTTGAATCTGCCTTGCTTTTAGGACGAGAAGCGTTAATTCGTTTAGGTGTAGATCAAATTGAGGCTGATGAAGTTGTTACTTTCATTCGTCAATTAGATCAGGAGCGTTTAAATGAAGAGGTTTTGCACGGATTTTCAGCTGAATTGGTCAGAAAATATTGGACGCCAAAACCTTTTATTCGTCCCACACAACATGCTGAAGCGTTAAATGAAGAAGCCGCAGATATTTTGGCTGAAACAGACCAAGCTTCTTCAGTTGAAGAACATACAAATGAACAGATAAAAGCGGTTTGATTGTTCATAAAATAAAGGCACGAAATTATTTCGTGCCTTTATTTTGAAATTTATTCTATTATTTTGCTAAGCATTGTGCATAGCTATCTGCTGTAAATTGGAGGAATGCAGCATAAGAATTGGCTCCGAGTTTAACGGCATCTCCCATCGGGTCAAGGCGACCGACATTCACTTTAGTACCTTTACTTAAGCTCTCAATCACTTTTGGCGTAAATTGAGGCTCGGCAAATAAGCAGGTCACTTTATGTTCGGCAATTTCTTCTTTAATTTTCGCTAAGGTTTTTGCACCCGGTGCAACTAGCGGATTAATCGTGAAATAGCCAGTTTGTTTTAGACCGTAAGCGTTGTTGAAATAGCCGTAGGCATCATGGAATACATAGAAGCCTTTCTCTTTGACATCTGCCAATTGTGTTTTGATTTTGGCACTTTGTTCATCTAAAGTGCGGTTAAATTCTGCAACGTTTTTTTCAATGAGATCTTTTTTCTCCGGATATTGTTTGAGTAATTTCGCAGCAATACGTTGTGCTACCGCTTTGCTAATGTCCGGAGAATACCAAATATGCCAATTCACACCCAAATCTTCATGCTCGTGATCATGATGGTGCTCGTGCCCTTCGTGTTCATGTTTGTGATCGTGACCTTCATGCGCGTGCTCATGTCCTTTGTGTGCATGATCGTGATCTTCATGCACATCGCCTTCGCTATGATGATGGTGATGATGTTCACCTTTTAATAAAAACGGTTCAATGGCGGCAATATCTTTGATCGTCAACACTTTTTTATAATCCAAATCATCAATGGATTTATCTAAGAAAGCATCGACATCTTCACCGATCCATATCAGCATTTCAGCAGATTTTAGCTTTTGTACATCGGAAGGTTTTAAACTGTAATCGTGCGGTGAGGCGCCGGCAGGTACTAGCACTTCGGTATCAGTGACACCATTAGCAATTGAGGAAGCAATAAAACCTAAAGGTTTAACGGAAGTTACGATAGAGGCCGAGGCCGCAGCAGAAAAAGAAAGAATGGCCGCAGCAATCGCGGTAGTTTTTAAGTGTTGAGCTAACATAGTCTTGTATTTCCTTCTATTATTGGAATATGAATGAGATAAAACCAAGGTAGGTTACTCTTTTTTCATTTAAATTTCTATCTTTTTTTATTTTGAAAAATAAGTTAGTTGTTATTTTTGTGATAACCTTTCTAGCACTCGTGATACCGCGAAAAAACCAAAAGTAGCAGTAATCATTGTTGCCGCACCGAATCCATTGGCACAGTTCATGGTAGCGGAAGTGGTACAATTATCACGCACTTGCGGAAAAATAATAGGTTGTGTGGAAAACACGCTATCGACAGCAAATTTTCGTTTTGGATTTTGTGTAAAATGAAAATCCTTGCGTAAAACCGACCGCACTTTTGCCAGCAAAGGATCTTGAATAGTGCGGCTTAAATCAGCTATTTGAATCTGGCCGGGATCCGTTTGCCCGCCGGCACCGCCGACCGTGATAATTTTGATTTTATTCCGTTTACAGTAGGCTATTAGTGCAGCCTTGGTTTTTACGCTATCAATGGCATCTATTACATAATCGTAGTCTGGATGGATATATTGGGCCAAATTTTCGCCAGAAATAAAGTCATCAATTATTTGCACGTCACACTCAGGGTTAATAAGTTTAACCCGTTGTTGCATGACTTCGGTTTTGAGTTGGCCGATATTACCGGTTAGCGCATGAATTTGGCGGTTAATATTGGTGACACAAATGTCATCCATGTCGATCATGGTGATTTTGCCTACGCCTGAACGGGCAAGGGCTTCCACCGCCCATGACCCCACACCGCCAATGCCAATGACACAAATATGCGCTTGGCGCAAACGGGCTAAGGCATCTGCGCCATATAAGCGCCCAATGCCGCCGAAACGCTGTTCGTAGTTGTCAATGCGTGCCATTAACGTAACACCCAAACGCGACCATAATGTTTAGATAACCCTGCAATGTGGCCGGCTTGATCACCGATACCGCGATATAAATCGAAGTGATGTCCGTTCACGGCGCCCCCCACATCTAATGCTACCATCAAATGTAGCTGATGTTGTTTTGTCCAATTGCCCTCATTATCAATTTGTGGCACTTCTACCAATAATACGCTACCCATCGGAATGACACTGCGATCCGATGCTACGGAAGCCATTGGCACCAAAGGTACGCCGGCGGCGCCTTTCACTTTGCCGTAAGGATCATTTTTAAAGAAGACATAAGATGGATTGCGCTCTAATAGGCCTTGGGCGCGGGATGGATTTGCTTTGACCCACTCCCGAATAGCCTGAATAGACATTTTCTCTTTTGGAATTTCACCGTCTTCCACCAACAAGCGGCCTACCGATTGATATTTATAACCGTTTTGACCGGCATAGGCGAAATAGTTTAAATTGCCTTCACCAAAATCCACATAGCCACTTCCTTGCACGCCCAATAAGAAGTTATCAATCATGGAGTCGCTGTAAGCCAGTTCCAAGCCTTTGCCTTTCAATGCGCCTGCGTAAATTTCAGCACGAGAGAAACGTTTTTGTGTCGGTAAGGCATAAATCGGTTGGTTATATTGACCTTGTGGTGTGCGGCGGGCATGAATGACCGGTGAATAGTAACCGGTCATTAACACGTTTTGATAGCCGTCAAAACCTTTCATTACTTGCGGATTAATGCCGAAATTGGCAAGCTCGCCCACATTCGCTCCGGCTAACACCCACGCTGTAATTTTTTCATAAGTGGGCGCAAAATTGCTACTGAGTTTGCTGGAGTAAGTATTTACATTAGAAAGCTGTGTTAAAAAATCACCTTGATTTATGACCGCACTTTGGTTCTCGACGCGGGGTACCGGGGTAAAAATAGCCTGTTGATAATTGCGTCCGTTATACACCGCACCGAATTTTTGCGGATCGACATCGGTTGCGTTCGGACTGCTACTTGGCGTTACGGTATTTTTATTGGTGTTCGAAGAACAAGCTGTTAAAACCGCCATGGCGGAAAGGGTCAGAAATTTATAAAGGGAGGTTCGATTCAATAGCATACAACGTCCTAAGAAAGAGTGGATAAAACAAAGAAAGGCGAATTTTACACCAATTTACTGTGGATGAATATGAAATTCATGCTCGTTGGCATCAAGTGCGGTCATAAATAATGGTGTTTTTTGTGTTAAGTATTATGGGTTTTATGTTTAAAAAAACAACGTATCGTTTATTTTTACAACGAATAAACAAAATTTTTACACTTAAACTTGCAATTGATTTTCAAACGGGTATATTAGGCGCCCTCGAACGCGGGGTGGAGCAGCTTGGTAGCTCGTCGGGCTCATAACCCGAAGGTCGTTGGTTCAAATCCGGCCCCCGCAACCAAATTTTAAGAAAGGCATTCATTACAAACGAATGCCTTTTTTCTTATCTATTAAATGCTTTTCTTTTGCAACGCATCTAAAATTTTCTGATGAATACCGCCAAAGCTACCGTTGGACATTACCAAAATATGGTCGGTTGGTTTCGCTTCGGTTGCGATCATATTAACCAGTGTCTCTAGCTCATCACTATGCGAAGTTGGTTGTGTTAGTGCGTTGGCAATGTCTGTTACCTTCCATGGAATGGTTTCCGGCTGGAATAAAAATACCGCATCGGCTTTTTCCAATGCCGGAGCGATTTCATCTTTATGCACTCCCATTTTCATCGTGTTAGAACGAGGTTCCAGCACCGCTAAAATGCGGGCATTGGCACCGACTTTGTCGCGAAGTGCGGTCAATGTTGCGCGTATTTCTGTAGGGTGATGGGCAAAATCGTCATAAACGGTGATGTCATGTATGTTTCCTTTGACTTCCAAACGGCGTTTGGCATTGATAAATGTTCCTAAGGCTTCGCAGGCTTTTTGAATGTTCACGCCTGCATGATGGGCTGCGGCAATGGCCATTAAACCGTTACGCATGTTGTGTTCTCCCACAATATTCCAGTGTACTTCAGCGACTTTTTCACCTTTGTGGAACACCGCAAATTCTGTGCAATCATGGGGAATGCGTTCAGCATACCATTCCTGATCTTTGCCTACATATTGGCATTCTGACCAACAGCCCATAGCGAGGGTTTGTTCCACGCTTTGTTCACCGGCAAAAGACAAAATGCGGCCATTGTTTGGAATTGTGCGAATCATATGATGAAATTGGCGCTGAATGGCTTTTAAATCCTCAAAAATATCTGCGTGATCGAAACCGATGTTATTAATAATCAACGTGCGTGGGTTGTAATGTACGAATTTTGAACGCTTATCGAAAAATGCGGTGTCATATTCATCCGCTTCAATGACGAAATACGGACTTTTCCCTAAACGTGCAGAAATGCCGAAATTCCCTGCGATACCGCCGATTAAGAAACCCGGTTCTAAGCCATTTTGTTCTAAAATCCAAGTGAGCATACCGGTAGTGGTGGTTTTACCGTGTGTGCCGGATACCGCCAAGACCCAACGATCACGCAATAAATGATCATGCAACCATTGTGGGCCGGAGGTGTAAGGAATGTTGTTTTCTAACATATATTCAATGCTAGGATTTCCACGTTTCATAGCATTGCCCACAATAATCATATCCGGCGCGGGTTGCAGTTGGCTCGGCTCAAAGTGCGGTATGATTTCGATGTGATTTTCTGCGAGGAAGGTGCTCATTGGTGGGTAAACATTTGTGTCAGAGCCCGTTACATGATAGCCCATTTGTTTGGCGATCATTGCTATGCCACCCATGAATGTGCCGCAAATACCTAAAATATGAATGTGTTTAGTCGTCATCTTGAATCCTTTTAATATCGCATTATTTGCCGCTTGATATGAAAAAATGTGTTGTGAATCACAGAAATAGGAATCTTTTCTATCAGCAAGAATCTAAGCTGTTATAATAAAGTAAGTTCGGAATTGAGTAAATTCATTAATCAAACAAGGAATAAAACATGAAAACGTTAGGCGAATTTATTGTAGAACGACAAGCTGAATATCCCAATGCTAAAGGTGAGTTGAGCGGTATTTTATCTTCTATCCGATTAGTGGCAAAAGTGATCCATCGTGATATTAATAAAGCGGGGTTGACCAATAATATTATCGGTAACAGCGGAGTGGAGAACGTGCAGGGCGAGGCGCAGATGAAGTTGGATTTATTCGCCCATAACACGATGAAACAAGCTCTTATGAGTCGTGAAGAAGTCGCCGGGTTCGCTTCTGAAGAAGAAGAAAATTTCATTGCATTTGATACGGAACGTGGTCGTAATGCCAAATATGTGATTTTAACTGACCCATTAGATGGTTCATCAAATATTGATGTAAACGTTGCAGTGGGAACAATTTTCTCCATTTATCGTCGTGTATCACCTCTTGGTACACCGGTAACGCTGGAAGACTTCATGCAGCCGGGCAATCGTCAGGTTGCGGCAGGTTATATCGTGTATGGTTCCTCCACCATGTTGGTTTATACCACAGGTAATGGCGTTAACGGTTTTACGTACGATCCATCTCTTGGAGTGTTCTGCCTTTCTCACGAAAACATTAAAATCCCACAAACAGGCAAAATTTATTCCATTAATGAAGGGCAATACCTCAAATTCCCAATGGGCGTGAAAAAATATTTGAAATACTGTCAAGAAGAAGATAAGGAAACCCAACGTCCATACACATCTCGTTATATTGGTTCTCTGGTATCTGATTTCCACCGCAATATGTTAAAAGGTGGTATTTACATTTACCCAAGCGCTACTAACTACCCAAATGGCAAATTGCGTTTATTGTATGAAGGTAACCCAATGGCCTTCTTGGCAGAACAAGCGGGTGGTGTAGCAAGTGATGGTTATAATCGAATCTTAGATATTAAACCAACAACCTTGCATCAAAGGGTACCACTATTCATTGGTTCTAAAGAAATGGTTAAAAAAGCTGAGCAATTAATGCGTGATTTTAAAGATCAATAATAGATGTTAAAGTGCGGTTGGAAAAATAGGTATTTTTTATATTATCTTTGCATGCCTATTTTCTTTATTTTGAGTGCCTACGCTATATTTAGATGTTTCTTCTTTATTTTTAATCCGATTTAATTATAAGGATATTTTATTAATAAGATTTCCAAAGTTATTTGGAACGGCTCAACATAACTGTTTAGTTGTCTCAGAGTTATCAAGAACTCATGCTAAATCCAGTTCAATCATAATACATTTATATTCAATCTTTTCTAAAATCTTTAAACTGAGCGCGATAAGTGCATTTTTTTCTTCAGTTTCACTTTTCGCTGACGCTGGGTCGTATCAAGTTTTTGGTAGCGGTTCAACAACCGCTGCTGCAGTAGGAACAAATGAGGCGACAGTAAATGGCATAACCTACGGCGGTTTTGCAGGTAATAATCCACTAGCCACTGTAAGCGTAGGTTCCGAAGGTAAAGAAAGAACCATTACTAACGTGGCTGCAGGTCGAATTAGCAAAACTTCTACAGATGCCATTAATGGCTCTCAACTCTATGCTGCATTAGAAAAAAATACGATTGTTAATAATAACAACACCTATAATATTAATAGGTTAGAAAATAAAATGAATAGGGAAAACAAACGCTTACGCGCAGGTGTTGCAGGTGCAACAGCAACAGCTGGTTTACCACAGGCTTATACGCCGGGTAAAAGCATGGTAGCTGCTGCTGTGGGTGGCTATCGCGACCAAAGTGCGTTAGCGGTAGGCGCTTCCCGCATTACCGACAACGGAAAAGTCATTTTGAAATTAACCGGTAACGTTAATACACGTGGTGATTTCGGTGGCTCTGTTGGTGCAGGCTATCAATGGTAAGATAAATTTACCTATGCAGAAAATAAAAAAACCTCCTCAGCATTGAGGAGGTTTTTTTATTCCTAAGCTTAGAGGGTATAAGCAAAGTTTGCCCATAGTGGCAGGCTTGCACTAATAAATAACAAAATAATTAAAGTGTTATAAGAGAGTTTCCACTGTTTAAAAATATGTACGGTAAGCATGGCAGCAATGACAAAGTGCAGTAAAACATACAGCAATAAGGCAAATTCATTGTAAAAAATGACCGCACTTTGTTGGGCAAAATAGAACAAATTTGCCACTACAAAAATCGCATTCAAAGCAAGGATAACGATGGCCGACAACATTAACAATGCGATAAAACCTTGCAGTCGATTACGGGAAATAACTAATGCTAAATTGGCTAAAATAATCCCTAACAGGATTTGTGCTACAGGGTTAAATTGGATTAAATTTTCCGTATCAAAGAGAACTATGCCATAACATATTACGCCTAAGGTGCCGATCAAACCGGCTATTTTAAGTAAACCATCACGTAATTCCTCTTCCTGCGGTTGTCTCCACGTGGTGAGAACTAATGCTAAACCGCAGACGCTTACAAAGTCTGTCAGAATATAATGATAATTTGACCAAAAACTCAGCAAAAACCAAACTACCCAAAAGATAGCAAAATACATATTTACCAAACTGAGGCGGGAGCGTTGTCCGTTACAAATTTCACCTTTAAGAAAGACAATCAGACAAATCAGTTGCGCCGTTAATACACCAAGAGCTAAGTGTGAAATGGCTTTTGATTGTGGTTGTAGCCATAAAGCGAAAATATCAATGACGAGCAATAATAAAACAGGAAATAAAGAGGCAAGTGCGGTTAAAAATTTGGGTTGTTGTTCGGACATAATGTTTCCTAGGCATGAGCAGAGTCAATTTTGTGGTGCATTATGCAAGAATTCGCAGAAGGGGTCAAAAGTGCGGTGGAAAATCCCACAGTTTTTTTATGCATTAAATATAGTATTTTGACTCTTCTCTTTCTAAAATAACGCCACCAACAAATAGGAGAAAATATGTCCGTGAATTTAATTGAAATGGGAAAACAGGCTAAACAAGCCGCTTTTGTGCTTTCTCAACTTTCCCAACATGAAAAAAATAACGCCTTGGCATTGATTGCCGACCAACTGGAACAGGAACAAGAACGTATTTTAGCTGCCAATGCGCAAGATATTGCGGCAGCCAAGCAAAATGGCTTGTCAGATGCGATTATCGATCGCTTGCTGTTAACGCCGGCACGTTTACAGGGCATTGCTAATGATGTACGTCATGTGATTTCTTTAGCGGATCCGGTAGGTAAAATTATTGATGGTGGTTTACTGGATAGTGGTGTGAAAATTGAGCGGGTTCGGGTACCGTTAGGGGTGATTGGAACCATTTATGAGGCGCGCCCGAATGTTACTATTGATGTGGCGAGCCTATGCTTAAAAACCGGTAATGCGGTGATTTTGCGCGGTGGAAAAGAAACACAACATTCTAATCAGGTGTTGGTGGAAGTCGTGCAAAATGCTTTATCCCAAGCGGGCTTGCCGAAAACCGCGGTACAGGCGATTACTGATCCGGATCGTGCGTTAGTGATGGAATTGTTAAAATTAGATCAATATGTGGACATGATTATTCCTCGTGGGGGCGCGGCATTACATCAATTAGCCAAGGAGCATTCAACCATTCCAGTGATTGTGGGCGGTATCGGTGTTTGTCACATGTTTGTGGAAGAAAGTGCTGATTTGGAAAAAGCCCTGCCGGTGATTTTAAATGCTAAAACTCAACGCCCAAGCACATGTAATACGTTGGAAACTCTTCTAGTACAACGCAGTATTGCGGATGCATTTTTACCAAAATTGGCGGAGGCGTTGAAGGAAAAAAATGTAAAATTGCACGCTGATTCGACCGCACTTTTCCTATTGCAAAAAGCTGGGGCGAATGTTGTGCCGTTGCAGGAAGAGTCGCTTAAGCAAGAATGGTTGTCGCTAGATTTAAATGTCGTTATCGTGGATGATTTGACACAAGCGGTGGCGCATATTCGCCAATATGGTAGCCAACATTCCGACAGTATTTTGACCTCCTCGCAAAAATTGACCCAACAATTCATTGCTCAAGTGGATTCTGCTGCAGTTTATGTCAATGCCAGTACGCGTTTTACCGATGGGGGGCAATTCGGCTTGGGGGCGGAAGTTGCTGTGAGTACGCAAAAACTCCATGCTCGTGGTCCTATGGGATTGGAGGCATTGACCACCTATAAATGGGTTTGTGTTGGAGATTATTCGATTAGATCTTAATTTTTTCAGTAAAATTTATAAATTATCTAAAATTATAAATTAATTGTTTGACAAAACTCCGATAAATGAGTAATCGTATGGTAAAAATACAATTCATACTTATTAATCGGAGTTTATTATGTCCCATCTGTCAGTTGCTAAATTTGGTGGCAGTAGTGTTGCCAATTATCCTGCCATGCAGTCTTGCGCCAAAATCGTTATTGCTGATCCGAACACCCGCGTTGTGGTGCTTTCCGCTTCCGCCGGCGTCACCAATTTATTGGTTGCCTTAGCAAACGGTTGCGAAGAGCCTGAACGTAGTAAATTATTAGGCGAAGTGCGTCAAATTCAAGAAAATATTTTGAATGAATTAAAAGATGACAGCACTGTTCGTCCGAAGATTGAAGCCTTATTAGACAACATTACTTCCCTTGCAGAAGCCGCTAATCTTGCGACGTCACTCGCATTAACCGATGAACTCATTAGCCATGGCGAAATGATGTCTTCACTGATTTTTGTGGAAGTTTTGCGTGAGTTTGAAGTTCAAGCCACTTGGTTGGATGTACGTCAAATCGTAGCCACTAACAGCCATTTTGGCAAAGCCGCACCTAATGATGAACAAACCCGCGCCAATAGTGAGCGGGTGTTAAAACCGTTAATTGATCGTGGTGAACTGGTGATTACGCAAGGGTTTATCGGCCGTGATGAACAAGGCAAAACGACGACATTAGGTCGTGGCGGTAGCGACTATTCTGCTGCTTTGTTAGCAGAAGTGCTTGATGCGGAAGATGTGCTTATTTGGACGGATGTAGCCGGTATTTATACGACGGATCCTCGTATCGTACCAAATGCACAACGTATTAGCACCATGAGCTTCTCTGAAGCCGCGGAAATGGCGACCTTTGGTGCGAAAGTGTTGCATCCTGCAACCTTATTACCGGCGGTGCGTAGCAATATCCCAGTGTATGTCGGTTCCAGTAAAGTCCCGCAAGATGGAGGCACTTGGGTCACCCGTGATCCTCAACCGCGCCCGACTTTCCGCGCTATTGCACTACGCCGTGATCAAACGTTATTAACGTTATCTAGTCTCAATATGCTGCATGCTCAAGGTTTCTTAGCCAATATTTTTACTATTTTAGCGAAACACAAAATTTCTGTAGATACCATCACGACTTCAGAAGTGAGCGTGGCGATCACCCTAGATAAAACAGGTTCAGCCTCTTCTGGTGCAACATTATTGTCTAACGAATTGATTAGTGAGTTGAGCGAGTTTTGCACGGTCAAAGTGGATACCGGTTTATCCTTGATCGCGTTGATTGGTAATGCATTACATACAACTTCAGGTACAGCAAAACGTATTTTTGACACCTTAGAGGCCTACAATATTCGTATGATAAGCTACGGCGCCAGCACCAATAACGTTTGTTTATTGGCGGATAGTGATAAAGCCGATGAAATCGTACGTGCCTTGCATAAATCATTGTTCGAATAAAAACTATAAAAAAAATGACCGCACTTTGTAAGATACGGTCATTTTTTTGAATATTATAACGTTGGATAGATCGAAAATTAGGCAGGTTTTCAAAATATTCTGCCAATTAGTACCTAATATTATTCTTATAGATTTACCTGCAATAAAAAATAGCACACATAGCCAAATCTATTATTTCAAGCCATTTTTACGAATATCTCTAGTATTTAGAGGGTGTTGAATGGTGCCCGAGGCCAGACTTGAACTGGCACGCCTCGAAAGGCGAGGGATTTTAAATCCCTTGTGTCTACCGATTCCACCACTCGGGCATCGAGTGATTAGCTAACTGCTTTTGGAGTTATGGAGGCGTGTCCCGGAGTCGAACCGAGCTACATGGATTTGCAATCCAGTGCATAACCGCTTTGCTAACACGCCATGAGTTTGGAGCGGGAAACGAGGCTCGAACTCGAGACCCCGACCTTGGCAAGGTCGTGCTCTACCAACTGAGCTATTCCCGCATTTGTTGTTAGTGCGGTGCATTTTACTGACTTATGCCTAACTGTCAACAAACAATTAAAAAAATAAGTGTGTTTGTTGAAAAAAATGCAAAAAATTCAACTTTAAGAGACAGAAAATTTAATCCGTTTAATCAAGTACTTATAAAAATTTTCTTTAATAGCACAAGGGTTTGTGCCAAAATGAGCCTCAATTTTTATAAAAATTGCGATATGAAATTTTGTTATTTTATCGGAGGATGTATGATGCAAGAATATGAGATTGATACTTTATTAGTTCAAGCCGGTAATCGTTCAGATGAGCGAACCGGCGCGGTTTCCACCCCTATTTTCCTTTCCACGGCCTACGGCCATCACGGAATTGGTGAAAGCACTGGCTTTGATTACACCAGAACTAAAAACCCAACCCGTAGCATATTAGAAGACACCATTGCCAAATTAGAAAAAGGTGAACGCGGATTTGCTTGTTCTTCTGGTATGGCTGCAATTCAATTATTGATGTCATTATTTACTTCACCGGATGGATGGATTGTGTCCAGCGATGTGTACGGTGGCACTTATCGTTTATTGGATTTTTGTTATAAAAACACCAACGGCGTGAAACCGGTATATGTAAATACCGCGTCTGTAAATGAAATTGAGGCAGCGATTACGCCGAATACCAAAGCCATTTTTATTGAGACGCCGTCTAATCCGTTAATGGAAGAATGCGATGTGGATGCCATTGCGAAGGTAGCGAAAAAGCATGATTTATTACTCATTGTTGATAATACATTTTTAACACCGGTGTTATTCCGCCCGATGGAGCATGGCGCGGATATTGTTATTCACAGCGGCACAAAATATATTGCCGGTCATAATGATGTGTTGGTAGGTTTAATTGTTGCGAAAGGGCAGGAATTGTGTGATCGTCTAGCTTATATTCAGAACGGTGCAGGTCCGGTGTTATCACCATTTGATTCTTGGCTAACCATTCGTGGCATGAAAACCTTAGCCTTACGTATGCAACGTCATGAAGAAAATGCGAAAGCCATTGCGGAATTTTTAAAACAACAACCACAAGTTAAAGATGTGTTATATCCTAACAAAGGCGGGATGTTATCGTTCCGCTTACAAGATGAAAACTGGGTGAATATTTTTTTAAAATCCATTAGATTGATTACCTTTGCTGAAAGCCTTGGTGGTACGGAAAGTTTTATTACTTATCCGGCAACCCAAACCCACATGGATATTCCGGAAGCAGAACGTATTGCGCGCGGAATTACGGACAATCTGTTACGTTTCTCTGTGGGGTTAGAAAATGTTGAGGACATTAAGGCTGATTTAGCACAAGCATTTGCACAACTGAAATAAGTGATTAACGGAGGGCAAAATGAAAGTTGCGGTGTACAGTACGAAAAGTTATGACCGAAAATATTTAGAATTAATTAACGCTAAGTATGGTTTGTCGTTAGAGTTTTACGATTTTATGCTTAGCGAGAGAACAGCAAAAATGGCCGAGCATTGTGAAGCGGTGTGCATTTTTGTGAATGATGACGGAAGTCGAAAAGTGTTGGAAAAACTAGCCGCACTTGGTGTGAAAATTATCGCGTTACGTTGCGCCGGGTTTAATAATGTGGATTTAAAAGCAGCGCAAGAGTTAGGTTTAACCGTTGTTCGCGTGCCGGCCTATTCACCGGAGGCTGTTGCAGAACATACTGTTGGGTTGATGATGACATTAAACCGCCGTATTCACCGTGCTTATCAACGTACTCGTGAAGCGAATTTTTCTTTAGAAGGGCTGATCGGCTTTAATATGCATGGACGAACCGTCGGTGTTATCGGTACCGGTAAGATTGGTGTTGCCGTTATGCGTATTCTAAAAGGATTCGGTATGCATATTTTGGCTTATGATCCGTTCAAAAATGCGGCTGCAGAAGAGCTGGGGGCGGAATATGTGAGTTTAGATGAGATTTATCGTCGCTCTCACGTTATTACTCTGCATTGTCCGGCCACACCGGAAAACTACCATTTATTAAATCGTGATGCTTTTGCCAAAATGAAAGACGGCGTGATGATTATTAACACCAGCCGTGGTACTTTAATTGATACCCAAGCCGCCATTGATGCGTTAAAACAACGTAAAATCGGTTCTTTAGGGATGGATGTGTATGAAAACGAAAGAGATTTATTCTTTGAAGACAAATCTAACGAAGTGATTTTAGATGACGTCTTCCGTCGCTTGTCTTCTTGCCACAATGTGTTATTAACCGGGCATCAAGCCTTTTTAACGGAAGAAGCGTTAACCAGTATTGCCGATGTAACGTTATCAAATATCTACGCGGTAGGCAAAGGAAAACCTTGCGATAATACAGTGCAACCATCTTAGTTTTTAGCAATTAAACTAATTTGTGCGAATGGCATCACGCTATGCTATTATGCGCGAACATTTAAACAAAAAATGCCATGTGAAATGGCATTGTTCATCAAAAGAAATAAGGACAGAAAAATGAGTGAAGTATTACATTCCAGCGATGCAACTTTCGTAGCCGATGTTGTTAATTCAGACGTTCCGGTATTGTTAGATTTTTGGGCGCCATGGTGCGGTCCGTGCAAAATGATTGCCCCGATTTTAGATGATTTAGCAGTAGAATTTGCCGGTAAAGTGAAAATTGTAAAAATCAATATTGATGATAACCAAGCTACACCGGCACAATTTGGTGTTCGCAGTATCCCAACATTGCTGTTATTCAAAGACGGCAAACTGGTGGCAACCCAAGTTGGTGCATTACCTAAAAATCAATTAGCGGCTTTCATAAACCAAAATATCTAATTTAATCAAACAAAAAACGCCGAGCTTTATGCTTGGCGTTTTATTTTGTGACAAAAGTACGGTGGAATTTAAAAATATTTTTAAAACCTACCGCACTTTTATTTCATATCGCGCAACCGCTTTAAAATTCCTTTCATATAATTATCCAACTGCGCCGTCAATCGCAAGGTTTCGCCGGTATGTGGATGTTCAAAACGAATCGAGTAAGCGTGTAAAAAGAGGCGTGTTAAACCTAATTCGGCCATTTGTTGATTGAATACTTTGTCGCCATATTTGCTATCTAAGGCAATCGGATGACCGGCATATTGGGTGTGGACGCGGATTTGATGGGTTCGCCCGGTTACCGGCGAAGCCTTAACCAAGGTCGCATTAACATAACGCTCCTCCACGGAAAAACGGGTTTCCGACGGTTTACCCTGTTCGCTGACTTTGACAATACGTTCGCCGCTAGATAGTTCATTTTTTAATAACGGAGCCTGCACTACTTTGCAATGAGATTGCCACTGCCCACGCACAAGCGCTAAATACTCTTTTTGTACTGTTTTTTCACGCAGTTGTTTATGAAGATTGCGCAAGGCTGAACGTTTTTTTGCCACCAATAGAATACCCGAGGTGTCACGATCCAAACGATGAACCAATTCTAAAAAACGGGCTTCCGGACGTAGCGCACGTAATGCCTCAATCACGCCAAAATCGAGCCCGCTCCCACCATGCACGGCGATACCGGAAGGCTTATTGAGCACCAATAAGTAATTGTCTTCAAATATAATTTGTTGTTCTAGTTGGGTGACTTTGGTCAGCTTATTGGAAATTGTCTCCTGTGCTTTTTCTGCCACGCGTACCAGTGGAATTCGTACCACATCATCAGCTTGTAATTTATATTCCGGCTTGCTTCTGCCTTTATTCACCCGTACTTCGCCTTTACGCACAATGCGATAAATCAGGCTTTTAGGCACACCTTTTAAGCGCGCAAGGAGAAAATTGTCTAATCGTTGGCCGGCTTCGTCATCATTTATGGTGAGAAATTGTACGTTTGGGTTAACTATCTTTTCATTCATCTTTTTTGGTTATTACGATCTTTTACATAAAAATTGACGCGCATCATAGCATATTGCGCTATGAGTTTGAATGTCGCAAAGAATCTTCCCGGAAGGGTAAAACGCCTTGCTAAAAATCCCTATTCAGGCGATAATAATGCGCCTTTTTAAGTCATAAAAAAGGCTTTAAAATAAACACGTTATCATTGATAAAATACAATGCGGCATTCGGCATAAGACGTTGTTATTGCAATGATTTTTAACCATCAGTATGAGCGACAGCTTGCAAGCCATTTTTTAACAGGTTTTGTTTTTTATTCACATATCAAGATGGTATGAATGTGAATAAGGTGGCCAATGCACCCAGCAGATGACAGTCGGGAAGACGGACATTCTGCGACAGACACGAGGTCGGCGACTAAGCAAAGTGCGGTCATTTTTGATGACGTATTTTTAGGGTGTTAAACCCTTTTGATAAAAGAGAAAACGAATGAAAAGAATGTTAATTAACGCAACTCAAAAAGAAGAGTTGCGCGTTGCGTTAGTCGATGGACAACGCTTATTTGACTTGGACATTGAAAGTCCTGGTCACGAACAGAAAAAAGCCAATATTTACAAAGGAAAAATCACTCGCGTTGAGCCGAGTTTGGAAGCTGCTTTTGTGGATTATGGCGCAGAACGCCACGGTTTTTTACCGTTAAAAGAAATTGCACGCGAATATTTTCCGGCCGATTATGTGTATCAAGGTCGTCCAAATATTCGCGATATTATCTCTGAAGGACAGGAAGTCATTGTTCAGGTTAACAAAGAGGAGCGCGGTAATAAAGGCGCAGCACTGACAACCTTTGTTTCCTTAGCCGGAAGTTATTTGGTGATTATGCCAAACAACCCGCGTGCCGGTGGCATTTCTCGTCGCATTGAAGGCGATGAGCGTTTGGAATTAAAAGATGCTTTGAGTTCTTTAGATGTGCCTGAAGGTGTCGGTTTAATCGTGCGTACCGCCGGTGTAGGTAAATCGCCTGAAGAATTACAATGGGACTTGAAAGTTCTGTTACATCACTGGGAAGCTATTAAACAGGCGTCACAAAGTCGTCCGGCTCCTTTCTTAATTCATCAAGAAAGTGACGTTATCGTTCGTGCGATTCGCGACTATTTGCGTCGTGACATCGGCGAAATTCTTATTGATAGTCCGAAAGTCTATGAAAAAGCGAAAGCACATATTAAATTAGTGCGCCTGGATTTCATTAATCGGGTAAAACTTTATCAAGGCGAAGTGCCGCTGTTCAGCCATTATCAAATCGAATCACAAATCGAATCTGCTTTCCAACGTGAAGTTCGTTTGCCTTCCGGCGGTTCAATTGTCATTGATGTTACTGAAGCACTAACCGCTATCGATATTAACTCTGCACGTTCAACTCGAGGCGGTGATATTGAAGAAACAGCATTAAATACTAACCTTGAAGCAGCCGATGAAATTGCTCGTCAATTACGTTTACGCGACTTGGGTGGTTTGATTGTGATCGACTTTATCGACATGACGCCGGTGCGCCATCAACGTGAAGTAGAAAATCGTATTCGCGATGCTGTGCGCCAAGACCGCGCGCGTATTCAAATTAGCCGCATTTCCCGTTTTGGTTTGTTGGAAATGTCCCGCCAGCGTTTAAGTCCATCTCTAGGTGAGTCTTCGCATCATGTATGCCCGCGTTGTCAGGGGATGGGTAAGATTCGTGATAATGAGTCATTGTCTCTTTCTATTCTTCGTTTGTTAGAAGAAGAAGCGTTAAAAGAAAATACCAAACAGGTTCATACGATTGTTCCGGTACAAATCGCGTCTTACTTATTAAACGAAAAACGCAAAGCCATTCATAGCATCGAAAAACGCCATAATGTGGATATTGTGGTGGTGCCGAATGAAGCGATGGAAACACCGCATTTTAGCGTGTTCCGTGTGCGTGATGGCGAAGAGATGAATGAGTTAAGCTACAATTTGGTAAAATTACATCAAGATCGGGATGAAACATTTGCTGCAGAAGAATCTTTAGTTTCCCGTAATATTGATAGTGCTGAAGCTGAAACGCCAGCGGTTGAAAGTGCTGCGGTATCTTTAGCCATTACAATGCCTGCGCCTGAGCCGGTAGAGCATAAAGAAAAAAGTGCTCCATCTTTGTTCTCTCGCTTATTGTCTGCGCTAAAAGGTTTGTTTGCCTCTGAACCAAAACTGGAAGAACAAACTAAGAAAGCGCGTAATAATAACCGCAATAGTAACAATCGTAATCGTCGTAATCAAGAGCGTCGTAATAGCCGTCGTCAGCGTAATGATAATGCGGATAATGTTGATGTACAGGCAACGGAAAGAACAGAAAAATCTGAGACTAAAAACCGTAATCAAGAGCGTAATGCAAAACGTAACCGTAAAGCAGAAGTGATTGAAGAGGTTATTAATCAGAATGCTATTGAATCAGCAACGAATGAAACCAAATCGGAACAGGTGACGCAACGTCGTCAACGTCGTGATTTACGTAAGAAAGTGCGCGTTAATGAAGAGGTTGCAGAAACGAATGTTGTAGATGCAGAGACTATCGCGTTCGCAGAACAAAAAAGCGTAGAATCAAAACCTGCAGTGCAACAAGTTGATGAAAATGTTGTTGTAGCAGAATCCGTTGAAGTGGTAGACGTTGAAAACGAAGCTGAAAAATTCCATGATAATTCACGCCAACGCCGTTTGCCACGTCATCTGCGCGTGAATAATCAGCGTCGCCGCCGTAGTAATGCTCAAGAGAAGTCACCGATGCCATTATTTGCGGCAGTAGCTTCTCCTGAATTGGCAAGCGGTAAAGTTTGGATTGATATGAATCAGCTTAATCAACCGAAAGAAAATACATTTTTGTCTGTTGATGAGCTATTAGAACAACAAAACCAATGTGTGTCGAATGAACCGGAAATTACGGTTCCGGCATTAGACATGATTGTTGAGAAAAGTAAAAGCGATGTGCAACCTTTGACGGAGTTTATTACCCAACCGGCAAATGATTCCGTTGAGAAAAAAGTACAGGCTTCTTTACAGCGTTTGAATCTCAATAATGTGGTTTCTGAACCAACCGCAACCAAAGTTGAAGAGAGCGTTTCTGCCCCTATTGCCGATGCTGTAAAATGTATGCCGGAAACTGACCGCACTTTTAGCTTTAGCGGTCGTTTAGGCACATTTTCTCCGGTAACCCATACCAAGGCTGAAATGACTTGTGCAAAAGCCTCGGAAGGGCCGATTACTGCGTATCCTATTCAGGAATGGAAAGAATCCCGTTACTATTTTTATGGTAAAGGGGCAGCAGGGCATCATATGGCAATTAGTCATGTGTATTCCGAACCGACAAAAGCATAATCGTTGGAAAATAAAGCAGTTAAATAATTTCTTTTATTTAACTGCTTGACTTGGGTGGGTAAAGTCCGTATTATTCACCTCGCTCAAAACCACGGAGGAATGGTCGAGCGGTTGAAGGCACCGGTCTTGAAAACCGGCGAGGGTTTACGCCCTCCCTGGGTTCGAATCCCAGTTCCTCCGCCATATTTCAAAAAAAGCGCTAAGTTTATGATTTAGCGCTTTTTGTTTTCCGTTATCTGTGGTTTTTTGTGTACTAAAATGATGATTAATTAAATTTGTAGTATGAATTCTTAATGTTACTGATTTGCTGAAATTACCATCGACTTATCATGATGGAGAGCTTATTCCATAAGCCGATGAAGTTAAAAAACATCTGAATAATCCACCGCACTTTGTGTCGATTTCTTTTTTATAAATACAAAAAAGGACTAGGTGCTAAACCTAATCCTTTATTTTCTTATCATGTTTTAAATTATTTCTTTGCTATTTTGTTATCTAATGCAAATGCTCTGGCTCCTGCAAAAACAAAGTATAAGAAGATAAAACAGTATAAAATTGTTGGCTCACCGCCATTCATAAGTGGGAAGAAAAAGCCTTTAGGGGCATGGAACATAAAATAGGCTACGGCCATTTGACCGCTTAATAAGAAGGCGGATACTCGGGTAAATAAACCTAGAGTTAACAAGATGCCGAAGACTAATTCGATCACACCGCCAATGCCCATTAAAGAAGTGAGCTCTACGGAACCGTTACCGCCGGTCATTGACATCGGGAATTCCCAGAATTTTGTCGTGGCGTGTAACACGAAGGCTTAGCCTGAAACAATGCATAATAAGCCCAAAAAGTAATTGCTGTATTTGTTTAAAAACATAAATTTTCCTTAAGTAAAACCATCATGAATGAATTAGACGGCGTATGCTAATATAAAATTTAAGGAACAAAAATATCAAAACAGAAAATAATTTTTTACTTTTTGTTAATAATTGGCGCTTTTGGCGGCATTTAGTGTTGCGATAAATTCATTCGCAGGTAAAAAACCGGTAATGCGTTGAGATTGAATTTCTTCTCCTTGTTTATTAAAGAAAACGATGGTAGGCAAGCCCGTCACGGCCAGAGCTTTCATCAAAGTGCGGTTAGATTCGCTGTTATTTGTCATATCAACTCTTAATAATAAAAGATCCTTCAACGCCATTTGTACTTGCGGGTCTACAAAGGTTTTATGTTCAAATTCTTTACAGGCAACGCACCAATCCGCATATAAATCTAACATGGCAATTTTATTTGGGTGCTGTTTTAGCACTGTTTGCAATTCGTCATAGTTTGAAATTTGTTGAAAAACGAGTGAATTTTTAACCGCACTTTGTGTATTCGCTGTTTGTGAGGTAGCGGTATTGTCTTGCCACACCCAGTTTTGTAATGGTTGTGCCGAAACAATGGCAGCGATAAAGAACAAAATGCGGAAGAATAAACCGATGCCGTTTGAGCGCATTTGTGTTGCTAACCAAATAAAGAAACTCACGCCGAGTAATGCCCATAAACGCGGTTCCCAAATGCTTGGAATAATGCGCGAAATCAGGAAAATCGGTAGGGCTAACATAACAAAGCCAAAGGCTGTTTTCACGTTTTCCATCCAAGCCCCGGATTTCGGTAAGATTCTATTGCCAAATACGGTGATTAATATTAACGGTAGGCCCATGCCTAATGCCAATAAATAAAGGGTTAATGCGCCGATGACGAAATCGCCGGATTGTGCGACATAAAGTAGGGCGCCGGATAACGGCGCAGAGGTGCAAGGGGAGGCCACTAAGCCGGCAATCGCTCCCATGGCAAAGACACCGAAAAAAGCGCCGCTTTTTTGTTGTTGGCTAAATTGAGTGAGTTTGGTTTGCAAAGATGATGGCAATTGCAAGGTGAATAGGCCGAACATGGATAGTGCTAACAATACGAAGATGATGGAAAGTCCAATCAAGACATAAGGGCTTTGCAACGCAATTTGGAACGGTAGGCCGATCAACACGACAATTAATCCGAGCAACGTATAGGTTAAGGCCATGCCTTGTACGTATACAAAACTTAGCGCAAGTGCGCGCCAGTTGCCGGCATCTTCTTTTCTACCGCCAATAACAATGGCGGAAAGCAACGGCAACATCGGTAGCACACAAGGCGTGAAGGCCAATCCGATACCTAATACAAAAAACCACAACATGGCATATTTGCTTTGTGACAGACTATCTGCCAGTTGATTTTGCTGTGATGAAAAAACGTTGGGATTTTCCACCGCACTTTGTGATTCCTGATGGGAGGCGGCGGTGTTTTGTTTCATATCGGCAGTTGAGACGTTGGGTAAAATGTCGCCAATTTTGAATTTTTTAGTTTTCGGCGGATAACAAAAGCCCTGAGTACAACCTTGATAAGTCACTTCAAGCAGATCCTGAGGTTTCGCGTTTTTGAATGGTAAGCTTAGGTTAAGTTCATGTTTAAAGATGCTGACTAAACCAAAGTAAGGATCTTTATAGTGTTCTGCTTGTGAGAGAAATTTAGGCGTGCTTTCAACAGGCTTACCATTCACGGCAAATTCAAGTTTATCTTGATATAAATAGTAATTTTCTACCATTTGCCAATGCATTGAGAGTTCATTATCAGCTCTTTGCACTTGAAGTTGGAAGGCTTGATCCACGGGCAAGAATTTAGGCTTATTATTAAATAAATCTGCTTGTGAGGCCAAAGAGGTAAAGAAACAAACCAGTAAAATAAATAGTCTTTTCATCATAAAATTGTGTGTAATCCTAAATAAAAATGGCACACATTCTAGCATTAGAGCAAGAATTTTGCTGTAAAATATCATTTTTAAAATTTATCACTACGATTTATAAAATGTATTGCCGAATCGGCATTAAAGACATAAGTAGGACATAAAGATGAATATTACCGTTTATTGCGGCGCAAGTTTAGGCAATCAGCCTGAATATCAACAGGCCGCTGTAGCCTTAGGACGATGGATTGCACAAAAACAACATACCTTAATTTATGGTGGTGGCAGAGTCGGATTGATGGGAGTGTTAGCTGATACGGTATTAGCCAACGGCGGAAAGGTTATCGGTATTATTCCTGCCTTTTTGCAAGCGCGGGAATTGACACACTCAGACTGTACCGAGTTGATTGTGGTAGACTCTATGGCAGAACGAAAAGGTTGCATGCTCAAATTGACCGATGCCTGTATTGCTTTGCCTGGCGGCCCTGGCACATTAGAAGAAATCAGTGAAGTTTGCTCTTGGACAAGAATCGGTCACCCCCCCATCCTTGCATTTTGTTCAATACAAATGGCTTTTATGAAGCATTAAGAGCGATGTATCAACGTATGGTTGAGACAGATTTTCTCAATGAAACTTATTTTAAAAAATGACTATTCAGTGATAATCGCACGGAAATTGAGCAATTTATTGCCGAATATCAACCACCTGAAATCCGTACTTATTAAAGTGCGGTCAGAAATTCTCTCGTTTTTTTACAAGAATTAAGTTGTCTCAAGTCTATTAATTGGCAGTACGTTTTTTCTTTGTTTTTTACTTTAATGGATAAAAAATAGGGGTCTTATTTTTCTATTGAAAATAAGTTTGCGTGAAAAATATTTTTAGTGTAGGATAGCGCGCATTGTTATTTTTCACTAAAAAATAAGGTTGTAAACAAATGAAAAAAGGTATTCACCCTGAAAATTATCGAACCGTGCTTTTTTATGATTCTAACGCCAAGCAAGGCTTTTTGATTCGTTCTTGTGCCCGAACTACTAATACCATGAAATGGGAAGATGGCAACGAATACCCAGTATTTATGTGCGATACATCTTCTGCGTCGCATCCATTTTATACCGGTAAAACAAGACAAATTGCCAGCGAGGGCCGTGCGAGCGAATTCGCGTCTCGTTACGGAAAATTCGGTTCGTTAAAATTAAAATAAGGAAGCGAAAATGCAAGTGTTATCTTCATTAAAAAGTGCCAAAACGCGTCATCCTGGTTGTAAAGTCGTGCGTCGCCATGGCGTTGTATATGTGATTTGTAAAGAAAATCCTCGTTTTAAAGCCCGTCAAGGCGGTAAAAAGAAACGTTAAAATAATATTATTGTTTTGTGTGTAAATTTTGAGCGGTTGCTCAATTTATCCTCCGAAGGTACTCAGACCATAGGAGGATTTTTTATTTTGTAAAAAGCCACTTAAACCTGGCTAATTTTATGACCTAGATCATAAAATCAAGCGCTAATACCTATAATGTTGTATTTTTTATTGTTACAATAATGTTGCAACTATAAAATGGAACTTATTAAAAATCTCACGGCCTTATGGTAAAGCAATAACTAAGAAAATTAAGGATTTGCCAATGCAAACACCACAAATTTTAATTGTTGAAGACGAAACTATCACTAGAAACACGTTAAAAAGCATTTTTGAAGCAGAAGGATATGATGTATTTGAGGCCTCCGATGGTTCTCAAATGCACAAAATCTTGGATACGCAAACGATTCATTTGGTGATCATGGATATTAACCTACCGGGAAAAAACGGTTTAATGTTAGCCCGTGAATTACGTGAAAATGCCGACATTGCATTAATGTTCCTGACAGGCCGCGATAATGAAGTTGATAAAATCCTCGGATTGGAAATCGGGGCTGATGATTACATCACCAAGCCATTCAACCCTCGTGAATTAACTATCCGTGCACGCAACTTGCTACAACGCACCATGCAGGAAAACCAACGCGCGCAGCATGTAGAGCAATATAAATTTAACGGTTGGATATTGGATTTAAACAGTCGTACATTGATTACGCCGGAAGGCGAAGAACGCAAGCTACCGCGTAGTGAATTTCGTGCTATGTTACATTTCTGCGAAAATCCGGGCAAAATTCAAAGCCGTGAAGAGTTATTGAAGAAAATGACCGGTCGTGAACTGAAACCGCAAGATCGTACTGTGGATGTGACTATTCGTCGCATTCGGAAACATTTTGAGGATCATCATGATACGCCGGAAATTATTGCGACTATTCACGGCGAAGGCTATCGCTTCTGTGGTGATTTGGAATAAATAAAAAAATCAGCGTTTCGGCGCTGATTTTTTATTTCTTGAAACTTAAAGTGCGATCGAAATTTACTTTAAAAATTGACCGCACTTTAGTTTTATGTCACTTTCAAACAGGCTACAAAATGGCTGTTATTCTCGCTATTAAATGCCGGTTTCTGTTGGGCACAACACTCATCGGCAAGCACGCAACGGGTGCGAAACACACAGCCTGATGGCGGATTAATCGGTGAAGGCAACTCACCTTCCAGTAGCTGGATGGACTTATTGCGTTCCAATTTAGGATCGGGAATCGGTACGGCGGACATGAGGGCTTTGGTATAAGGATGTTTAGTATCTTTATACACTTCCTCATCAGTGCCAAGCTCTACAGCGTTGCCAAGATACATCACCAATACGCGGTCGGAAATGTGTTTTACGATAGCCAAATCGTGGGCAATAAAAATCAACGACAAGCCCATTTCTTTTTGTAACGATTTTAATAAATTCACTACCTGTGCCTGAATTGACACATCCAACGCAGATACCGGTTCATCGCAAATAATCATTTTCGGTTCAATGATTAAAGCACGTGCAATGCCGATACGTTGACATTGTCCTCCGGAAAACTCGTGCGGATAGCGGTTAATCAAGTTTGGCAATAAACCGACTTTTAACATCATCGCCTGCACTTTTTCTTTGACTTGTGCTGTAGTCAAATGCGGTTGATAAATTTTTAGCGGCTCGGCGATAATCTCACCGATATTCATGCGTGGATTTAATGAAGCCAAGGGATCTTGGAAAATCATCTGAATATCTTTACGGGTGTGGCGCCACTGTTTTTGCGATTGCTTCCGTAAATCTTTACCAAGCCACACAATTTCGCCCTCTGAGGCTTCTACTAAGCCGATAATGGCGCGCGCAAGCGTTGATTTACCACAGCCTGATTCGCCCACTACACCAAGTGTTTCTCCCTCATAAAGTTTAAAGGACACGTCCTTCACTGCTTTTAGCGTTTGCGGTTTGGCAAAAAATAAGGATTTATCGTTCTTAATTTTGAAGTTCACGCCGAGATTTTTTACTTCTAGCAGTAATTTTTTTTCTAATTTATTGTTCATATTGACAATTCCTCCGGTGCGAGCCAGCAGTTACGCAAATGTCCATCGGAAAGTGCGGTGAGTTTTGGCGGTGTTTTTTGGCATTGGTCGGATGCAAATTGACAACGTGGTGAGAACGGACAACCTTGTGGCAAATGTAATAAATTCGGTGGATTGCCGGGAATGGTCACCAAATGTTCTTCATCAACATCGAGGCGCGGAATGGCGTCCATCAAGCCGATAGAATACGGATGGGTAGGGTGATAGAAAATTTGTTCCGCGTTGCCGTATTCCATCGTACGTCCTGCATACATCACCAAAACATGATCACAAATGCCGGCAACTACGCCGAGATCGTGGGTAATCATAATAATCGCCGTATTAAATTCATGTTTCAGTTCATTTAATAAGGTCATAATCTGCGCTTGCACGGTGACGTCCAAGGCGGTAGTCGGTTCATCGGCGATTAATAATTTCGGACGACATAACAAGGCCATGGCAATCATCACCCGTTGGCGCATGCCACCGGAAAACTCGTGCGGATACATGCCCATGCGCTTTTTCGCTTCGGGCATTTTTACCGCATCGAGCATTTTTACCGATTCATTAAAGGCAGTTTGTTTGTCATAACCTTTATGCAACATTAACACTTCCATGAGCTGTTCGCCGATTTTCATGTAAGGATTTAACGATGTCATCGGGTCTTGGAAAATCATAGAAATTTTTTCCGCACGGATTTTATTCAGTTTGGTCGTCGGTAAATTGACTAATTGAATACCGTCAAACAAGGCTGAGCCGGAAACAATTCCATTTGCTGCTAACAAGCCCATTAAGGCGAATGCCGTTTGAGATTTCCCCGAACCGGATTCTCCTACGATACCTAGCGTGTGGCCTGCGTCTAGGGTGAAGTTTAGATCGTTTACTGCCGTGACAATGCCGTCTGGTGTTTTAAAACTGACATGCAAATTTTGCACATCCAATAAGTGGGTTGAGTTTGTCATGAACAGATCCTATCGGTCTTTCGGGTCAAGAGCATCGCGTAGCCCGTCGCCGATAAAGTTAAAACAAAATAATGTTAAACATAAAAAGAATGCCGGAAAAATTAGCAACCAAGGTGAGACTTCCATTTGTGCCGCACCGTCGCTTAATAAAGCGCCCCAACTACTCATCGGTTCTTGCGTGCCTAGACCTAAGAAACTTAGGAACGATTCAAACAGAATAAATCCGGGCACTTCCAGTGAAGCATATACCGCCACCAGTCCCAATACATTCAGAATAATATGTTTGAAGATAATTTGCCGACGTGGCACACCGCAAACGATCGCGGCTTCCACGAATTCTTTATTTTTTAGACTGAGGGTTTGCCCGCGCACAATACGTGCAAGACCAAGCCAGGCAATAGCACCGATAGCGACGAAAATCAGGAGAATATTTTGTCCGAATAACGTTACTAATAAGATAACGAAAAACATGAACGGGAATGAACTTAAAATTTCCAGAAAACGCATCATTACCATATCGATTTTGCCACCGAAATAGCCGGAAATGGCGCCGTAAATTGTACCGATACACACGGAAATCAATGCGCCGGCAATACCCACCATTAACGAAATACGGCCGCCAATAGCGGTGCGTACCAATAAATCACGACCTGAGGCGTCTGTGCCAAAGAAATGGTATCCTTCCAACGTTGGGGCGGTGCTCATCATATTCCAATCCGTATCTTCGTAAGTAAAAGGGAAGAATAACGGTGCGAACGAAATAAATAATAAGATGAGAAATAAAATCACCAAACTGGCAACCGCCGCTTTATTGCGGAAAAAACGGCGTTTAGCATCTTGCCATAAGCTACGACCTTCCAGTTGCATATCTTCCATACGATCGGCAACCTGTTCCATAAAATCCGCATTTTTTTGATTGATCGGTTTACTACGTTTAATTGTTGTCATACTGCATCCTTAGTAACAAATTTTCGGATCAATCACCGCATATAGAATATCGACGATAGCGTTAAATAAAATCGTTAATGTGCCGACTAAAATGGTCAGGCTTAACACCAAAGAATAGTCACGGTTTAACGCGCCATTGACGAATAATTGGCCCATGCCGGGCAAACCGAATACACTTTCAATGACCATAGAACCGGTAATGATGCCGACAAACGCGGGGCCTAAATAGGTAATAACCGGCAACAGAGCAGGGCGTAATGCGTGTTTTAAAATAATGCGGGCGGTAGATAGCCCTTTGGCTTTAGCGGTGCGGATAAAATTAGAATGCAGCACTTCAATCATAGAACCTCGCATAATCCGTGCAATGCCTGCCACATAGCCAATCGTTAGCGAGGCTACGGGCAAAATCATATACAGGGCGGCGCCACCGTTCCATCCACCCGCAGGCAACCAGCCTAGGGTTATGGCGAATAGCAAGACCAATAATGGAGCAAACACGAAACTTGGCATTACTACGCCGATCATGGAAAAGCTCATGAGAATGTAATCCCATCGACTATTTTGGTTTAGCGCGGCCAAGCTACCGGCTAATATGCCGATAAGCACGGCAAAAGCAAAGGCGGTCATCCCTAATTTAAACGAAACAGGAAAAGCAGAGGCGATCAAATCATTCACTGATTGATCTTTATATTTAAAAGACGGACCAAAATCTCCTTGAGCCAGATTTTTTAAATATAGGATGTATTGTTTATGTAAGGGTTCATTTAGGTGATATTTGGCTTCTATATTGGCCATAACTTCAGGCGGATAAGCGCGTTCCGAAGTGAACGGACTACCCGGCGCCAATCGCATTAGAAAGAACGAAAAGGTGATTAAAATAAACAGGGTTGGCAAGGCTTCCAACACCCGTTTAAGGATAAACTTGAACATAACTGCCCCAACAGACCTAAAACAGGGAAAAAAGAGCGGTCAAAATTTTTAGCGTTTTTTGAGCCGCTCTAAAAAGAGCTAACACAAGGTTAGTGTTTAATAATATAAAGGTTACGTAATAAGATGTGATCTTGCGGATCTTTGCCTGAATAACCTTTTACATAAGGTTTCACTAAACGTGGATTGACATAGTTAAAAATCGGCACGATAGCAAAATCATTCGCTAAGATTTCTTCCGCTTTGGCATAGGCCTCAGCACGTCCTTTTGCATCTCCGGCAAGGTAAGATGCTTCGATAGCTTTATCGTATTCCGGATTTTTGTATTTTGCCGTGTTATTGCTAGAGTTAGACAAGAAATAGTTACCGAACGTAGTCGCTTGGTTATAGTCCGCATTCCAACCTGCGCGGGCTACATCGTAGCGTTGTCCGCGACGGTTATCGATGTAGGTTTTCCATTCTTGGTTTTCCAGTTTTACGTCCACCAAGCCTTTAGTATTAGCTTTCCACATGGAGGCTGCTGCAATAGCAACTTTTTTGTGGTTTTCATTGGTGTTATAAAGAATAGTGAATTTCAACGGATTGGCTTTGCTGAAGCCTGCTTCTTCTAACAATTTGATGGCTTCTTCATTTCGTTTTGCCATTGGTTCTTTGGAATAGGCCGGTTGTTGAATCAATTCACCCTCCGCAATGTAGGTTGGAGTAAACACATAGGTTGGTGTTTGACCTTGGGCAAGCACTTTGTCGGTGATAACATTACGATCCAATGCCAAGTTCAACGCTTTTCTGACCCGAACATCATAAAATGGCGCTTTAGTGTGATTGATTTCATAAGAATAAGTGGCCAAAGTTCTGGTAGTAAACACTTCGTCTGGTAATTCTTTTTTCAACTTGGCAAACTGTTCAGGCGGTAGGGCGTAATTGGTAATATCCAAATCTCCCGCACGGTAACGTGCTACGTCAGTGCTTGCGTTTTCAATCGCTAAAAATGTTGCTGAATTAACCACGGTTTCTTTATCATTCCAATAAAGCGGGTTACGTTCAAATTCAATTTTCTCATTAATTACATGATTTTTTAATTTATACGCGCCATTGCCCACAATATTGTCTTTTTTCACCCAAGCATCACCAAATTTTTCTACAATTTTTTGTGGCAATGGTAGTAAAGATTGGTGAGTGGTTAACCCGACAGCATAAGGTACAGGATTGTCGGTGTGCACTACAAAGGTGTAGTCATCTTTGGCTTCAACGCCGAGTTCTTCAGGTTTTTTCTTGCCGTCAATAATGTCTTGGGCATTTTGTACTTGTAAATAATCTAAAAAACTAGCATAAGGTGAGGCGGTTGCCGGGGTTACTAAACGACGCCATGAGAATACAAAATCATGGGCAGTAACAGGATCACCATTTGACCATTTAGCATCTTTACGTAAATGGAACGTCCAGGTTTTGTAGTCCGGTGTATTTTCCCAGCTTTCAGCTACACCGGGAATTAAATTCCCATCCGAATCCATGCTGACTAACCCTTCAAATAATTGATAAGCCACTTCAGATTCTGGTACACCTTCGGTTTTATGAGGGTCAAAACTTTGTGGTTCGGAGCCATTATTAAGCATAATATTTTGTGTCTCGGCCAACTGTGTTCCTTCAGGCACTTTGGCGGCATAAACGCTACCGGATAATGCAATAGCGAGAGCTGAGAGAAGTAGTTTATGTTGCATTTGAGTCTCCTTGTTATTAGCAATCAACAGTTGTTTGTCTCTAGAAAAATTGTTTATCGCAAAAAAATAAGTTTGTAAAGGTTAATTAATAGAAAATGTCGCTTTATTCATTTTTTATTAAAAAATTAAGTAGAAATCACAGAAAATGAAATAATCTTAAAGAATATCCAAGCTCTGCCAAATATCGTCAATGCGTTTTATTACCTCGGGATCTTTTTTGATCGGCGTTCCCCATTCCCGCGTAGTTTCACCTATCCACTTGTTGGTGGCATCAATGCCCATTTTGGAACCAAGCCCTGCAATTGGGGAGGCAAAATCTAAATAATCAATTGGTGTATGTTCAATCATTGTGGTGTCGCGGGCAGGATCACAACGAGTCGTCATCGCCCAAATTACATCTTTCCAATCGCGGATATTAATGTCGTCATCACATACGATGACAAATTTGGTGTACATAAACTGCCGTAAAAATGACCAAACTCCCATCATCACCCGCTTGGCATGGCCGGCATATTGTTTTTTCATGGAAACCACTGCTAGGCGGTAAGAACAGCCTTCCGGCGGTAAATAGAAATCGACGATTTCAGGAAATTGCTTTTGTAGAATCGGGATAAACACTTCATTTAACGCTTCTCCCAGCACTGCCGGTTCATCAGGCGGACGACCTGTGTATGTAGAATGGTAAATCGGCTTATGGCGCATGGTGATATGGGTGACGGTGAATACAGGGAAATATTCCTGTTCGTTGTAGTAGCCCGTGTGATCGCCATAAGGGCCTTCAAGTGCGGTCTCTTTTGGATCAATATAGCCCTCCAAGACGATTTCCGCACCGGCAGGCACTTCTAATTCGTTGCTGATCGATTTCACCACTTCTGTTTTCGTGCCACGCAATAAGCCTGCGAAGGCATACTCCGATAAACTGTCCGGCACCGGTGTTACTGCTGCTAAAATGGTTGCAGGATCTGCCCCCAATGCCACGGAAACCGGAAATGGCTCATTCGGATGAGCTTGCTGCCATTCCTGAAAATCTAATGCACCGCCACGATGAGAAAGCCAACGCATAATCAATTTATTTTTGCCAATTAACTGTTGTCGGTAAATGCCTAAATTTTGGCGTTTTTTATTTGGCCCTTTCGTGATGGTTAGCCCCCAGGTGATTAACGGCGCAACATCGTCTTTCCAACATTGCATAATCGGTAATTGATATAAATCCACTTCATCGCCGCTTAACAGAATTTGCTGGCAATCCGCCTTGCTTAGAACCTTGGTTGGCATATTCAACACCTGTTTATATTGTGGCAATGTTTGCCATAATTCTTTAAAGCCTTTCGGCGGTTCGGGTTCTTTTAAAAACGCCAATAATTTTCCGACTTCACGTAACGCAGTTACCTCTTCTTGCCCCATACCTAACGCGACCCGTTTCGGGGTACCGAATAAATTGCACAGCACCGGAATATCAAAGCCTTTCGGATTCTCAAATAGCAGGGCAGGGCCACCGGCGCGTAAAGTGCGGTCGGAAATTTCGGTCATTTCTAAATAAGGGTCGATTTCTTGGGAAATGCGTTTAAGCTCGCCTTTGCTTTCCAAAAGGGCGAGAAAATCGCGTAAATCTTTATATTTCATTTTGTTAGCCTGAATTTATAGGAGGGTAAGCATTTCGGTTATGTTATAGTAATCTGATGCGTTTTGCTATCTTTGAGCGGATTCGGTAGAATGAGCGCCAATTTATTTTAAATATCAAACAGATTATGACGAAGAAAAAAGCAAAAGTGGCGTCTAACACCATCGCATTGAACAAACGCGCCCGCCATGACTATTTTATTGAAGACGAAATCGAAGCTGGCCTTGAATTGCAAGGTTGGGAAGTGAAATCCATGCGTGCGGGCAAGGCCAATATTAGTGACAGTTATGTTATTTTCAAAAACGGGGAGGCTTTCCTCTTTGGCGCTACAGTACAGCCATTGAGTGTCGCCTCTACGCATGTGGTCTGCGATCCGACCCGTACCCGTAAACTGTTATTAAAACAGCGCGAATTGGATTCTTTATTCGGCAAAGCAAACCGTGACGGGTTCACATTGGTTGCCCTTTCGCTTTATTGGAAAGGCGCATGGGCAAAAGTGAAAATCGGTTTGGCGAAAGGGAAAAAACAACATGATAAACGTGACGATATTAAAGAGCGGGAATGGAAAGTGGCGAAAGATCGTATTATGAAAAACGCAGCGCGTGGATAGGGCTTAACGCCAAAAAAAGTGCGGTTAAAATTCACAGAGAATTTCGACCGCACTTTTTTATTTCTAGGGAAGGTTAAGGCTTATAGATAATTTCTACGTCTTCTTCATCTTCTTCTGACCAGTCATCCCAATCATCGTCTTCATCGTCAAAATCGGCATTTTCCAATTGCTCCTGATGATATTCTTCCCATTTGAATTTCACTTCTTCGTTTTCAACCGGAACCGCTTCGGTCTCACGTGGGTTGGCTTCCAAGAAGTCCATAATATCACGGCAAAGCTGCGACACGTTTTTGCCTGTGGCGGCAGAAATTAAATAATAATTCTCCGTCCAGCCAAGGCGTTCGGCGATAGCTTCGGCACGTTCATGGGCTTCTTCATCGCTCATTGTGTCGATTTTATTAAACACTAACCAGCGTGGCTTCTCTGCCAAGAATTCGCTGTATTGAAACAATTCTGATTCAATAATCGCCACATTATCTGCCGGATCGGATTCATCGATAGGGTGAATATCTACCAAGTGAATTAATACGCGGCAACGTTCTAGATGTTTTAGGAAGCGAATGCCTAATCCCGCACCTTCGGAGGCACCTTCAATTAAGCCCGGAATATCGGCTACCACAAAACTGCGATTGTCATCCACTTTCACTACGCCTAAACTTGGCACCAAAGTGGTGAACGGGTAATCTGCGACTTTCGGTTTGGCAGCGGAAACAGCACGGATAAACGTAGATTTACCGGCATTGGGTAAACCCAACATGCCCACATCGGCAAGCAACATAAGCTCTAACAATAAATCGCGTTTTTCTCCTTCCGTGCCCATGGTTTTTTGGCGTGGAGCACGGTTGACGGAGGATTTAAAGCGGGTGTTGCCGAGCCCGTGATAACCGCCTTTGGCCACCAATAATTTCATACCGTTTTGGGTTAAATCACCAATGACTTCTTGGGTGTCGTTATCAATAGCGCGGGTGCCTACCGGCACGCGTAATGTGATGTCTTTGCCGCGGTGTCCGGTGCAATTAGCGCTACGTCCGTTTTCCCCGCGTTCGGCGGCATAACGTTTTTCAAAACGGTAGTCAATTAACGTATTTAGGTTTTCATCAGCGATTAAATAAACATCGCCGCCATCACCACCATCGCCACCGTCCGGTCCGCCTTTCGGAATATATTTTTCACGACGGAAACTGGTACAACCATTGCCCCCGTCACCTGCTTCGACGCGAATCAAAGCTTCATCAATAAATTTCATTCAACTTCTCCAAAATACTGAAAATTATCACCGCACTTATTGGCGGGCAGAGAATAACGTGTGCCCGATGGCGGATAAAATTGCTCCGCATACTACAATAAACGCACCGATATAGCTAATAGTATTTAGTTCCGGTGCGGTAAAATCTGTCGGGTCGATGTAGTGAGCGATATGAGCAAATAAAATGGTAAATAACGGCACTAAGGTGATAACCACGCTCACTTTCGACACATCCCATCGGTTTAGGGCTTCCGCATAGGCACCATAGCCGAAAAGCGTGTTTAGGCAACAATAAATAAAGCAACCTAGGGCAAATGGGGTTAGATTTTCCACTTGGGAAAATTCGGCAAAAGGTGTGAATACAAGGGCGCAACCCAAATAGATCATTAACAGGATTTGCTGCGAGCTAAATTTACGGAGCATTAATTTTTGTGCCATGCCATAGGCTACCCAAACTAAAGAGGCGCTAATACTGATCAGAACACCGGTAGAATAGGCGTTTAACCCGGTAAAAATATCTAACCGATCGTTGAAAAATAATCCTAAACCGATAAGCAATAAAAATAAGCCGATTTTTTGATGCATGCCGAGCTTTTCTTTAAAAACGAATATGCCACAAATTAGCATTCCGAAAGAGGACACGTGAATAAAAATTTGCGCAACGGAAGGCTCGATGTAATTAAGCGAGCTGTTGAATAAGAAAAAGTTACCGGCTAAGCCAATAATGCCGACGACAACCAACCAGCCGTAATACCCGAGCTTGGCTATCTGCGGCAATTTGTTTTTATATCCGAGCAAGATAAATAAGACGAGGCTGGCAGTGATGAAGCGATACCACACGATGGTTTGCACGCTCATACTGGAAAGCACTTGTTTCAACGCAACAGGTAAAGACCCCCATGCCATGGCGGTGATTAATGCAAAGAGAAAACCCAAGACAGGCTGTTGTTTCATTAAAATTACCTATAAAAAAACCCTGCTTTTGCAGGGCTTTTTATTTTTATTCTGTGAGTAAAATTATTCAGTTACGATACTTACGTATTTACGATTTTTTTCGCCTTTCACTTCAAATTTTACTTTACCATCGGCAGTTGCGAATAAGGTGTGGTCACGTCCCATTCCAACATTGTTGCCTGCGTGGAATTTAGTACCACGTTGACGAACGATGATGCTGCCTGCTAATACAGATTCACCACCGAAACGTTTTACACCAAGACGTTTAGCTTCAGAATCACGACCGTTACGAGTTGAACCACCAGCTTTTTTAGTTGCCATCTACTTGATCTCCTCTGAAATTATGCTTGAATCCCAGTGATTTTCACTTCTGTGAACCACTGACGATGACCTTGTTGTTTACGGCTGTGTTTGCGACGACGGAACTTAACGATTTTAACTTTATCGCCACGACCTTGTGCAACTACTTCAGCCACTACTTTCGCGCCGGCAACGACCGGTGCGCCGATTTTAACATCTTCACCATTAACGACCATCAACACTGAATCGAATTCAACTGTTGCGCCAGTTGCAAGTTCAAGTTTCTCTAAACGAACTACTTGACCTTCGCTTACTCGGTGTTGTTTACCGCCACTTTGGAAAACTGCGTACATAAATACTCCGCTATAATTGTGCTCTAATGTTGTTTCATTTCGCACATAAAATTCATATAAATAGGGCGCAAATTCTACGGAAAAATTTACCCCATGGCAAGGGTTTATTTGAAAGAAAATAAAAAATTTCGGAATTTCGGCGGATTGATTTCAGAAAGCCTAAAAAATCAGGTAAAATCCACCGCACTTTAATGTTCCCGGTTTAACCTAATCGGCCTCAGTTAGTCAAAATTAGATGAAATGAATACAACAAATTTAATGGATATGAATGCAATCCAAGCGCTAAGCCACGCGGATATGCAAAAAGTGAACGAATCAATTTTAGCCCAACTCAACTCAGATGTTGTTTTAATTAACCAATTAGGCTTTTATATCGTGCAAGGCGGTGGTAAGCGCATTCGTCCGTTAATTGCCGTGTTGGCGGCAAGAGCCTTGGGCTTTGAAGGACCGCAGGCGATTACCTGCGCAACCTTTGTAGAATTTATTCACACCGCGTCTTTACTGCATGATGATGTCGTAGATGAGTCCGATATGCGACGCGGACGTGCTACGGCGAACGCGGAATTTGGTAATGCGGCTAGTGTGTTGGTGGGGGATTTTATTTATACCCGCGCCTTCCAATTGGTTGCTCAGCTGGAATCCTTAAAAATTTTGCGCATTATGGCGGATGCCACCAATGTGTTGGCAGAAGGCGAAGTGCAACAGTTAATGAACGTTAATGATCCGCAAACCAGTGAAGAGAATTATATGCGGGTGATTTACAGCAAAACCGCTCGTTTATTTGAAGTGGCGGCCCAGGCAGCAGCAATTATCGCCGGCAGCAATGAGGCGCAGGAACAGGCCTTGCAAAGTTATGGACGTTATCTCGGCACAGCATTCCAGTTAGTGGATGATGTGTTAGATTACAGCGCTAATGTTAAGGCCTTAGGGAAAAATGTGGGCGATGATTTAGCTGAAGGTAAGCCGACGCTTCCTTTATTACACGCGATGCACCACGGCAATGAACAACAAGCCGCGTTAATTCGCGAAGCCATCGAACAAGGTGGGAAACGTGAGGCCATTGATGAGGTGTTAGCTATTATGGCAGAACATAAATCCCTTGATTATGCGATGGATCGCGCTAAACAAGAAGCACAAAAAGCCGTTGATGCGATTCAGATTCTGCCGGAAAGTGAGTATAAACAAGCGTTGATTTCCTTAGCGTATTTATCCGTGGATAGAGCATATTAATGAAAAAGCGACTCCTAACATGTTTGTTGTGCTTTTTTAACCAATCAGTTTTATCAGCCGATTTTTCCTGCGCAGAACCAAATGGCGCATCTAAAATGGTGACATTTTTCAACCAAATTGATAAGCATCACATGGAAAGCGGTTTGCTACCGCCCAACGAAAAACTCGTTCGAACCGATAATTCACAGATGTGGGAATATACAAATAAGGCGAATACAAAGGCTGTACTTGAAGTAAAGTCTGCCGATACGCCAAAGTTTTTTTGTTTTCACTTTATAATCCAAAAGGTTCAACAATATTTGTTTATAAATGTATCGAAATTCTTCAAGCTAAATAATCATGACAGAACAACAATCTCAAAGTGCGGTCGGTTTTCAACATAAAACGCGCAAACAAAAACCGCGCAAAGATCCGAACGCACCTTTTATCCGTGAAACACTGGAATTGCCCGAAGGGCACAATAAACTTCTTTTGCATTCCTGTTGCGCGCCTTGCTCGGGCGAGGTGATGGAAGCCATTTTGGCATCCGGTATTGAATTTACGATTTATTTCTACAACCCGAATATCCACCCGTTAAAAGAATATTTGATTCGCAAAGAAGAAAATATTCGTTTTGCACAGAAATTTGGTATCCCGTTTATTGATGCCGACTATGATCGTCAAGAATGGTTTGATCGTGCTAAAGGCATGGAATGGGAGCCGGAGCGCGGCATTCGTTGTACCATGTGTTTTGATATGCGTTTTGAAAAAGCGGCTGAATACGCACATGAACACGGTTTCCCGGTGTTCACCAGTTGCCTTGGTATTTCGCGTTGGAAAGACATGGAGCAAATTAACGGTTGCGGTCATCGTGCGGCAGAAAAATATGACGATGTGATCTATTGGGATTATAACTGGCGTAAAGAAGGTGGCTCACAACGGATGATTGAAATCAGTAAACGTGAGCGTTTTTATCAGCAAGAATATTGCGGTTGCGTTTATTCTTTGCGTGATAGTAATAAATGGCGCGAACAAACCGGTCGTCAAAAAATTGAAATCGGTAAACTTTATTACTCGCCGAATCAATAAGTTATTCAATGTATTCATCAACGGCAGATTATAAGCCCAAGGCGTAACGCAATGCCTGTTTTTTCAATATCGGGGTTTTATCTGCCGCTACCAACGCCAAATTACGTAACACCTTCAATGGCAAAATCTCTTCCTTAAAGGCCTTATAAAACAGATCCATACCTGATTGCATCAGCAAATTATCGACTTTGCGTTTTTGTTGGTAACGCGCCAGTACCTTATCATTGGCGATATTTTCCTACTGCCGAAGCGCAGAGCGTATGATCTCAATTAAGACTTTCATATCTTTAAAACCGAAGGTGCATGCCACACCGATCATGCCGCCACCGACGACAATAACATCTTTTTGAATATTCGCCATTTTTCCCGTTTCTCCTCCTGTTTCAAACGGGCTTTATTCTACCTCCAATAGGTAAAATTCTAAAGAAAATCTGCTTTTTGGCTAGTCAGTAAAAGCGCAAAACTGTAGAATAGCCAGTCAATTTTTATGATTAATTAGAGTGAATTTCAACCCATATGACGCAAAAATTACATATTAAAACCTGGGGCTGCCAGATGAATGAATACGATTCATCCAAAATGGCGGATTTGTTGCATAGCACGCATGGACTAGAATTAACGGATGTGCCGGAGGAAGCGGATGTATTGTTATTGAACACTTGTTCCATTCGTGAAAAAGCGCAGGAAAAAGTATTTCATCAGTTAGGCCGTTGGAAAGAATTAAAGAAAAGCAATCCTAAGTTATTAATCGGCGTAGGCGGTTGCGTAGCATCGCAAGAAGGCGAGCATATCCGCACCCGCGCACCTTATGTGGACATTGTTTTTGGACCGCAAACGTTGCACCGCCTGCCGGAAATGATTAACCAAATCCGTGGCGGCAAAAGCTCCGTCGTGGACATTAGTTTCCCGGAAATCGAAAAATTTGACCGTCTGCCGGAACCGCGTGCGGAAGGTCCGACAGCGTTCGTTTCTATTATGGAAGGTTGTAATAAATATTGTACTTACTGCGTAGTGCCTTATACACGCGGTGAGGAAGTGAGCCGTCCGGTGGATGATATTCTGTTTGAAATTGCCCAGTTAGCAGAGCAGGGGGTGCGTGAAGTGAATTTGCTTGGTCAAAACGTGAACGCTTACCGCGGGCCAACATTTGACGGTGAAATCTGTACTTTTGCCGAGTTATTGCGTTTAGTGGCAGCCATTGACGGCATTGACCGTTTGCGTTTTACCACCAGCCATCCGATTGAATTCACTGACGACATTATCGATGTGTATCGTGACACGCCGGAATTGGTGAGTTTCTTACATTTGCCGGTGCAATCCGGTTCTGACCGCATTTTAACGATGATGAAACGTGGTCATACGGCGATTGAATACAAATCCATTATTCGCAAACTGAAAGCGGTGCGTCCGAATATTCAAATCAGCTCAGACTTTATTGTCGGTTTCCCGGGTGAAACGGAAGAGGATTTCGAGCAAACCATGAATTTAATCGCACAAGTGAATTTCGATATGAGTTTCAGCTTCATTTATTCCGCGCGTCCCGGTACGCCGGCAGCGGATTACCCTGATGACGTGACCGAAGACGAGAAAAAACAGCGCTTATATTTGTTGCAGCAACGCATTAACAACCAAGCTGCACAATTCAGCCGTGCGATGTTAGGCACCGAGCAACGCGTATTGGTGGAAGGCCCGTCCAAGAAAGACATTATGGAATTGACCGGACGTACGGAGAATAACCGTATCGTCAACTTCCAAGGTTCACCGGATATGATCGGTAAATTTGTGGATATTAAAATCACGGACGTGTTCACTAACTCCCTACGCGGTGAGGTTGTGCGCACGGAAGATGAAATGGGATTGCGAGTATTGCAATCGCCACAAATGGTGATTAACCGTACCCGTAAAGAAGATGAGCTTGGCGTAGGACGTTACGTTGGCTAATGAGAACGCATTAAAATGAAAAAACCTTGCAATGTGTTGCGAGGTTTTTTTGTGGTTATTTCTGCGTTTCAAGGAAAACCAAATATTCTTCCAACATTTCAATGGCTTCTAAACAACGGGCGCGGCGTTGTTCTAGTTGTTCCAGTTTTTGTCGATTAAACGGCAACCCTTCTCTTTGCGCTTTGCTTAAATCATCTTGTTCACACTGAATTTTTTCATTAAAAGAGGCTAAGTATTCATAGTATTTCGCTAAGCGTTCGCGCGGTGGTAAGGTATGAACAGGATGATAGCGTTTATCCGCCAACTTGCTTTCTTCTTTCGCTTTAATAGGAAAGAGTTGTACATTTTGCTGCTGACGGGTTAACGCATCCGAAAGTGCGGTGCATTGTGCCGACAGTTTTTGCGTGTAAAACTGCAAGGCTTCAAGATTCTCACTTTTAATCTGCTCAATCTGAGAGAAAGTTTGTTCGATCTGCTCAAAATAAAACGCTGTTTTTCGCCAGTTTTCCGTGAATAAATTTTCCGAAAATTTGGTGTAAACCGTTTCTTCTTTCTGCGCGTCATAACGCTCGAAAAAATGCTGAAGGCTTTTTTTTAAACGTTGGATGGAAATGTTTTTCATAGGCGTATAGAAAATGAAAGTGCGGTGAAAAATTTACGTGTTTTTTCAACCGCACTTTTGAACTTACAAATACATGGCAGCAATCCAACCGAAGACTATTAACGGAATATTGTAGTGAATAAAGGTCGGCACAACGGAATCCCAAATGTGGTCGTGTTTGCCATCCATATTCAAACCGGATGTCGGCCCTAATGTGGAGTCAGATGCTGGTGAACCTGCATCACCCAACGCTGCTGCAACACCGACAATGGACACGGTAGCGAGTGCGGAGAAACCGAAAGATAAACAAAGTGGCACATAAATGGAAGTAATAATCGGCACGGTAGAGAAAGAAGAACCGATCCCCATGGTAATAAGTAAACCGACGAGCAACATCAAGAACGCAGCAAGTCCTTTGCTTTGGATGACGCCGGTACTTAACACTTCAACCAATTCTTTTACACCGCTCGTGCTATTAATCACATTGGCAAAACCGGAGGCGGCAATCATCACGAAGCCGATCATCGCCATTAAGCGTAAGCCTTGTTGGAAAATATCGTTGCTTTCTTTGAGTTTAAAAATACCGAATACGGCGAAGATGATTAAACCCACTAAGCCTCCGATAATTGTGGAGCTAGTAACTAATTGCACAGTGAAGGTGGCAACAATAGCGATTAAACTGGCTGTAATTTGTTTAGGGGTAATATTAGCAATGTGCTGCTCAATGTCTTTGGTTGTCGGCTCGGCTGTGGCGACAACATATTCACGCGGTTTGCGATAAGTAATGAAGATGGCTGTAAGTAATCCTAAAATCATGCCGATAACCGGAATAGTCATTGCCAACGAAACTTCACCTACGGTGGTTTGTAAGCCTAGCGCTCCGCCTACGGAGTTAATATTTTTCACCAAAACACTTTCGATAAAGATTTTTCCGAAGCCTACTGGTAATAGCATATAGGTAGCGGTTAAACCGAATGTCAGCACACACGCTACGGCACGGCGGTCAATTTTCAATTTGTTGAAAATAGCAAGAAGTGGTGGGACAACAATTGGAATAAACGCGATGTGTACCGGCAATAGGTTTTGTGAAGAAATTGCGAATAATACTAAAACGCCCAATAACACATATTTGAACATAGCAATGCCGTTGGCGGATGGAGTTTTGTTCATGCGAGTAATGATTTTATAGGCGAGTAAATCGGTGATGCCGGATTTAGAAATAGCAATGGCAAATGCACCGAGCATGGCATAGTTCATAGCTACTTCAGCACCGCCACCTAGCCCACCGGTGAAGGCTTCAATGGTTTTTGTTAGGCCTAAATCACCGATTAAACCTGCCGTGAGGGCAGAGATAACCAGTGCAATGACTACATTAATTCGTAGCAAGCTAAGCGCCAGCAAGACGATGATTGAGATAACGACAGGGTTAGTTAACATGTGTTTATCCTTATAAGTTAAGTTATTGATAATTTACTCGAAATACAAAATTTGTCTAATAAAATTGCCATTTTATTTTGTGGGAATTAATTTTGATGTAAAAAAAGAAACCCCCTCGAAAGCGGACTTCCGAGGGGGCGATATGCAATGATTTATTCGTACCTGCTCGGAAGTTATCTTCCAAGCACACCAAATACCTGAAAGATCATTCAGTTACATGGTGGTGATGGTGACGAATAAAGTTCATTTTAAATCTCCTGCGTGACTTGCTTTTTAAACTACTGGAAAAATTTTTTTGTCGCAAGTACTTTTTCAAAAAATTTGCAAAGTGCGGTCAATATTGGTGGCGTTTTTAATCTTCTGTCGCAATATGTGGAAATCCACCCAGTGTTTTTAAGTGATTCACCATATAACAAAATAATTCTGCAGTACGTTCCGTATCGTAGAGGGCAGAGTGTGCTTGTGATCCATCAAAAGGGATTTTGGCCGCTTGGCAGGCTTTAATTAACACCGTTTGACCAAACATAAAACCGCTTAGGGTTGCCGTATCAAAGGTGGAAAAAGGGTGAAATGGGTTGCGTTTGGCGTTGGTGCGTTGTGCTGCTGCCATAATAAAGCCCTGATCAAAGGCTGCATTATGCGCCACAATAATCGAGCGTTGGCACTCGGCATCTTTCTGTGCGCGGCGTACCATTTTAAACATTTCGCTGATGGCAATGTTTTCACTGATGGCACCGCGCAGCGGGTTGTCAATGTCAATGCCGTTAAATTTAATGGATTCAGGATCGATATTTGCGCCTTCAAAAGGTTGAATGTGGAAATGGCATTTTTGATCCGGTACCAAATGACCATTGTCATCCATTTTTACCGTAATTGCTGCCAGTTCTAACAATGCATTGGTTTTAGCATTCAAGCCTGCGGTTTCCACATCAATAATTACCGGTAAATAGCCACGGAAACGATGTTTTAAGAGATTATAGTTTATGGTTTCTTGTGTTTCAGACATACATTTTCCTAAAAATAAAACGTGGATAACCGTTCATAATCCACGTTAAAAAACGTTTGAATTTTCTATCGCACTTTTGGCGCGAATTAGTTGCCTAATCCGGCTTGTGCGTTTTTGTTTTCGATAAATTCGATTTTATAACCGTCCGGATCTTCCACAAAGGCAATCACGGTTTTGCCGCCTTTTACCGGGCCGGGCTCGCGGGTGACATTGCCACCGGCTTTACGCACGGCTTCACAAGTGGCGTAAATATCGTCCGTGCCGATAGCGATATGCCCGTAAGCGGTGCCGAGTTCGTATTTATCCACGCCCCAGTTGTAAGTCAGTTCCAACACGGAAGCCTTGTCTTCATCGTCGTAACCTAAAAATGCCAGAGAATATTTGTACTCGGGATTTTCGCCGGTGCGCAATAAACGCATACCCAACACATCTTGATAAAACCGAATGGAACGTTGTAAATCGCCGACGCGTAACATGGTGTGTAAAATTCGCATGGTATTCTCCCATAAGTGAAAACTGTGCCAATTATGCCACAGAATGAGGGCATTTGTTTTGAGAAAATAAAAAGGACTAAGCAGCTTAGGCTTAATCCTTTTTGAATATGGCGCATCATAGAAACACGGTGAAAACCCACCGCACTTCTATGGCTTAGAAGGTGTAATTGACATTTAAGCGAACATCGCGACCCGGTTCGGGTAGGGTGGAAACACCTGCACGTTGGCTGTGGCTGCGATAATATTTATTAAACGCATTATTTAACGCCAAGTTAACGTTGATGTTTTCAACCGGTTTCCATGTGACGTAGAAATCGTTCACACCATATCCGGGGCGTTTAGTGGTGGTTGAACCGCCACCACGGTTATTCGTGCTGGTATCATAACTCGTATGCTGTACGAAACGTCCTCTCCAGCCAATTTCTACATCAGGTTGCTCAAAGCGGTAAGCCACGCCGGTAGTCCAAGTCCGACCAATTGGAATGGCAGTAACCGTACTGTCGACGGTTCTGCCATCTAATTCAGGCTTGCTATAGGCTACACTGGCACGTAAAGTTAAACCTTCATATTTATATGCCGCACCTAATTCGTAACCGCTATTTCTCAACTTACCTGCATTTTGAATTTCAAAATAACCCGGTCTGATTTGAGTGAACGCGTGAGTATCCTGAATCGTTTGCCAGAAATAGCTACCGTTTAATGAAAGGCTATCGGCTAATTTATAGTTGAAACCGATTTCCGTATTGCGTGACTTTTCAGATTTAATATTGCCGGCAATGGAATAGACTGCAGGGTTTCCTCTGGTAGTTCCTGACGACAATAGAATTTCCCGGAAACGAGGACTACGGGTTGCGTAGTTTAAGCTGGCACTAAAACTTAAATCCTTCGTTACTTCATAGATTAAACCAAAACTTGGGTTTAAATTACCTTTGTTTGATTTTCTGCCATCCATAGCTCGGAATGAGAAGTGATCGTAACGTAAACCTGTGGTTAAGGTGAATGCACCGAGACCCCAGATACCTTCTGCATAAACGCCCACATCACGTTTCTTTTGATTTCTTATTTGTACCCCGTTTTGCACCGTGAGAGAATTTGGTCTGCCTTCTTGATCACGGTAATTGACACCATATTTGATTAAGTGAGACTCACCGATTTGAGAATCTAAGTTAAGGTTTGCACCATTGGCAACCAAATGGATTTTGGAACGTTCGGTAGGTTCTTCTCGGCTAATAACTGTACGCCAAACATTGGCTTTTGCGGTACTGATAAAGCCAATGTTTTTGCCGGTCCACTCAATCTTGCCGGTATCATTAGTGGTGACGCGATAGCGTGGAGCATTAACTGATTCTCTTCCGTCCTGAGCAAAGTCAAACTCCTCACGTAGTGCGCGGACACCATAATGGCGTTCTTGGCGACGGCTTAATTCAATACGATGATCTTCGTTTAGATCTACACCGACTTTAGCCAATAAACCACGCTGACCCAGTGCACTATTTTTGATCTTATAGCCATTACCCGCTTTGTAATCACGTTCTTTTACCCAGTTACCGGAAATTAAAGCATCGAATGCACCGACTTTGGAATAAATGGTGGCGCCTTTGCTCCAACCACTATTCGAACTTACACCGGCATTAACTTTAAAACCAAAGTCTTGTTCCTCTTTCAGCAAATCTTTTGCGCTGACAGTTTCCGCCACGATTGTACCACTGGTGGCGCCAATGCCGGCGCTGGCTGACCCAGTCCCTTTTTGCACGCTCACTTTCTTGAATAGTGCCGGATCAAACATGAAACGGCCTTGGTGGTGGAAGAGTTGGGCGTCGGTATAAGCATCATCCACTTTCACATCCACTTGATCTTGCCCCATCCCACGAATGGTAAACCATTGTGATGTTCCGTGACCACCTCCGAAGTTAATCGCCGGTTCGTCTTTCAATAAACCTTTTAATTCGGTTTCCGTACTGCGATTAATCGATTCAGTTGTAATCACATTAGTTTTACTTTTGGCACCGGTATTTTCTGAAACCACGTTAATGACTTCTAAGTTGTCCGCATAAACCGCGGTGGCAACTAACATTGCGAGGGGAAGCAATGAAAAATGTTTGCGCATAAATGCTCCTATGAAGGTTAATGACGATAAATAAATTACGGGGGGAATTTAGCCTATTTATTGAATTTTTGCAAATGATAATTATTACTATGCTTGCTCTTATATACCCCTATATTTCCTCCTTTTTTAAGCGGAAAAAAGTGTGGTACTTTTTGCGGAACGTTACATAAATGTGTTTGTTGATAAGTTTGTTCAATGATTTCGGAATCTTCAATATCTACCGCAATGCTATTGTTAAGTTTGTATGCGAACAACAAGAAGAGCCTTTAAAAAATAATAGAGGAATAGAGGAAAAGATTGGTAAATTTTTTTGAGATCATTAATTTTGTTTAAAAAGGGAGTTTTGAACTAAAAATAAAGTTTTTATTAGAAGATTATTCTGTTGTGGCTTATTTGATTCCTAGTAAAATCTACAGTAAAAAATAAAAGAAAAGTGATCTGTGTGCTAATTTTGAGTCTTTATGTAGATAAGTTAAATAACCTATTAAATGAGGTAAATTAAATGTATATAACTTGTTATGTTATCTTGTGAAGTTGCTTTCTTGCTTATGGTCAGACCAGTTTTTTTATTGACTGAGTGTAAGAGAAATACCTTTATTTATCAGGTGTCATAAAAGGTTTTACCATCTTCCTCAAAATCGTCATGTGTTTTTATTGTTTTTACCAAAAAAGGATCTTTGATATTTTATAAAAGATGTTGTTATTGAAGGTATTTCTTGGCAACAGAACATTCACATCATTAAACGAAAACAAAGGAGTTTTTTATGTTTTCATTTCTCAGGGCCTCTCCGCCGGCATCTCGAATTGAGTCTTCCCGAGTTGATGCGGAGTATAAGAAATTACGTTGGCAGGTATTTGCCGGGGTATTTATAGGTTATGCGGCCTATTATTTGATCCGCAAAAACTTTTCTTTAGCTATTCCATACTTAATTGACGAATATGGTTTTACCAAAGCCGATTTGGGAACGGTGGGAGTCGCATTATCACTGGCTTACGGCTTTAGTAAGTTCATTATGGGGAACGTATCCGATCGTAGCAATCCGAAGTATTTTATTACCATTGGTTTATTGGGGTCTGCTACAGTCAGCTTGATTTTTGGTTTAGTGCCAGGCGTACTTTCTTCCATTCCGATAATGATCGTGCTTGCTGCCTTAAATGGTTGGTTCCAAGGCATGGGTTATCCTCCTGGGGCGAAAACGATGACTAACTGGTTCTCAGTGTCCGAACGGGGCGCTTGGTGGAGTTGGTGGAACGTTTCTCACAATTTAGGTGGCGGGTTAATTGGTCCATTAGCGATTTTGGGTCTATCCATATTCGGCGTATGGCAATCTTTATTCTATTTGCCGGCGTTAATCGCCATTGTGTTAGCCTTCATCATGTTCTATTTAATGCGTGATACGCCAGAATCTCAAGGCTTGCCGCCGGTAGATGAGTGGCGAGGCGAAAAGGTGGTGCAACATGTTGAATCAGCCCACACGCTTTCATCCACAGATATTTTCAAAAAATATATTCTAAATAACAAATTCTTATGGGCGATTGCTATTGCCAATGTATTTGTATATTTCATTCGTTATGGCATTATCGACTGGGCACCGACCTACTTAAAAGAAGTGAAACATTTTTCCGTAGATAAACAAAGCTGGGCATATTTCCTGTATGAGTATGCAGGGATTTTCGGCATGCTGACCAGTGGTTATTTGAGCGATAAAGTGTTCAAAGGTCACCGCGCCCCGCCAATGCTGTTGTTCCTGACAGGTGTGCTTGTTGCGATTTTTGTTTATTGGAAAAATCCGGCGGGTAATCCGTTGGTCGATAATATCTGTTTGGTCGCAATTGGTTTCCTGATTTACGGACCGGTGATGATGATCGGCTTGCAGGCAGCCGATTTGGTTCCTCGCGTGGCCACCGGCACTGCAACAGGATTAACCGGATTATTCGGTTATCTGCTCGGGTCCGCCAGTGCGGGGTATGTGATGGGTAAATTAGTGGATTTATTCGGTTGGGACGGCGGTTTCTATGCGCTGATTGTTTCCTGTTTCTTAGGTTTTGGCTTTATTGCCGTCACCTTGTTCCATAAACCCAATGCAACTAAATAATATTTAGCTTGCTTTGAATGATAAAGTGCGGTCAAAATTCATCACAAAAAGTGACCGCACTTTTGCTTTCTTTTTAATTTAAAAATTGGCAGAATACGTTTGATTTTTAATTAAAAAATTAAAAGGAAGGAGTATGAACACCTCATCTTTGTTCAATTTATCCTGGCCTCGTTATCTTAATTTACTTTTTTTATTATTAAGTGCCGGGTTTCTTACTAGCGGTATTGTGACTTTAATTGCCGCCAATTTGGATTATTTTTCCGATCTTGCAAAAATTTATGGATTACAAGCCGTATTACTATTTTCTATTGCATTGGGCTTTTGCTTTTTTCTGCGCGAAAGCCGTAAATTGGAAAAAGAAAAATTAAAACTACTATCTGCCACTTTCTTTTTTATCACCTCTGTTCTTATCGGCGCTGTTTTTGCTTTGGTGGGACAAACCTATCAAACGGGGGCTAACGCATGGGAATTATTTGCCATTTGGTCAGTATGCCAATTGCCGTTGTTATTATTACTACCAAATGTCGCCTCAGCGTTATTGTTGGTTGCAACTACCAATATTGCCTTATTTTTGTTTAATGATAGCAGCTATGAGAATGACATCGCGCTTTCCGCGGTAAGTTTAAATTTTATTTTCTTGCTGTTAAGTGAATTATTTATTCATCGATTGCATGATGGGAACTGGCGACTTCTGCCTAAGTTCCTTGTATTCTTAGTGCTGGTGAATCTGTTTTTTGTCAGGATTTTGACAGATTTTCTAGGTAATGACGTTGATTCCAGCGTTTATTTCTTTATTCTTTTCTTGCAAGTGGCGCTTCCATCTTTGGCGTGTATTTGTTTTTATAAACAGTATCGCATTGACTTTGTGAACTTAATTACTGCCACTGTGAGCTTGATTACTGCCTTTGGCTTTTTCCTTTTTTCTAATGTGAATTCTGCCGATTTTGCCGTATTAAGCGGTTTATTACTGTTTATTATTACCATCGGCGCTATCATGTTATTACATGGTTGGTATAAACGTCATTATCCGCAACGGAAAAGTATTTCTTGGGCGTTATCTATTCTGCTTATTTTCGCCATTTTTATCGGTATCGTTACCGGCCTAATTTGGATCTTCTTAGCATTAAACGTATCCGATCCGCGCATGAGTTTGTTGGTACTAAGCGTTATCGTGTTATTTATTGCTTTAGGGATGCATTTTGGTAATCCTGATGCGGAAAGTCATATATCAATTATCATCGGTATTTTCTTCTTAATGGGCTATTGTTTGTTGGGCGGTTATTTTCTTTCTGATGTATTTGATAGATACGATAGCGGTACATTAACGATAACTACGCCATTATTATTTATGGTCGTGGTGGGGATATTTTATTTTTTACGCAAAGAAATTTGGTTGCGTACATTAACCATCATGACTGTGTTGGTGATGTGGCATATCTATTTTAGTGATTTCTATTTCATTGGACTCGATTACGCTAATCAAGTGGAATACCACTATGTGCCTTTCTACATTTTGACTATGCTAGGTTGCGTAGTGGCATTTTTAACTCAAAAAGTTTATGGCGAAAACGAAAAAGTCAGCGCACAGATTTCGCCTTTTGCTTGGGCGTTTTTGCTGTTTAGTATTTGTGCTTCTTTGCAAAATGCGGGCTATATCTTGGTTGGTTTTAGCCAAATGGCCGATGAATTGCCAAAAGTGATGAGCTTTGCGGAGCTCTTTGATGTCATGACTGCAGGCGTATTTACCCATGCAGATTTCGTACTGGGCTGGATCATTCCGTTTTTAGTTGGTCTTACACCGTTGGTTATTTTCTTGGTTATTCGTCGTTTATTTGTCTTAGATCGAGCTGAAACTATCTTGATAAGTTTGGCTTTTGCTTTATTTATCATCGGGTTTATTTCTCAACCGTCAATTTTATTTTTGGTGACATTATTGTTGTTGGCATATTTGATGAATAGCCGAATGTTATTTTTTATCGCCGTTTTCTTTTTAACGATGAATTTAGGCATATATTATTACTCCTTGATCATTCCATTGCTTTATAAAGCGTTGTTATTGCTTCTCTTTGCCTTGATATTTAGCTGTGTTGCTATTTATTTGTTACGAAAATATAAACCACAAACTCAAAGTGCGGTCGGTTTTGCCAACGTTTCTAAAGTGAAGCCGTTGGTGGCATTAGCTGTAGTATTGCTGATACTGATTCCTCTGAATTACAAAGTGCAGCAGTTTGAAGATGTGTTGGCGACGGGTAAACCGGTGGTGTTAAAAATTGCACCGGTGGATCCGCGCTCCTTGATGCAAGGGGATTACATGGCATTGAGTTATGCGATTTTAAACGACATTCGTGCCAATTTGAATGAATCTGAAGATGGCGTGACTCTTGCTAAAGAGAAAAAACATCCAAGTAAAGTTTATGCGCTGATTCATCAAGACGAACAAGGCGTTGCTACCTTATGTCAGGTGGAAGATAGTCCGCCGAACGATTTTAAAGATTGTGTCGCTAATGTGTATTTGCCGGTGAATAATTTCAAATGGTTGCCTGAATTACCGAGCCAAGAATATTTCTTTGCTGAAGGCAAAGGGCAACATTATGCGCAGGCGGAATATGCCGAATACCGTTTTAAGGATGGTATTTTGTTGTTGGCTCGCTTGTTGGATAAGGATTTGAAAGCGTTATAGAAAAATTGAAAAGAAAAGTGCGGTGGGTGTCGTTTAAAAACGCATTAAAAACCTACCGCACTTTTTATTTTAGCCAATTATTTTATCGCCACCATAGAACCGAAATTAAAGCACTGAAACCAAAGTTCTACATGAGAAAATCCCACGTTTTTTAACCGCACTTTGTGAGAGTCAATGGAGTCGGTTCGCATGACATTTTCAAGTGCGGTACGTTTTTGGCTTACTTCTAATTCGCTGTAGCCATTGGCGCGTTTAAATTGATGGTGTAAATCAATGAGCAATTCATTGATGGCAGTATCTTCAAAACGGAATTTCTCCGACAATACTAATAAGCCGTTTGGGTTTAATCCTTGGTAGATTTTTGTCAGCAATGCCACGCGATCCTCTGGGGGCAAAAATTGTAGGGTGAAATTTAAAATCACCATGGACGCATTTTTGATTTCAACTTGGCGAATATCATCACATAAAATATCTACCGGGATGTCGCTATGATAGGCCGCAATGTGCTGACGGCAACGCTCGACCATAGGTTGGGAATTATCGATACCGATAATTTTTACATTGGGCTGTTGAATATGACGACGGGCGGACAATGTTGCCGCGCCACGGGAACAGCCGAGATCGTAAACATTACTGTTGGGCGTGACAAAACGTTCGGCTAGCATACCTATAGCGGTAATGATATTGGAATAGCCGGGAATAGAGCGTTGGATCATGTCCGGAAACACTTCGGCAACGCTTTCATCAAAAGTAAAATCACCCAATTTTTCGATTGGGGTGGAGAAAATGGTGTCTTTGTTCATGAGAGTAAATAAAAATTACATGATTTAAAAATAACTATTTTATGGTGTTCTAGATATAGAATATATAGATTTAGATATTATGATTTTCTTTAAACAAGCATTTCATCGCCTTTTCTTCTTGCATAATACGGATAGCTAAGATGATCATGTATAAAGGTAATATAAACATGGCAGTTAGTTTAGCTTGGCATAGTAAGCTTAAACCAATTAATTCGGGAATGATATTCAGAAAATAATTAGGATGTCTAAAATATTTGAATATAAATGAAGTATTTATCTTATGATTAGGCAAGATGTAAACTTTTACAGTCCAAATTTCTTTTAGTTGATAGATTACGTAAAATAGCATTATAAGAGAGAAAATCAAGATTATTAATCCAATCTGAGATTCTTTATTAAAAATAACTTGATTGTAATTGGCTTCAGTAATACATGAAAGATAGAATAAAATATGTACTACTGATAAGGCAATTGAATTTTTCTTTCCATATTGTATGGCGCCTTTTTTTAGTAAATTTTTTTCATTTCTGATTGAAATAGATAAAGTATAAAATCGTAATAATAGAGCTAACGCAAAGAAAATGTTAATAAGTAACATAAAGGCTATCCTTTTTAAGTGATATGTCGTGTGATAACAAAGGGTTATGTTTATTTTATCGTTCTATGAGTATAACTCATGTAAGAAGCTGATAATGACTATAGTATAATATCTCTTATAATAAGAAATATAATTTTTATTGATAGGTATTTTAAGTTACTATACTTTTTCGCATACTAAATAGATTTATCAAAATGAGGTATAAAAATGATGCGTTCACATTATTGCGGTGCGTTAAATCGTACCAATATTGGTCAAGAAATAACCTTAAGCGGATGGGTTCATCGTCGCCGTGATTTAGGTGGTTTAATTTTTATTGATATGCGCGATCGTGAAGGCATCGTGCAAGTGTGTTTTGATCCGAAATATCAAGAAGCCTTAACCGCCGCTGCGGGTTTGCGTAACGAATTTTGTATTAAAATTCAAGGCGAAGTCATTGCCCGTCCGGATAATCAAATCAACAAAAATATGGCGACCGGTGAAGTGGAAGTGTTGGCAAAAGTGTTGAAAATTTACAATGCTTCCGATGTGTTACCGCTCGATTTCAACCAAAACAATACTGAAGAACAACGCCTAAAATATCGTTATTTGGATTTACGTCGTCCTGAAATGGCGCAGCATTTGAAAACCCGCGCGAAAATCACTGGTTTTGTGCGCCGCTTTATGGACGACAACGGTTTCTTGGATATTGAAACGCCGATGCTCACTAAAGCCACCCCGGAAGGCGCGCGCGACTATCTTGTGCCAAGCCGTGTGCATAAAGGCAAATTCTACGCGCTTCCGCAATCGCCGCAGCTTTTTAAACAGCTTTTGATGATGTCCGGTTTTGATCGTTATTATCAAATCGTGAAATGCTTCCGCGATGAAGATTTACGCGCGGATCGTCAGCCGGAATTCACGCAGATTGATGTGGAAACTTCGTTCTTAACCGCGCCGGAGGTACGTGAAATCATGGAACGTATGGTGCACGGTTTGTGGCAGCATATTTTAGGTGCCGATTTGGGCAAATTCCTGGTGATGACCTGGCAAGAAGCAATGACTCGTTTCGGTTCGGATAAACCGGATTTGCGTAACCCGCTTGAATTGGTCGATGTGGCAGATATTGTTAAAAATGTTGAATTTAAAGTATTTAATGAGCCGGCAAACAATCCAAACGGCCGTGTTGCCGTAATTCGTGTACCAAATGGTGCTGAAATTACCCGTAAACAAATTGATGAATATACACAATTTGTTGGTATTTACGGTGCGAAAGGTTTGGCTTGGGCGAAAGTGAACGATATTAATGCCGGTCTTGAAGGCGTACAAAGCCCGATTGCAAAATTCTTAAATGAAAATGTGTGGAAAGCGTTAGCTGAGCGTGTTAAAGCACAAACTGGTGATATTTTATTCTTTGGCGCAGATAAATGGCAAACTACGACAGATGCAATGGGCGCATTGCGTTTGAAATTAGGTCGCGACCTTGGCTTAACCCGTTTAGACGAATGGCAACCGCTTTGGGTGATTGATTTCCCCATGTTTGAGCGTGATGATGAAGGCAACCTTGCTGCAATGCATCACCCATTTACCTCACCAAAAGATTTTACGCCGGAACAATTAGAAGCAGAACCCACTGATGCGGTAGCGAATGCTTACGATATGGTCATTAACGGTTACGAAGTGGGTGGTGGTTCTGTCCGTATTTTCGACCCGAAAATGCAACAAACCGTGTTCCGTATTCTTGGTATTAATGAACAAGAACAACGCGAAAAATTCGGCTTCTTGTTAGATGCATTAAAATTCGGTACACCTCCGCATGCAGGTTTGGCATTTGGTTTAGATCGTTTAACTATGCTCTTAACGGGCACTGAAAATATCCGTGATGTGATTGCATTCCCGAAAACAACAGCAGCGGCTTGTTTAATGACTGAAGCCCCAAGTTTTGCGAATCCGCAAGCTTTGACAGAGTTAAGTATTCAAGTTGTTAAAACAGGCAAGGAAGACGAATAGATTAATCTCAGTAAATTTACTCATGAAATGGATTGGGTAGGGTTGTTTTTTCCTGATGTTGCAAAATCGTTTTATCCGCGATAGCACGTAAGTCATAGGTTAATTTAGAATAAGATTGATATATGAAAAGACCTATATCTATTCCTATTATTTGTTGGGCAAATATCGCCATTAATTATCTTATCGCTTTGGTTCTTACTTTAGTGATTTTGGCTATCGGGACATCTTTCATTAGTATGGGAGACTAGTTAGCCTTAATTTTGCCTTATCTTAACCTTATTTATTTTAGTTGTTTATTTGAATAATATGATTCTTCGTGGGCAACGCTGGTCAAGAGAGATTTTTATTGCTTGGTGCATTGTTCTTAATGTACTGGGGTATGTTCTTTTTGAAGATATGCAAATTACGTTAGTCAGTGTTGCATTTTCTATTATTAATATTATTTGTTTGTATCATTCTTCTGCCAATCACTTTTTTGCTTGGAAAGGTGCTTAATGGTTAAGGTGGATATTAAGAGCTGGCTAATTGAAATATAAAAATAACCAATCCGTTCTCATTGTCATTTATGCGGAAGATACACGACGGGTACTGATGTTACAACGACGGGATGACCCAGATTTTTGGCAATCGGTAACTGGCTCTCTAGAGATGGATGAAACCCCCACTGAAACTGCAATTCGTGAATTGTGGGAGGAGGTGCGGTTAGAAATAGAAGCAAAATCGACCGCACTTTTTGATTGTGATGAGCGTATAGAATTTGAAATTTTTCCGCATTTCCGCTATAAATACGCACCGGATGTCACCCATTGTCGAGAGCATTGGTTTTTATTGGCAGTGGAGCAGGAATTTACGCCTGAATTGACCGAACATCTCGCGTTTCAATGGGTTTCGCCGGCTCGAGCGATTCAAATGACAAAATCTCCAAATAATGCGGAAGCAATTAGAAAATATTTATTATAGGGGCAATTATTGCCCTAGTTTCATTATATAAATTAAGGTGCAGAAAGTTGCACTCTACGTTAGAAGGAAAACAACATGGCAGGCCACAGTAAATGGGCAAATATTAAACACCGTAAAGCCGCACAAGACGCACAACGCGGTAAAATCTTTACAAAATTAATCCGTGAATTAGTTACAGCGGCAAAAATTGGTGGTGGTGATGTCAGTGCTAATCCTCGTTTACGCGCGGCAGTAGATAAAGCCTTAAGTAATAACATGACCCGGGATACGATTAACCGTGCTATTGAACGAGGAGTCGGTGGTGGCGATGATACTAATATGGAAACCCGCGTTTATGAAGGTTATGGTCCGGGTGGTACGGCGGTTATGGTTGAATGTTTAAGTGATAATGCCAACCGTACCATTTCTCAAGTTCGTCCAAGTTTTACTAAATGTGGTGGTAACTTAGGTACCGAAGGTTCCGTCGGTTATCTTTTCAGCAAGAAAGGATTGATTTTAGTGAATCAAGCCGATGAAGATGCATTAATGGAAGCTGCGATTGAAGGTGGCGCAGATGATGTTCAGCCTCAAGATGACAGTTCTTTTGAAATTTATACTGCGTGGGAAGATCTAGGCTCCGTGCGTGATGCCATAGAGGCTGCGGGCTTTAAAATCGAAAGCGCAGAAATAACAATGATTCCATCAACGACAGTGGATTTGGATGCGGAAACCGCGCCGAAGTTACTTCGTTTAATTGATATGTTGGAAGACTGTGATGATGTACAAAACGTCTATCACAATGGTGAAATTAGCGATGAAGTCGCAGCAATGCTATAGAAGGAGCATTTATGAAATTAGTTAAAACATTATCAGCTATCGCAGTTGTCGCCGTTTTGGCTGCTTGTTCAAACTCTGCTAAAAAAGAAGAGCCGATAGTTAAATCTGAGAAAACAGTTGTTTATTCTTGCGGTAAAAAACCTGTGAAGGTTGTGTATCAGTTTGAGGGTAAAGAAGCGGTTGAAGCTCAAGTTTCTTTAGGTAAAAAGGTTATTGCCGAAGGGTTACAACGTGATACAGCACAAAAAGATTTCACATCTTTTGCTTCCGATAAATATACTTGGAATGTAGATACCGGTTTCACTTTGGACAATACGACTGAAGTTGATGCGGTAATGTTGACACAGAAGGGTAAAAAATCAGATAAGATTTTAGCAAAAAATTGTTCTATTAATGCTAAAGCCACAGCTAAAGCAAATCAATAGAATCTTATTTAGATTAAAACGGCTAGATATTCTAGCCGTTTATTTTATTCCATAGACTATGACGATTATTTTAGGTATTGATCCTGGTTCGCGCGTGACAGGATATGGAGTGATTCGACAACATGGCCGCCAATTGGAATATTTAGGCAGCGGCGCTATTCGCACTCAAGTGGATGATTTACCAACCCGTTTAAAGCGTATTTATGCGGGGGTGACGGAAATTATTACGCAATTTCAGCCGGATATGTTTGTCATTGAACAGGTATTTATGGCAAAAAATGCCGATTCTGCCTTGAAACTGGGGCAGGCGCGAGGTACTGCTATTGTTGCGGCGGTAAATCATGATTTGCCGGTATTTGAATATGCTGCGCGTTTAATTAAACAAACTGTCGTAGGAATTGGCTCGGCAGATAAAATTCAAGTACAGGATATGGTGATGCGTATTCTCAACCTTTCCGATAAACCACAGGCAGATGCCGCAGATGCTTTGGCCATTGCCATTACGCACGCCCATTCCATACAACATTCTTTCCATGTCGCCGGTGCGGTAAATCAGCACAAAACGCAAGAAAAAGTGACCGCACTTTTGCGTACTAGATATAGCCGAGGGCGATTTCGATTAAAAATTTAACTGGATATTTATCCAGTTTTATTTTATCCTAAGCTCAATTTTTTACTCAGTCATCAGGATACTTATGATCGGCCATTTAACCGGCATTTTAATGGAAAAACAACCTCCGGAAATTTTATTGGATGTGCAAGGCGTAGGGTATGAACTTTTATTGCCTATGACCAGTTTCTACAACTTGCCGGAGGTGGGCAAGCAAACCAGTTTATTTACGCATTTGGTGGTGCGAGAAGACGCCCATTTGCTTTTTGGATTTTCGCAAAAAACCGACCGCACTTTATTTCGTGAACTCATCAAAACCAATGGCGTGGGGCCGAAGCTGGCGTTGGCGATTTTGTCCGCGATGTCAGTGGATGAGTTTGCCTATGCCATTGAGCGCGAGGAATTATCCCGTTTAGTTAAAATTCCGGGGATTGGTAAGAAAACGGCAGAACGCTTGTTGGTTGAATTAAAAGGTAAATTTAAAGAAGTGAAAACCCATGATTTCTTTGTACAGGGCGACCACTTGCCAAGTGTTAATGCTGAAACCGTAGCGACAATTGAACCTTCAAATGAAGCAGTAGCTGCATTGATAGCCTTGGGTTATAAACCATTGGATGCTGAAAAGATGGTGAAAAAAGTCTCCAAACCGGAGCTTTCCAGTGAGCAATTAATTCGCGAAGCATTGAAAGCAGCATTGTAATTAGAGATAGCCAAGATGATTGAAGCAGATAGAATTATCAGTGCCACCGCGAAATTAGATGAAGATGTCATTGATCGTGCCATTCGTCCAAAATTGTTGGCAGATTATGTGGGACAGCCACAAGTTTGTGAGCAAATGGAAATTTTTATTAAAGCGGCTAAATTACGCCAAGACGCTCTAGATCATTTATTAATTTTTGGGCCGCCAGGGCTCGGAAAAACCACATTAGCCAATATTGTCGCCAATGAAATGGGGGTCAATATTCGTACAACCTCAGGCCCAGTATTGGAAAAGGCGGGTGACTTAGCAGCAATGTTAACAAATCTTGAGCCACATGATGTGTTATTTATTGATGAAATTCATCGTCTTTCACCGGCGATCGAAGAGGTTCTTTACCCAGCTATGGAAGACTATCAATTGGACATTATGATTGGTGAAGGTCCAGCTGCCCGTTCGATTAAGCTAGATTTGCCGCCCTTTACATTAATCGGTGCAACAACCCGCGCAGGTTCTTTAACATCGCCGCTACGTGATCGTTTTGGTATTGTGCAGCGTTTAGAGTTTTATTCTGTGTCGGATTTAACCTCAATTGTGTATAGAAGTGCGGTCTGTTTACAGCTTAAAATTGATGATGCCGCCGCTTACGAAATTGCCCGCCGCTCTCGTGGCACGCCGCGTATTGCTAATCGGTTACTACGCCGCGTGCGAGATTATGCTGATGTACGTAACAATGGCATGATTACAGAAGAAATTGCCAAAGCGGCATTAGCAATGTTGGATATTGATGACGCAGGGTTTGATTATTTGGATAGAAAATTATTGATGGCTGTGTTAGAGCGCTTTGATGGTGGGCCGGTTGGGTTGGATAACTTGGCTGCAGCGATTGGTGAAGAGAGAGATACTATTGAAGATGTGCTCGAGCCTTATTTAATTCAGCAAGGCTTTTTGCAACGAACACCAAGAGGGCGAATTGCGACACTAACAACATATCGCCATTTTGGTGTTGAAAAGATTACATGATAGAACAAATAAAAGGCTTATTGAAAATCAATAAGCCTTTTATTTGTTCTGTTAGAAATTATTGCGTTTGTTGTTGCTGTTGTTTCATACTATTCAATTTAGCTAACGCAACATCACAGCTTTTAATCTGTGTTGCTAATTCCATTTCTAGGATTTGCTTTTTGCTTTGGTTAAGCTTGCTTCTGATTTTATTAACTTGGGGATGTGTGCCAGGCTGTTTTTCTGCTTCGGCAATCAAATTTTCAGTTTCGCTAAATAAATCTTTACATTGCTTTGGCATTTCAACCGCTGTTTTTATGTTTTTTTCTTTGACGGTTTCTGTGGCGCCGACCATATTAGAAAAACTCATAACCGCCATTATTGAAAAAAGTGCGGTCAGAATTTGAGTTATTTTTTTTGTCATTTGAAAGCCTTTCAATTGTTCAAGTTATAGTCCATAAATCTCGCATGAAGCTATCAGAATCTCTTATTGATGTCTAGAGTTTTTTATATTTTTTGATTTTTGTATGATAAAAGTGGAATAAATGTTATGAGTTTGTTAATTAGAAATGCAATTTGACATCTATCAATTTAACTAAAATTACTTATTTGGGGTTATTTTTGATTTAGTTCACAAAAATGTGACTTGTATAACAATTTTACTATTCTTTATCCCTATATTTAGTAGTAGAATACACAAGTTACTTGGGTTATCTATGTAATAATCGACTCAAACAACTGCAAGAAGTGGTCATTATAAAGATAATTCTATATGCAAATTCAAAACATTTTTGAGTTTATGGGGTGGTTACTCAGTAATCATAAAATTTAAGGACTTGTATCCTTTACAAGGAGTCGAGATGTTAGACGTTGTTGAACTCTCAAGACTGCAGTTTGCTTTAACTGCATTATATCACTTCATATTTGTGCCATTAACGTTAGGGATGACTTTTCTGTTGGTTATCATGGAAACACTTTATGTCGTCACAAATAAAGAAGTTTATAAAGATATGACCAAATTCTGGGGTAAGTTATTTGGTATTAACTTTGCGCTGGGCGTAACCACCGGCGTTACAATGGAATTTGAATTCGGCACTAACTGGTCATATTATTCTCATTATGTGGGAGATATTTTCGGCGCACCTCTTGCCATTGAAGCGTTGTTAGCCTTTTTTTTGGAATCTACTTTTGTCGGTCTTTTCTTTTTTGGATGGGATCGTTTAAGTAAAGGTAAACACCTTTTGGCAACTTACTGTGTTGCATTCGGTTCAAATCTTTCCGCCATGTGGATTCTAGTGGCAAACGGCTGGATGCAGTCTCCGGTCGGTTCCGAATTTAACTTTGAAACCATGCGGATGGAAATGACCAGTTTCATGGATTTGTGGTTAAATCCGATTGCGCAAAGTAAATTCTTACATACTTTATCCGCCGGTTATGTTTCCGCTGCATTCTTTGTATTAGCAATCAGCTCCTACTATTTACTGAAAGGTCGCGATATTGGTTTTGCCAAACGTTCCTTCTCTGTTGCTTCTACTTTCGGTATTATCTCTGTGGTTTCTGTGTTAATCGTGGGGGACGAATCCGGTTATGAAATCGGCTACGCACAGCCGACTAAGTTGGCTGCGATGGAAGGCGAATGGCATACCCAGCCAGCTCCGGCTGCCTGGAATATGATTATTGTTGCAAATCAAGCAGAGCAGAAAAATGATTTCTCCTTGCAAATTCCATATGTAGCAGGGATTATTGTTACCCGTTCATTTGACAAACAATTCAGTGGTTTGATCGATTTGCAAGAACGTAATCTTGAACGTGTGCGTAGTGGTATCCAAGCCTATGCCTTATTGCAACAACTGAGAGCGGAGAAAAAGGCAAACGGTCAGGCAAGTGAAGAAACAAAAGCGAAATTTGATAAAGTACAAAAAGATTTAGGTTTCGGCTTATTGCTAAAACGTTATACCGATAACGTGGTTGATGCTACTGAAGAACAAATTAAACAGGCAGCAGCAGATACAATTCCTAAAGTAGCACCGACATTCTGGTCTTTCCGTGTGATGATGGCTACCGGTGGTGCGATTTTACTGCTAATGTTGCTTGCCTTTGTACAGAATGTTCGTAAAACCGTAGGCAGTCGTCCGTTATTATTAAAAGCATTATTGTGGGGGTTGCCACTGCCGTGGATTGGTATTGAGTGCGGTTGGTTTTTGGCGGAATATGGTCGTCAGCCTTGGGCGATTTATGAAGTATTGCCGGTAGGTGTTTCTGCTTCCAAGCTTGCGCCGGGCGATTTGTGGTTCTCTATCGGTTTGATTTGTGCGTTATATACCTTATTCCTCGTCGTAGAAATGTACTTAACGTTTAAATACGGAAGATTGGGTCCAAGTGCATTAAAAACCGGCCGTTATTATTTCGAACAATCCTCTAAATAGGCAGGAGCTTAACTATGTTTGATTATGAATTTCTACGTTTTGTATGGTGGATCCTAGTTTGCGTATTGCTTATTGGATTTGTCGTTACCGATGGTTTTGATATGGGTGTTTTAAACTTATTACCATTTACTGGTAAAAAAGAAGTGGAAAAACGCATTATGATCAATACTATCGCTCCACATTGGGATGGTAACCAGGTTTGGTTGCTTACTGCTGGCGGTGCGATGTTTGCTGCATGGCCGACGGTTTATGCAACATCATTCTCCGGCTTTTTCATCGCAATGATTTTAGTCTTGGCTGCATTATTCTTCCGCCCGGTGGGGTTTGAATATCGCGCTAAAATTGATAGCCCAACTTGGCGTAAAGCTTGGGATTTTGGGTTATTTATCGGTGGGTTTGTACCGTCCTTAGTTTTCGGTGTGGCATTTGGTAATTTGTTGCAAGGTGTTCCGTTTGAGTTTAATGAGTTACAGCAACCGCAATATACCGGTACATTCTTTGAATTATTAAATCCGTTTGCCTTACTTTGTGGTGTTATCAGCTTTACTATGTTAACAACGCATGGTGCTAACTGGTTACAAATGAAGACTACAGCGGAGTTACGTGAACGTGCGCGTACGATTTCTCAAGTAGGAGCATTTGCGACATTAATCATGTTTGTTTTTGCCGGTGTGTGGCTATTTTTCAAAGATGGTTTTGTAGTGACCAGTGTTATTGATCATAACGCCCCATCTAACCCAATTGGTAAAGAAGTGGCTGTGCAAGCCGGCGCATGGTTTAACAATTATAAAGAAATGCCAATTTTATGGTTATTCCCTGTGTTAGCAGTAGGCAGTGCTTTACTTAATATTGTCTTTTCTAAAGCGAATCGTTGTGGTTTTGCCTTCTTGTTCTCTGCATTAACTATGGCAGGTGTTATTTTAACGGCAACTATTGCAATGTTCCCATTTGTCTTGCCTTCAATTTCCAATCCGGGAATGAGTTTGTTAATGTGGGACGCTACATCAAGTAAATTAACCTTAACCTTGATGTTCTTCTTAGCATTATTCTTTGTAGTGATTTTGCTTTCTTACACAATTTGGGCTTACTATAAAATGTTTGGTCGAATTGATAGTAGCTTCATCGAAGAAAACAAAAACTCATTATATTAAGGAGATAGTATGTTTTATGTAGTCTGGGTATTGGGTGTTTTGTTAGCAATTATGCTAAGTGTAGTTGTCACTATCAGCATCGAAAAAACAGGAAAATTTGACGAGTAGTTAAATGATTAACTCACTATACCAATTAACAAATAAGGGTTCGTTACGAACCCTTTCATTTATTTTGGCTCTAACGTTAACAATTTTTTTCTTTTTTAACGTAAATCAGTTTGCAACCCAATTAAGAGCGGTAGAATTTTATTATGTTTTTGCACTAATTTGGGGAACTGTTGTCTTATGGATTCATGGTATTGGTTTTGAGATCCGTACTATGATTTGGCGAACCATTTTTATGCCATGGGTAGGTTATGTTGCTGGCATAATTAGTTTGTTTAATAACCTATTGACTTAAAATCAATAGGTTAATATTTCTTAATAAGCACGATTTCAGGCTTGCTAATCATTTTGAGGCGCTCTAAAATAGCCAACTTCCTGTATTCTAAATTCCCAGAAGGTAAGGAAGTTAATTTGGAACAGCATGTTTTTCATTATTCTGCCCGTGTTTATTATGAAGATACGGATGCGGGCGGAGTAGTTTACCACGCACGCTATTTGCATTTTTTAGAGCGTGCTAGAACGGAATATTTAAGAACATTTAATTTTTCCCAACAGGAATTGTTAAAGGAAGAAAAAGGGGCTTTTGTGGTGAAATCTATGCATATTGATTACCGCATTCCGGCCAAATTGGATGATTTATTACATATTGAAACCATTGTTACGGAAATAAAAGGTGCCTCGATTATTTTCTCCCAAACAATTAATCGGGATGAATTAACGTTATGTCAGGCTACCGTGAAGGTAGCCTATGTTGATCTTGGAAAAATGAAACCTGTTGCAATTCCAAAGGTAATCAAGACAACCCTTGTCAGTTAACTATAAATAAGTTGTTTTCGGAGTATGTAATGACTGCAGAATTAAACTTTTTAGATTTGTTTCTAAAAGCCAGTATCGTTGTTCAATTGGTGATTTTAATTTTAATTATTTTTTCAATCACATCTTGGGCAATCATTATCCAACGTAGCCGTGTGTTGACTAAAGCATTAAAAGAATCAATGGCGTTTGAAGATCGCTTTTGGTCCGGTGAGGATTTAAATAAATTGTACGAAGGCTTATCTAACCGCCGCGATGGTTTAAGCGGTAGTGAACAGATTTTCTATGTCGGTTTCAAAGAATTTTCCCGTTTGAAACAAGCCAATCCTGATGCGCCGGAAGCGATTATTAAAGGTAGCACCCGTGCGATGAATCTTTCCATGAACCGTGAAATTGAAGATATTGAAACCCGTGTTCCGTTCTTGGCGACCGTGGCTTCCATTAGTCCTTATATTGGCTTATTCGGCACCGTATGGGGGATCATGCATGCATTTATGTCGTTAAGTGGCGCGAAACAAGCAACATTACAAATGGTGGCACCGGGTATCGCCGAAGCGTTGATTGCAACCGCAATTGGTTTGTTCGCAGCGATTCCTGCTGTAATGGCTTATAACCGTTTAAGTTTACGGGTGAATAAACTTGAACAAAATTACGGTAATTTTATTGATGAATTTACGACCATCTTGCATCGTCAAGTATTCGGTAAAAATCATCATAACTAAACGCCAAATTTATTAACCGCACTTTATGTAAAAAGTGCGGTCACAAAATCTAGTAGATTTAAAGATTGGTGTTGCCAATCAACGAATAGTATTTTAGAAGTTTTATAAATTTAGAAGGTGGATATGTCTTATCGTCGCCAGCGTCGTGATATGAAATCTGAAATCAATATTGTTCCATTTTTGGATGTGCTTTTGGTATTGGTTTTAATTTTTATGGCTACTGCGCCTATTATCAGTCAAAGTGTAGAAGTTGAACTGCCTGATGCAGTGCAAAGTCAAAACATTTCTACCGAAGACAAAACACCGGTTATTTTAGAAGTGTCGGGTGTTGGTCAATATGCCATTTCAATTGGTGGAAATCGTACGGAAAATTTAACTGAAGATATGGTTACCCAATTATCAAAACAAGAGTTTGATAAAGATAACAATACAATGTTCTTAGTTGGCGGTGCCAAAGAAGTACCTTATGAAGAAGTAATTAAAGCACTTAATTTACTTCATCTCGCCGGAATTAAGTCAGTTGGATTAATGACGAATCCAATTTAATGAAAATAGGTAACCATTGTGCAGAATAAGCGACAAAAAGGTGATGCTAATGCAGTTGTGATTTCGATCATAATGCACGTGGCTTTGTTTGGGTTATTAATCTTGAGTTCGCTCTATCATAATATTGATATTATGGGAGGCGGTGAAGGTGATGACGGCGAAGTGATTGGTGCGGTAATGGTTGATACCGGTTCAGCAGCGCAAGAATGGGGCCGAATTCAACAGCAGAAAAAAGGTCAAGCCGAAAAGCAGAAAAAACAAGCGTTGGAAGATAAAAAACGGGAAGAACAAAAGCAGGAAGAACAAAAACAACAAGAAGCTCTAAAAGAGAAACAGCGCCAAGAAGAAATTGCTCGACAAAAAGAATTAGAGCAACAGAAAGAACAGGAAAAACAAAAACTGTTAGCTGAACAGAAAAAACAACAGGAAGAAAAAGCTCGCTTAGAAGCTCTCGAGAAACAAAAACAGGCAGAGGAAGCCAAGGCTAAACAAGCTGCTGAGGCTGCTAAATTAAAAGCAGAAGCTGAAGCAAAACGTTTGGCTGCAGCAGCTAAACAGGCGGAAGAAGAAGCCAAAGCGAAAGCTGCGGCCATTGAGAAAGCAAAACAAGAAGCTAAGGCAAAAGCTGATGCGGAGGCCAAGGCAAAAGCAGAGGCTGACGCCAAAGCGAAAGCAGAAGCCGATGCAAAAGCAAAAGCGGATGCGAAGGCCAAAGCTGATGCAGAGGCTAAAGCAAAAGCGGATGCAGAAGCGAAAGCTAAGGCTGATGCGAAAGCAAAAGCGGATGCGAAGGCGAAAGCTGACGCGAAAGCCAAAGCGGAGGCAGACGCGAAGGCTAAAGCTGATGCTCAACGTAAAGCAGATCAAAATGCATTGGATGATTTCTTTAATGGTGGCGATGTCGGTGGCGGTAGTGCAACACAAGGTGGAAATGCTAATAAAACAGGAAGTCAAGGCTACGGAGCTTCCATGGGTGCGGGGGATGGTGGTAAAACAGGCTCGGCTTATGCCGGCGTGATTTATTCTTCTGTCAAACCGTATTTCCGAGGAGACACTCGTTTCATCGGTAAAGTTTGCGATATTAGAATGGAACTTGCTAGCGACGGGACCATTTTGTCTTATGCGAAAAAATCCGGCCCAAATGATTTATGTGCCGCTGCATTGAATGCAATTGAGCAAACAAAGAAAATGCGCAGAGCACCAACACCGGAAGAATATGAAATGTTTAAAAGTTTTACTTTAGGTTTTGACCCAAGAAAAGTGCGGTAGTTTTTTATCGTATTTTTTAAACAATAGGAGAACAAATGAAAGTAGTTATTCGAATTTTTAGCTTATTTATTATGCTATTTGGGTTAACTTCAGTTTCCCGAGCGGAGGTTCGTATTGTGATTGATGAGGTGATGGATTCTGCCCGTCCAATCGCAGTAGTCCCATTTAAGTGGAATGGCCCAGGAAGCGCACCGGCAGATATTGCAAAGATTATTTCCGATGATTTGCGTAATAGTGGAAAATTCAATCCGATGCAAGTTAGCAAAATGCCTCAACAACCGACTTCAGCTGCGGAAGTGAATCCTGAAGTTTGGTCAGCACAAGGTATTGAAGCTGTTATTGTAGGACAGGTAACGCCATCAAATGGTGGTTTTGATATCGCATATCAGTTGGTTGATACTATGGGAAGTGCTGGTTCAATTCTTTCTCAGAATCAATATACTGTAACCCCAAAATGGCTTCGTTATGGTGCCCACACTGTAAGTGATGAGTCGTTTGAAAAGTTAACTGGTATTAAAGGAGCATTTAGAACCCGTATTGCATATGTTGTGCAAAAAAATGGTGGTTCTCAACCTTATGAAGTCCGCGTATCCGATTATGATGGTTTCAACCAATTTATTGTAAATAGAAGCTCTCAACCGTTTATGTCTCCAGCATGGTCTCCAGATGGTAAAAAATTAGCTTATGTTTCTTTTGAAAACAAAAAAGCACAAATTATTTTACAAGATCTTGGGTCTATGGCTCGTAAAGTTGTTGCTTCATTCCCTGGCCATAATGGTGCGCCGGCATTTTCTCCGGATGGTTCGAGATTGGCATTTGCCTCTTCAAAAGACGGTGTATTGAATATTTATGTAATAAATTTGGGTAGTGGACAGGTTTCTCAGTTAACCAGTGGTGCCGGCAATAATACTGAACCATCTTGGTCGCCTGACGGTCAATCAATCGTGTTCACATCCGATAGAGGCGGCTCTCCGCAAGTTTATCGTATGAGTGCATCCGGTGGCGGTGCGTCTTTAGTCGGTGGACGCGGCAGTGGTCAAATCAGCTCAGATGGTAGTACCTTAGTAATGATCGATGGAAGTAATAACATCGTGAAAAAAGACTTGGCATCCGGCAGCGCTGAAGTGCTAAGCTCAACTTTCTTAGACGAAAGCCCGAGTATTTCACCGAATGGTATTATGATTATTTATAGTTCTACCCAGGGCTTAGGAAAGGTGCTACAATTAGTATCCGCTGACGGACGCTTTAAAGCACGTTTACCTGGAAATGATGGACAAGTGAAATTTCCAGCTTGGTCACCATACTTAACTAAATAAACAAGGAGAAATCAATGAATAAATTGACTAAAGCACTATTAGTTGCTGGTTCAGTAGCTGTGCTAGCAGCTTGTGGATCTTCCAACAAAACTGAGAACGGTAATGGCAGCAACGGCCAAACTTTTGGCGGCTATTCCGTTCAAGATTTGCAACAACGTTATAACACCGTATTATTCGGTTTCGATAAATACGATATTCAAGGCGAATATGTTCAAATCTTAGATGCTCACGCTGCATACTTAAACGCAACTCCAGCAACAAGTGTACGTGTTGAAGGTCATACCGATGAACGTGGTACACCAGAATACAACATGGCATTAGGTGAACGCCGTGCGCATGCCGTACAAAATTACCTAACTTCTAAAGGTGTTCAAGCTGGCCAAATCTCTACCGTTTCTTACGGTGAAGAAAAACCAGCTGAGTTAGGACATGATGAAGCTGTATACTCTAAAAACCGTCGTGCAGTGTTAGCATACTAATTTACAGTATCGTACAAAAAAACCGGGATTCTACCTGGTTTTTTTGTTTTTATGTATGTGAGTGTTATTTTTAGAAATAGTGTAACTATTCTTTTACCACTATTCTCTCATTGGTCTAGAGACTCTTATCAAAACCGATAGTCAAAATTCAATGAATTTTTTTGAGCACACTTTATTGATATAATACTCATAGTTCCTGATGAGTATTCAGGCAAATAAGTAAAAAAACAAAATTTTTTATTGATTATTAAATTAAAATCAGTATTATAAGCGCTCGTTGTTAAATGTTACTTGGGTCGTTAGCTCAGTCGGTAGAGCAGCGGACTTTTAATCCGTTGGTCGAAGGTTCGAATCCTTCACGACCCACCAATTTAAAGCTGTATTTCCCAAATGGGTCGTTAGCTTAGTCTGGTAGAGCAGTGGACTCTTAATCCATTGGTCATAGGTTCGAATCCTATACGACCCACCAACTATCCCTACTGTCTAGTTAATCACTTTAGATATCTTTATGTTGTAATTTTGTATTACTCCTAATTTATTTCTCTTACAAATTTTTATGTTTTGCGATCCGGATCGCAAAAACTCTCCTTGAGCATTCCTTTTTATTCTTAGTCTGATTAAAGTGCGGTCAAAAAAAGGAACGTTTATGCAAAAGGGATTTACCCTGTTAGAAATCTTAATCGCCCTGCTGATAATAAGTGTATTGCTCACATTGTCGCTTCCCGCATGGCAGCAGCATCGTCAGCAAAATATTTTGCAGAAAGAACAACAAAAGCTGTATATCTTTTTGCGTCAAATTCAGGCTAGAGTGGAAAATTCATCCGACATTTGGTTTTTAATTGCGAATCGCCATCAAATGACGCAACGTTGGTGCCTCACTGCTCAAATTAAGAGTGACAAATTATGTGATTGCCTCAACCCGCAGCATTGCCCGCAAGAGGTTTCCGCACATTTTTACTATCCTACATTTGAAGACACCATATTAATCAGCAAGCGTTACTATCCTTTTGAATTTACCCGTTTGAGTGGTATTCGGAACACGGCGTCAACAGCCTGTTTTGTGTTACAAGCGAATCATCAACGAACCCTATTTTCATTTTTTAATGTGGGTAGTTTGAAGTTAAAAGATAACCAATCCTTAAGCGCCTGTGTTAATGATGAAGAATAGAATTAGGTTAAAACAAAAATACTATTCGGGACAAAGTTTGGTGAGCTTAATGCTTTCGGTGTCGCTTTCTTCGTTTTTACTCTTGGTAATTTTGCAGTTTTATAGTCAACATCAGCAACAGAATCAGGAGATTCTTTTACGTTTGCAGTTACAAACGGAGTTACAACGCGTTGTTCAGCTTATGGGAAAAGATTTGGCGCGTACCGGTTTTCGGGCAGTGAGCGAGAAGTTAACAAAAGATAACTTGTCCTTATTTGAACAACCGAATCAGCCGTCTGCAATTACTATCGCTCAAATGAATGCAGAGAAAAACAACAGTTGTGTTGTATTTTTTTATGATCTTGATGTTAACGGTTGTGTGGGAGGGCAATATAAAGGCGATACTTGTCTGGCGAATGGGCGAAATGCAACCAAAGAAATTGAACGCGAATTATTCGGTTATCGGCTCAATAAAAAAATGCTGGAAACCCGTTTAACGTATAAAAGTGCGGTGAAACAAAATTGCAGTTTAGAAGATTGCCAACGCTATACCCAACAATCTGCCTGTAATCACGGTGGTTGGGTGGATTTGTTAGATGATAAAGAATATGAAATCTCTCATTTAACCTTTGATTGGCTGGCGGAACAAAAAGGCATTGAAGTGCGTTTAATTGGGAATTTAAAGCAGAATAAAAAAATTATCTACGAAACCGCTATCGTTGTGCCGTTATTAAACGGAGGAGTACCATGATAAAGGCTCAACGCGGCATGATGACAATCACCTTGTTGGTGTTGCTCAGTGGTGTTTTGCTTCTTGCCATGCTATTTAACGATGATTTACTTCGTTTGTATTCATCCATTGCCTCTCAGCGACATTTATATGCGGAACAACATCTAACCTTGCAACATCTCAGCTTTACGGAGAAAAATGCGCGTTGCGAACAGCTTTCCACGCAGGAAAGCGGCGATACGTTTTTATTGACATTCCGCTTGGATAACAATCGATTCGTTGATGGCGTGAGGCATTATGTGTGGTGCCGCCGGGATAAATTGTTTCAAAAACAGCTGGTGCGAAACAATCATGAAAAATTGTTTGATCAGTTTATTTCCGAAGCGGGGCTTGCACTTTTTCGTCAACAACTGCAGTCGCCACCGTTAATCTTAGCTAAGTCTCCCTCTGTAGCATTGTATTGGTTTGGTGTAGGTGAAACCGAATGGGAGATTGACAAAAACGTGAATGCGGTGATTGTCGCCGAAGGCGATTTACATATTCGCGGTCAAGGCAAAATTAGCGGTTCGATTATTACGAAAGGGCGATTAACTTTAGATGAAAATATCAAAGTGACTTATTCAAAATCCGTTGCAACACAGATTGTGCAACAATACAGCCGTTGGCGTTTAGCGGAGAAGAGTTGGTATGATTTCACGCCTTAATTTTATTCGACAGAAAGGCATGAGCTTGCTGTCGTTGTTGGTGGCATTAAGTTTATTTAGCGGTATTTTTCTCACGTTTAACCAATGGGGTAATGCACAACGTAAAAGTGCGGTGGAAATTTACCAACGTTTTCAAGGGATCCAAATTGCCGAAAATCAACGGCAACGCCAGTTCCTTGGTCTGTCTTGTGAAAGGGATATTTACCAAAATCATATTCGTTTTCAGGTGGTTTGTCGGCAAAATCAGGTGACGGTGAAATATCCTCGCGGTGAAATTAGTTTATAATAGCGCAATTTATATTTGGCGAATTCCCGGAGGTTGTGTGTTTACCGTTTATCATTCCAATCAGCTTGAGGTACAAAAAAGCATTCTGGTTGAGTTAATTCAACGTCAACCGCTGAGTAATTCGCTCCAATCGGAAATCGTTTTAGTGCAAAGCCCGGGCATGGCGCAATGGTTACAATTGCAAATAGCCGAGCAAAAAGGCATTGCGGCGAATTTTGCTTTCCCGATGCCCGCCAGTTTTATTTGGCAGCTTTATGCCGATAATTTACCTGATGTATCTCAAAGCAACCAATTCAACAAAAATGCCATGATGTGGCGCTTAATTCGCTTGATTCCTGCCTATTTACATCAACCTGATTTCCAACCATTACGGCATTATTTGGCGCATTCCGCGCAGTCGGAACAGTTCAAACTCTACCAATTGGCAGGGAAAATCGCCGATTTATTCGACCAATATTTAGTTTACCGCCCCGATTGGATTAGCGCTTGGGAAGAGCATCGGGATGTTGAAATTTGCCAACAAATCGAAAGCCAATTAAGCGTTGATAATGATCGTTTACTGGCGCAGATTCAACAGAACATTACATGGCAGGGCGTATTGTGGCGCGCTTTGGTGCAAATGGTAAAAACCGATACCGGGTTGGATTTGGTACAACACCGCGCCCATTTACACCGGTTACTGTTAGAAAAACTCCGCGAAAATCGACCGCTCTTTTTACCCGAGCGCTTATTCATTTTCGGTATTCCTGCCTTGCCAAAAGCCTATTTGGAAATATTTCAGGCGATTAGCCAATATTGTGATGTGCATTTGTTCTTCAATAATCCTTGCGAGGAATATTGGGGTGATATTGTGGATCCGACATTTGTAGAAAAATTAGCGTTGCGTCGGCGCACCGATTATCGCAATCAGCGGGAAAAACCGTTACTGTCGGCGGAGCAAGTTGAGTTTGTGCAGCAACAATGGGATGTGACTTACGATCAGGAAAAATTACAGGTAGGGAACCCATTATTGGCTTCATGGGGAAAATTGGGACGGGATTTTTCTTATTTATTGACACAGTTGGAACCGCAGGAAATTTCAGCTTATGTAGAGATTGCACCGCGTAATTTATTATCGCAATTACAACATCAGATTCTGCATTTAATGCCAAGTGGCACCGAACCGTTAAATTATGTGGAAAATGACCGCTCTTTAACCTTCCATTCTTGCCATAGCGTGATGCGCGAGGTGGAAACCTTACAAGATTATTTATTGCATTTGTTCCAAACAGATCCAAACCTTACGCCGAAAGATATTATCGTGATGGTGGCGGATATTGACAAATATACGCCGTATATTCAGGCGATCTTTGGGCAAAACAGCGCACCGAACAGCGCCATTCCGTTTTCTATTTCCGATAACAAATTATCGGAAAATGATGTGCTGATTGCCGGGTTCTTAGCATTGCTACAGCTAAAAGAAAGTACATTCAGTGCGGAAGATGTATTGGCGTTTTTGGATATTCCGGCAATTCGTGAACGTTTTGCCATTGAATTGCAGGATCTTGCTCAAATTCGTGATTGGGTAAAAAATGCGGGCGTGCGTTTTGGGTTGGAGAAAAATGCCGACGGCGAAACCAATTATAATTCATGGCAGGCGGGCTTAGAGCGAATGTTGCTTGGTTATGCGTTGCGTGAGGAAAACGGCATTTGGCAGGATAGCCTTGGGTTAGATAACAGTTTTGGGTTGAAAGGACAGTTAGTCGGGCGATTGTCGGAATTTATAGAACGCTTGTTTGCGTGGTATCAAACCTTACAGCATTCCTTCAACATCACACAGTGGCAACAGTATTTAACGGCATTGGCAGATGATTTTTTTGCGGTCACAACCGAAACCAATGAAACCTTGTTTTATATAAAAGACGTGATTCAACAATTTGCCGAACAGTTGCAGGACGTGCATTTTGAGCAACCTTTAGTCATTGATGTTGTGGCAGATGTGATGAATAGTGCTTTGGAAGAAAACCCAAATCACTATCGCTTTTTGGCGGGCAAAGTGAATTTTTGCACCTTATTACCCATGCGTTCTATTCCGTTCAAAGTGGTGTGTTTGTTAGGGATGAATGATGGTGAGTATCCTCGCCAACAACAAGCCAATAGTTTTGATTTAATGCAATATCATCGCATCAAAGGCGATCGTGCACGCCGTGATGACGATCGTTATTTGTTCCTTGAAGCACTGCTGTCTGCGCAGGAATATTTGTACATCAGTTACATTGGACGTTCCATTTCTGATAATCAAGAACGTGAGCCCTCCGTATTGGTGAGCCAGTTATTGGATTACATCGTAGAAAATCTGCCGGATAAAGGCAAAGATTGGCGGGCATTACTGGTGCAACAACATGGCATGACGGCATTCAGTCGAAAAAACTTTGAAAAAAACGACCGCACTTTTAGTCAATCTTTTGCGCAACAATGGCTACCGTTGGCCAATTCACAAGCTGGTCGAATCTTGCAAGATTTTATTCAACCCATGGATTTCGATGCTTGGGAAGAAGAGCGCGACATTGAATTTTCCCGTTTGGTGGCTTTTGTAAAAAATCCGGTGAAATTTTTCTTTGAGCGTCGTCTTGGCGTTAATTTTTCCGAACAGGAAGAAAGCATTGCCGATAGCGAAAATTTTGCCTTGGATAACGCCTTGGAAAAATACGCTATTCATGCGGAATTGGTGGAGTTTGATGGCGACCAAACAAATGCGTTTTTTGCCCGCCAAAAAGTGAAAGGTGTGCTGCCACGCGGTGAGTTTGCTACCTTGTATGCCAATCAATTATTGGCGGAAACGAACGCGTTTAAAGAGAAAATTATCGATTATGTGTCACAAACTCCGCATAGCCTTTTTGCTCAATTGGCGGTGCCGACCAAAAACGGTGAAATTACCTTGGCAGGTAACGTGGATCGCCTGTATGACGAACCTTCACAGCGGGTAACTTGGCGTATGGCGACAGTGAAAGACAAAGATCGCATTGAGGCCTGGCTGTATCATCTATTGTTATGCGCCACGCAGCCACAGCCGACGGAATCCATTTTTCAAGGCAAGGACAAACGCGAGATTTTTCATGTGGTGCCTCAACCGGAGGCCGTTGCGCAACTGCAAATTTATGTCGAAAGCTATTTAGCCGGATATGCACAATTACAGCTGATTCCGACAACGGGCATTGACGCGTATTTGGAACTGATTTCCAATGAAAGTGCGGTCGATTTTGAACAATGTTTTGCGCGGCTAACCAAAATTGCCGAAGGTGATGATTATTCCCGTGGCGATTTATATTGGCAGCGCGTGTTGGTGCAAACGCAGGAATTAGATTTGAATTGGATAAATCACCAGGTGAAAGCGTGGTTTGTGCCGATGTTACAAGCGATTAAGGAGGAAAAATAACCTTATAAATACGCAGCCATCACCACAGCATTTTCTCGTTTGCCATCGACAGTGGGGTAATAGTTTTTGCGGATATCCACCTGATTAAAGCCCAGCGAATCATAAAGCGCCAGGGCTTTTTTATTGGATTCGCGCACTTCTAGCCACAATGTCAAAATGCCTTTTTGTCTGAGTTGGGTGATGAGTTCGTTTAAGAGTTGTCGTCCGAGTCCCAAACCTTGTTTTTGCGGATCGATAGCAATATTAAATAAGGTGGCTTCATCTAGTACGGTCTGACAAATAGCAAACCCGTAAATCTTATTTTCTTCGAGGATCTTTAAATTGAGATAACGCTCGCCTTGGTTATTTTTCAACGTGCCTAAACTCCAAGGCACGGCGTGAGCCGCCTGCTCAATGGCATAAAGTTCGTCAAAGTCTTGTTCTTCAATCAGCGAAATGGTTATCACGACAGATCCTTGTTATTCGGCATTGATGGAAGGGGATTGTTGAATGGTTTGCCAAAATTGACGCTTTGCCTGCGGATTTTGTTTAAATTCCTCAAGATCATCAGACTGCCAGACATTTAACGGTTGTTGGAAAGGTAAAGTGCGGTCGTTGTTTGATGTGTTTTTAGAAAGCAACCAATAACTGACTTCGTGGTTGACTTGCAAATAAGTAAGCTGCTCAAACGTGATGTTTAATACTTGCTTGCTATTAAGCGTCAAGCTGCGTAACACATCCTGCACAACAGGCTGCTGCAACAGATTTTGCTGACTGACGATAATCAAACGAATATGCTCCGGCACGGCAATATTGATAGCGCCCAGCAACACATCAGGGCGATGGAGCTGCCATTGGCTGATGCCCATTTGTTGCAGTAATACATCTCGACGGGAGTAAGGTTGGCGCGTTTCTTGCATATCTAAAATCAATTCAATCCAGTATAATGGGCGCCCATTTTAACCAATAAGGCAGAGGATTAATAGCGTGATTTGTGCAGAAAGCGAAGTGTTGGAACGGCATTTGGATTTTTTAACGGGAAAATCGTTATTACTTACCGGCGCGGTGAACGATGATTTTCTTTCCGATTTACGACGCCAAGGTTTTAACGCTCGTGCTTGGAGTTGGTATTTTGATTACGCCAACCGAGAAAATCAAAAGCAACAAAGTGCGGTGGATTTTTCCCTCGAATTTCAACGCCAAGCCGATTTGATCCTGTTTTATTGGACGAAGAACAAGCAGGAATGCCATTTCCAATTAATGCAAATTCTCGCCAAAAGCCCGGTGGGGCAAGAAATACTCATTGTCGGCGAAAATCGTAGCGGCGTACGTTCTGCCGAAAATATGCTTGCGGACTTCGGCGATATTCACAAAATCGACTCTGCCCGCCGTTGTAGTCTTTATCATTTTCAGCTAGAAAATCCACCGCACTTTGAGCTGAATTCCTTCTGGAAATCTTACCAACACCCACAACTTGCCGATGTCACCGTGTATGCGTTACCGGGCGTATTCAGCGCCGCCGAACTGGATGGCGGTACCGCATTATTGTTGTCCACCTTAAAAAATGTGTCGGGCGATGTACTGGATATCGGTTGTGGCGCAGGCGTGATTGGGAGTTACATTCAAAAACATCATCCGAAAACTAAGCTTGTGATGACGGATATTCACGCTATGGCACTTGAATCGGCACAGCGAACGTTGAGAGAAAATCAGTTGCAAGGCACGGTGCTGGCAAGTGATGTGTTTTCTCATGTGGAAGGAAAATTTGACCTGATCATCTCCAACCCGCCGTTTCATGATGGCATTGATACCGCTTATACTGCCGTTAACGAATTGATTAAACAAGCAAAATGGCATCTTAAAACCGGTGGTGAATTGCGCATTGTGGCGAATGCCTTTTTGCCTTATGCCGACTGGCTGGATCAACATTTCGGCGACCATGAGGTATTGGCGAAAAATAATAAGTTTAAGGTGTATTCAGTGCGCGGATGAGTGAATGACGCAGTAAATTCTACTGGCTTAGCAAAAACCTTTTAGTTAGAATTCTACCTATTATTTACTACTTCGGGAGAAGACTATGAACTTTCCTAAAATTGCGCAGCAAGTCATTGAGAAACTTGGTGGAAAAGAGAATATTGCAACCGCCGCACATTGCGCCACACGTTTGCGTATTGTATTACACGACGAAAGCAAAGTGGACAAGGAAGGTGTTGATAACATTGAAGGTGTTAAAGGTCAGTTTGCCGTGGCAGGACAATATCAAATTATTTTTGGTTCCGGTACCGTGAATAAAGTCCACGCTGAATTAACTAAATTACTCGGTATCGGCGATGTGAGTAAAGCGGAAGTGGCAGACGCCGCGAGCGGTAACCAAGGTTTGTTGCAACGTTTGGTGAAAGGTTTAGCGGATATCTTCGTACCGATCATTCCGGCCATTGTGGCAGGCGGTTTGTTGATGGGTATTTACAGCATGCTCACCGCCAAAGGGTTCTTTGTGGATGAACTCAGCGTCATTGACATGCATCCTGAACTCAAAGATTTAGTGGATTTCATTAATACCATTGCGAACGCACCGTTTGTGTTCTTGCCGGTATTGCTTGGCTTTTCCGCCACCCGTAAGTTTGGTGGTAACCCATTCCTTGGGGCCGCATTAGGCATGTTATTGGTTCACCCGGCACTGGCTGACGGTTGGAACTATGCTTTAACTCTGGCAGAAGGCAAAATCCAATATTGGAATGTGTTTGGTTTGGAAATTGAACGTGTAGGCTATCAAGGCACTGTGATCCCAACCTTAATTTCCGCTTGGGTGTTGGCAACGTTAGAAAAAACGTTTCGTAAATTTGTGCCGTCTTATTTAGATAATTTGGTCACACCGTTATTTTCTTTGTTTATCGCAGGCTTCTTGGCGTTTACCATCATCGGCCCAATCGGACGTGAAGCAGGTTCATTAATCGCGGCAGGGTTAACCTGGTTATATGACACATTAGGTTTCATCGGCGGTGCAATTTTCGGTACCTTCTACGCACCAATCGTGATTACCGGTATGCACCAAACCTTCATTGCGGTGGAAACCCAATTATTAGCGGAAATGGCACGCACCGGCGGTACCTTTATTTTCCCAATTGCGGCAATGTCTAACATTGCGCAGGGCGCCGCCTGTTTGGGCGTGGCATTTGCCTTAAAAGATCCGAAAGTTCGCGGCTTGGCCATTCCTTCCGGCATTTCTGCGTTGCTTGGTATTACCGAGCCGGCCATGTTCGGGGTGAACTTGCGTTATCGCCAAGCCTTTATCGCAGCCATGGTTGGCTCCGGTCTGGCGAGTGCGTTCATTGCCTTCTTTAACGTAAAAGCAATCGCCCTTGGTGCGGCAGGTTTCTTAGGTATTCCATCGATTAAACCGGACAGTCTTGCCATGTACAGCATCGGTATGGCCATTTCCTTTATTGTGGCGTTCAGCCTTTCCACTGTTTTAGTGAAACGCTCACAGGCTAAAGCGTAGTTTAGTAACCTTGAGAAAGCACGGATTTGTGAAAGCAGGTTCGCGCTTTTTCTTTTGCCTAAATACAAAAATACGTTTAAAAACAACCGCACTTTTTTACAAATTTTCCGTGCATTTCTACATAAAAGCAAACGTTTGCTTTATAATGCAACACCTCCATTTTACTTCATAAATCAAAGGAAATTATTCATGCAATCAACTCGTCCCATTCGCCAAGCATTGCTTAGCGTGTCCGATAAATCCGGTATTGTGGAATTCACCCAAGGCCTCGTAAAACGCGGTGTTAAGCTGCTTTCTACCGGCGGTACGGCAAAACTGTTAGAACAAAACGGCTTGCCGGTAACCGAAGTGTCCGATTACACTGGTTTTCCGGAAATGATGGACGGTCGCGTGAAAACTTTACACCCGAAAGTGCACGGTGGGATTTTAGGTCGTCGTGGTGCGGATGATGTCATCATGCAACAACACGGCATTGAGGGTATTGATATGGTGGTGGTGAATTTATATCCTTTCGCCGCAACCGTAGCTAAGCCAAACTGCACGTTAGAAGATGCTGTGGAAAATATTGATATCGGTGGCCCAACTATGGTGCGCTCTGCTGCGAAAAACCATAAAGATGTGGCGATTGTTGTTAATAATCAGGATTTTGATGCCATTCTTGCCGAAATGGATCAACATCAAAACAGCTTAACGCTTGAAACCCGTTTTGATCTTGCCATCAAAGCGTTTGAACATACCGCGCAATACGATTCCATGATTGCCAACTATTTCGGACAGTTGGTGAAACCTTATCATGTTGCCGCTGAAGAGGATGCTGAGGCGAAGTGCGGTCAATTCCCACGGACTTTAAATTTGAATTTCGTGCGTAAACAAACCATGCGTTACGGCGAAAATGCCCATCAAAATGCCGCGTTTTATGTAGATCTCAATGTAAAAGAAGCGAGCGTGGCGACGGCAAACCAACTGCAAGGTAAGGCTTTGTCTTATAACAATATTGCTGACACCGACGCAGCTCTTGAATGTGTAAAAGAATTTGATGAGCCGGCCTGTGTGATTGTGAAACACGCCAATCCGTGCGGCGTGGCCTTAGGCAAAGACATTTTAGAGGCCTACAATCGTGCCTATCAAACAGACCCAACCTCAGCCTTTGGCGGCATCATTGCGTTTAACCGTGAATTAGACGAAAAAACGGCAAATGAAATTGTAGAACGTCAATTTGTGGAAGTGATTATCGCACCGAAAGTGTCTGCGGAAGCTGTTGAAGTGGTGAAACGTAAGAAAAATGTCCGTTTGCTTGAATGTGGAGAATGGCAAGCGCGTACCCAACGTTTAGATTTCAAACGCGTGAATGGTGGATTGTTAGTACAAGATGCGGATTTAGGCATGGTGGGCTTGGATGACTTAAAAGTGGTCAGTAAACGTCAACCGACCGAACAAGAATTGAAAGATTTACTATTCTGCTGGAAAGTAGCGAAATTTGTGAAATCGAATGCCATTGTTTATGCCAAAGATAACCAAACTATTGGCATTGGTGCAGGTCAAATGAGCCGCGTGTATTCGGCTAAAATCGCTGGCATTAAAGCGCAAGATGAAGGCTTGGAAGTGGCCGGTTGTGTAATGGCATCCGATGCGTTCTTCCCATTCCGCGATGGTATTGATGCGGCGGCGAAAGTAGGCATTCAATGTGTGATTCATCCGGGCGGCTCAATGCGTGATCAGGAAGTGATTGATGCGGCAGATGAGCATAATATGGTGATGGTATTGACCGGAATGCGGCATTTCCGTCATTAAATATTGCGGGATTTGGGTTACCTAGGGTAACAAGTTACCCTAGGTTAGTTATAATTTTGCCCTTAGGGCAAGAGCAATGTTCCCCAAAGGGGAACAATTATGCTTAACCGTGGGTATACTTACCCACGGCGATTCACAAATACAAGGATCATTATGAACATCCTCATCATCGGAAACGGCGGTCGTGAACACGCCCTCGCTTGGAAAGCGGCGCAATCTCCATTAGCAGATAAAATTTTCGTTGCACCGGGCAATGCCGGGACAGCGTTAGAACAAAAGGTCGAAAACGTGAATATTGCCGCAACGGATGTTCCTGCGTTGGTTAAATTTGCCCAAGATAACCACATTGGTTTAACGATCGTGGGGCCTGAAGCGCCACTTGTGATTGGCGTGGTGGATGCGTTTCGTGCAGTCAGTTTAAACATTTTTGGACCAACGCAAGCGGCGGCGCAATTGGAAGGTTCCAAAGCCTTTACTAAAGATTTTTTAGCGCGTCATAAAATCCCAACTGCGGAATATCAAAACTTCACTGAGGTCGAACCGGCATTGGCTTACTTGCGTGAAAAAGGCGCGCCAATTGTCGTTAAAGCGGATGGCTTGGCGGCAGGCAAAGGCGTGATTGTGGCGATGACGTTGAAAGAAGCGGAAGACGCGGTGCGCGATATGCTTTCCGGCAATGCCTTTGGTGAAGCCGGCAGTCGAGTGGTCATTGAAGAATTTTTAGATGGCGAAGAGGCGAGTTTTATTGTCATGGTGGATGGCAAAAATGTCGAGCCTATGGCGACCAGTCAAGACCACAAACGTGTGGGTGAGAAAGACACCGGTTTGAATACCGGCGGCATGGGGGCTTATTCTCCTGCGCCTGTGGTGACACCTGAAATTCATGAGCGCGTGATGCGTGAAGTGATCTATCCAACGGTCAACAGTATGGCGGCAGAAGGCAATGTTTACACGGGTTTCTTGTATGCCGGTTTGATGATCATGCCAAATGGTCAACCAAAAGTGATCGAATTTAACTGCCGTTTCGGTGATCCGGAAACCCAACCGATTATGTTACGTTTGGAATCGGATTTGGTGGAACTTTGTCTTAAAGCCTGTGATGGCAAATTGGACGAAGTGAAATCCCAATGGAACCCGAAGGCTTCTTTAGGTATCGTATTGGCAGCAGAAGGCTATCCGGGAGATTATCGTAAAGGCGATGAAATCAGCGGCTTGCCACAAAGTGCGGTCGAAAATGAGAAAGTTTTTTTTGCAGGCGTAGAAGCGAAAGCGGGCAAGTTAGTTACCAATGGAGGCCGCGTGCTTTGTGCTACAGCATTGGGCGACAGCGTATTTGAGGCGCAACAGAAAGCCCTGAAACTGGCTGAACAAATTCAATGGAACGGTCGTTTTTATCGTCGTGATATCGGCTATCGCGCCGTGGCTCGTGAGCAGAAAAAATAACGGAAAAAATGACCGCACTTTGAATTTAAACGTGCGGTTTATCATTGTGAGAAAAAGGAGCATGTTATGAAAAAATGTTTTTTGAGTAGTATGGCTATCTTATTATTGGCAGGTTGCGCTAGTGCTTCCGGCGACACACAAGGTTCAGCATTAGCAGGCGAGTGGATTTGTCATTCTATACCGACGAAAGATAGATTGACCTACGATCGCTTGGATCACTTTATCTTAAAATCCAATGGCTCCGGCTCGTTGCGGGGAATTTCCAGTATTGCGATGGATAAGGAAACAACAATTCGCTATTTAACAAAAGGCAATGTCAAATGGCAGAACAAAAATGATGTCTTAAGTTTTGATTTCCTTGATCGTTCTATGGTGCCGGCACACAGTAAAAATGCCGCTAAAGCCATTAAACAGAATAAAACTTTGCAACAGCAAGAAAAAGAACAATTGGATGATTTTTATTGTAAGTGTAACGATCACGTTGAAATGCCAATTGAGCTTAAACAGGATGGCAATAAGCTGATTTTGGGCAAAGACTATGCGACTTGCCGACGAGTGACGGAGAATGATAAAGACATTAAATTACTAAATAAGTGGTTTAATACGAAGAAATAAACAGTTGTCATTCTAAAGTTTATAAAAACGCAGATGATTTTGACCGCACTTTGAACGGTATCATGTGATAGTGGTATCTACTTTTCGTCTTGATAAATGAGTCAAGCATTTTAGAAATAGAAAAAATTCTTTTTACCCCATTAACTTTAGCATTTGATGCTGTTTTTTATTCATTAGGGGGCATTACAACTTTAATGGATAAAAGTACTGAAAAATAGTTTAGTAACATATTTAAGCTGTTTGCAGTAGAATAACAATACGTTAGGTTCTGTATTTGTTTTATAACGTTTTAAATGACTTTGGCACAAATAGCCAGTACCCTTATGATTTTACTTTTTGTAAGTACAGAGGATTTTTACATGAAAAAATTAGTTTTACTCGGATTAACCGTATCACTATTAGGTGGTTGTACTTTGTTGGATATCGTGGATGACGGCAAAATCACCCATCGTAAATTAACTGGTGAATGGCAATGTACCGCCAGCTATCCGGAACATAACACCAAGACGGTGAGTCGTTTGAAACTGATTGGTGACGGTTCGTTGGTAAATAACAGTTCGATTATTGAACCCATTGATAAGCCGTTCTTTGTGTATGATTTAAGCAGTACAGGAACGTGGAAATTAGATGAGCAGACTCACAAATTAACTTATACCCTCACCACCAACTCGGTACAACGCAATCACACTGAAGATGCCTTGGACGCTATGGAAAAGGATTCCAGATATAAACCTTACGAAGAGAACCTGTTTAAGAAATACAGCAAGCGCATTAACAAACAAAACACTATTAATTTTGTAGTTACGTCATTAACTCGTGATTCGAAAAATGGGCAATATACGCTTGTTTTAGAACAAAAAACTGCACAGAAGAGCTATATAAGTTCTTGCGTGCGTTAATAACAATGATCTTGGTGAAAATTTTTCATCATCATGGTGAAAAAAACACATCTGATTTTATTAAAAATTACCTACGAAATTGAGTACAATAACGCGTATTCCAATTAACTACCAAGAAGGAAAACACAATGTTTAAAAAGAGCATGAATATCGCCGATTACGATCCGGTTTTATGGCAAGCCATTCAAGATGAAAATCGTCGTCAAGAAGAGCATATTGAACTTATCGCTTCCGAAAACTATGCCAGCCCGCGCGTCATGGAAGCACAAGGTTCACAATTTACCAATAAATATGCGGAAGGCTATCCGGGCAAGCGTTACTATGGTGGTTGTGAGTATGCCGACATTGTGGAACAGCTTGCTATTGATCGTGCAAAAGAATTATTTGATGCAGATTATGTGAACGTACAACCGCATTCCGGTTCACAAGCTAATGCGGCGGTATATGGCGCGTTAATTAATGCAGGTGATACTATTTTAGGGATGGATTTAGCCCATGGTGGTCACTTAACCCACGGGGCGAAAGTAAGTTTCTCCGGTAAAATCTACAATTCTGTGCTTTATGGTATTACTGCTGATGGTTTAATTGACTATGAAGACGTACGCCAAAAAGCCTTAGAGAGCAAGCCGAAAATGATCGTGGCCGGCTTCTCTGCGTATTCTCAAGTGGTAGATTGGAAGAAAATGCGTGAAATCGCCGATGAAGTGGGCGCGTATTTGTTTGTTGATATGGCGCACGTTGCAGGCTTAATTGCGGCAGGTTTATATCCAAATCCATTACCATACGCCCATGTTGTCACTACAACGACTCATAAAACCTTGGGTGGTCCGCGTGGTGGTTTAATTCTTTCTTCTTGTGGCGATGAAGAGATCTACAAAAAATTGCAATCTTCCGTATTCCCGGCAAACCAAGGTGGCCCATTAGTCCACATTATTGCGGCAAAAGCGGTTTGTTTCAAAGAAGCATTAGAGCCGGCGTATAAAGAGTATCAAGCGAAGGTAATCCAAAATGCCAAAGCTATGGTGGAGATGTTTAAACAACGCGGTTACGACGTTGTGTCTAACGGAACTGAAAACCACTTGTTCTTGGTGAGTTTTATCAAACAAGGTTTAACCGGTAAAGCGGCAGATGCGGCGCTTGGCAAAGCTAATATCACGGTGAATAAAAACTCTGTGCCAAATGATCCGCAAAAACCATTTGTCACATCCGGTATTCGTGTCGGCACCCCGTCCGTGACCCGTCGCGGTTTTAACGAAGCTGATGTGAAAGAGCTTGCAGGTTGGATGTGCGATATATTAGACGCGCTTGGTAAAGAAAACGAAGAGCAAGTGGTTGCTGCTACCAAGGAAAAAGTATTGGCAATTTGTAAACGTCTTCCGGTTTATGCCTAAGTCCAATTAAACGAATAAACAAAAGCGGCAATAAAAATTGCCGCTTTTTCTTTATGGGTGTTTTAGTTATATTTTCAATATGTTATTTCTGTTTCTGGGTTAAAGATTGAATGGATTAAGATAAGTTTCTGCTAATTTTTATATCCAAAGTGCGGTGGTTTTTCCGAGCGTTTTTCATATCACTATAAAAAAACAAAAGACCTGAAGATTCAGGTCTTTTTTTATACTCAAAACGTGTATTAAGCAATTTCTGCCAGTTTTACCGGGCGTCCTTCATCTAAAGAACGTTTGGCGGCAAGTGCGATAATCACAGGTTGTAACCCGTCATTGCCGTTCACTAAAGTTGGTTTGTCGTTCACTACGGAATCCACAAAACACGCCATTTCATCGGCGAAAGATTGCATATAGCGTTCTAAGAAGAAGTATTTCGGTTTTTCGGCGATAACACCGGCTTCACAGGAATACACGGCGGTAGAATCCGTATCATTACGGGTTTGTACCGCGCCTTTGGAGCCGAACACTTCTGCCCGTTGGTCGTAGCCGTAAACCGCTTTTCGGCTGTTATCGATCACACCGATAGCACCGTTAGCGAGTTTTAACGTGATGACGGCGGTGTCAATGTCGCCGGCTTTGCCGATTTCCGGATTCACCAACACGCCGCCTGCGGCATACACTTCCACCACTTCGCTACCGGATAAATAACGGATCATATCGAAATCGTGGATAGTCATGTCGAAGAACATCCCGCCGGAGACTTTTACGTATTCAATAGGCGGTGCGTCCGGGTCGCGAGAGGTGACGCGAATTAAGTGCGGTTCGCCGATGTCGCCGTTTTCTACACGGGTCTTGATGGCTTTAAAGTTATGGTCAAAGCGACGGTTAAAACCTACTTGGAATTTCACTCCGGCTTTTTCTACTTCAGCCAAGACTTCTTTAATGCGATTCACATCGGCATCTACCGGTTTTTCGCAGAAAATGTGTTTGCCGGCACGGGCGGCTTCAATAGAAATCGGTGCGTGGGTATTGGTGGAAGAACACACTAACACGGCGTCAATTTCAGGATCCTGCAGAATTTGTTTGTAATCCTCATAAACGTGTGGAATGCCCATGTCTTTCGCCCATTGTTTGAGTTCATCAGTGACGCGAACATCGGAAATCGCTTTGATTTCAGCGCCTTTGACATATTTTGTGATGCTTTCGGAATGCACGCGACCGATACGACCGGCGCCGATAATGCCTACTTTAATCATGATTAAATCCCCGCTGTTTCTTTAATGTACTTACGGCCTTTAACGGCATATTCAAATGGATTGGCAATGGCCGGATCCTGTTCCGCTTCAACGACCATCCAGCCTTTGTAATTGTGTTTTTCGAGAATGTCGAAAATCGGTCTGAAATCAATCACACCATCGCCCGGCACGGTAAAGGTGCCTTTACGCACGCCTTCCAGGAAGCTCAGATTATTGGCTTTTACGTCGGCGACCACTTTATCGCGCACGTCTTTCAAATGCACGTGGCAAATGCGGTCGATGTATTTTTCCAAAACATCCAGCATGGCTTTTTGTGAGCCTTCAGAATAGTAGAGGTGACCTGAATCGAATAACAAATACACGTCATCATTAACCACCGCCATATATTTATCAATTTCTGCTGGGGTTTGAATGCCGGTGCCCATGTGGTGGTGCAGGCAAACTTTCATGCCTTTTTCGGCGGCAAGTTTGGCAAGTTCGTTGTAACCTTCGGCGAGGCGTTGCCATTCCTCTTCGGTGAATACGGTTTTCTCTTTGAACACGGCTTTGGTGGTGCCTTGAATACTACGGCTTTGTTCGGAACAACCGATCACTTTGGCGCCCATGGTATGGAGGAAATCACGATGTTTGATAAATTCTTTGATGGTTTCCTCTTTTTTACCATCGACAAAAAACGTACTGAACCACGCATTACAAATTTGAATACCGCGAACAGCCAGCTTATGTTTTAACACGTCCACGTCGCGCGGATATTTATTTCCAACTTCACATCCGGTAAAACCCGCAAGTGCCATTTCACTGACACATTGTTCAAAGGTATTCTCTTTGCCAAGATCAGGCATATCATCGTTAGTCCAACCGATTGGCGCGATACCTAATTTCACGTTTTCAGCTTTCATAGTGTTTTCCTTCTCAACAGAGTGGTTAAATTGGAGATAATAAATTGAATCGGATTAATAACGTCTTGCTTCGTTAATGTGTTTCACGCTGCTTTCATGCGCTTGGCGGATTTTTTCTTTTTCTGACACTTCTGCTACGCCAACGTGCCACCAGCTGCCGTAGCCGTGAATCATGGTTTTTGGCAAGACTTTTATGTCAATCAACGTAGAGATGGTTTGTTTTTTCGCATCGGCAAGGGCGGCGCGTAATTCCTCTTCAGTGGTGACTTTATAGGTTTTACAACCGTAAGATGCCGCATTCATGGCAAAGTCAACGGGCACGAATCCGCCGTCTAATTTATTGGTTTGCGGATTTCTGAAGCGGAATTCGGTGGCGAAGCTGTCCATACCACTGCCGATTTGCAGATTGTTAATACAGCCGTTTGTCATGTTGTCGAATAAAATTACGTTGATTTTTTTATGTTCCTGAACGGAGGTCACCAGTTCGGAATGGAGCATCATGTAAGAACCGTCGCCCAATAAGGCATAAACCTCTTTTTCCGGTTGCGCCAATTTCGCGCCCAATGCGGCGTTCACTTCATATCCCATGCAGGAGTAGCCGTATTCCAGATGGTAAGTGTTTTCGCCCTTGGATTGCCATGCCCGTTGCAAGTCGCCCGGCAAGCTGCCCGCGGCGCCTACGATAATGTCGTTTTCGCCCAAGGTTTCATTGAGAATGCCTAACACGCGGCTTTGGGGCAGATGGGATTGGGTCAATTTAATAAATTCCGCATAAACTTTTTCCCGATCCAAGGCATCGTCCACTTCCGGCACGAAATTGGTTTCGGTGTAAACCACGTGATAAATCCGTTGGAGTTCTTGGGCAAATTGCGCTTTGGCTTCGGCAACGGCGTTGCCCCATTGGGCACGGTAACGGTAGCCCGTCAGTGCTAAAAGTGCGGTCAGTTTTTCCAGCGTTTCTTTGGCGTCGGCAACCACTTGGACGCCATCCAGTTTATAGGCATCGAAACGGGCAACGTTGATGTTCAGGAATTTCACATCCGGATGTTGGAAGATCCATTTGGAGGAGGTGGTGAAATCCGTGTAGCGCGTGCCGATACCGATAATCAGATCCGCTTCTTTTGCCAACAGGTTGGCGCTCAAACAGCCGGTCTCGCCTACACCGCCCACGTTCAAAACGTGCACGGAAACGACCGCACTTTTTCCCGCCTGGGTTTCGGCAAAAGGAATCTGGAAGGTTTCGGCAAACTGTTTTAATTGCTCCGCCGCTTCGGAATAACGCACCCCGCCACCGCAGACAATTAACGGTTTTTTCGCCTTCAGAATCAAATCCACGGCAGATTTCAACATAGGTTCGGTAGGGAGCGTGCGCTCAATGCTGTGAATGCGTTTTTGCAGGAAATATTCCGGGAAATCGTAGGCTTCTGCTTGGACGTCTTGCGGCAGGGCGATGGTGACGGCGCCGGTGTCCGCCGGATCCGTTAATACCCGCATGGCGTTAATGCAGGCGGTCATCAGTTGCTCCGGACGGCTGACTCTATCCCAATATTTGCTCACGGCACGGAAAGCATCGTTTGTGCTGATGCTTAAATCATGAAATTGCTCGATTTGTTGTAAAACCGGATCCGGTTGGCGGGTGGCGAAAACATCACCCGGTAAAAGAAGAAGCGGAATGCGATTGGCGGTTGCGGTGGCGGCGGCAGTAATCATGTTGGCGGCGCCGGGACCGACGGAAGAGGTGCAGGCGTAAATTTTTTTACGCAGATTTTGTTTGGCAAAGCCGATTGCCACGTGCGCCATGCCTTGTTCATTACGTCCTTGGCACACAATCAGATCACCACTGTCTTGTTCCAACGCCTGACCGATTCCAAGCACATTGCCATGACCGAAAATACCAAAGATACCTTCAACAAATTTTGTTACTTTGCCATCAAATTCGATATATTGATTATCAAGAAATTTTATAAGCGCTTGTGCAACAGTAAGTCTTACGGTTTTCATCAGAATCTCCTTTTACGGGTAGCTAGCATTGAAACCAGTATATAAGCATTCTTTTAATTTTAAATATTTTTGAAACAAAAATTTCATTTTTGAGACATAGATCAAATTTTCCCGAATTTATATTTTATCTTTAAAAAACACTTAAACAGCCTATTAACAGTATGAATCATAAAATACCGAATAGAAAATCGGATGATGTCTGTTTTGTGATTAAGGTCTAAAAAATTAAATTTCAATATTGATTTTTTTGAAATATGTGTTTCAATTTGTGTAGGTGAAACAATTTTACTAAGTAGAAGGAATTGCATTATGAAAACGGTAGAAAAAACATTAGACCTTATCTGTCTTGGTCGGGTTGCTGTTGATCTTTATGCACAACAAATCGGTGCCAGATTAGAGGACGCTTCTTCTTTTTCCAAATATCTGGGCGGATCCTCCGGTAATGTGGCCTATGGTACGGCGGTGCAAGGCGTGAAATCTTCTATGTTGGCACGCGTTGGTGATGAGCACATGGGACGTTTTTTACGCGAGGAATTACAACGCGTCGGAGTGGATACCAGCCATTTGATTACGGATAAAGAACGTTTGACCGGGCTTGTGATTTTAGGCATTAAAGATCAGGATACTTTCCCGTTGATTTTTTACCGCGAAAATTGTGCCGATATGGCGATTACCAAAGCGGATTTTGATGAAAGCTATATTGCTTCCGCCAAAGCCTTAGCCATTACCGGCACGCATTTGTCCCACCCGAAAACCAGAGAAGCGGTGTTGACGGCGTTGGAATATGCGGGCAGAAATAACACAAAACGTTTGTTGGATATCGATTATCGCCCGGTGTTATGGGGACTGACCTCCTTAGGGGATGGAGAAACCCGTTTTATTGATTCGGAAGCGGTGACGAAATCATTGCAAGAAGTCTTACACCATTTTGATGTGTTGGTGGGAACAGAAGAAGAATTCCATATTGCCGGCGGTTCGACAGATACATTAACCGCACTTAAAAACGTGCGTAAGTTCAGCCACGCCGTTTTAGTTTGTAAACGTGGTGCATTGGGTTGCTCGGTATTTGAAGGTGAGATTCCTGATGATTTGGACGGCGGACTAAATGTTTATGGCGTCAGAGTGGAAGTGCTGAATGTGCTTGGTGCGGGTGATGCCTTTATGTCAGGGCTGATTCGTGGTTACATCAATAATGAAGGTTGGGAGCAGTCTTGTCGTTATGCCAATGCTTGCGGAGCATTGGTGGTTTCCCGCCACGGTTGCGCTCCTGCAATGCCGACCAAAGCGGAGTTAGATAATTATCTTGCCCGTGCAGAATCGGTACCTCGTCCGGATTTGGATGAACAACTTAATCATTTACACCGTGTGACTACTCGAAAAGCCAAATGGGATAACTTGTGTATTTTTGCCTTTGATCATCGTAAGCAACTGGTCGATATGGCGAAAAAATACGGTGCGGATGTCAAACGGATTCCTAAATTGAAACAGCTTTTATTGCAGGCGGCGGAAAAAACGGCGCAAGAAGAAGGTATTTATGATGGTCAGGCAGGGATTCTTGCGGATACGACTTTCGGACAGGCCGCATTGAATGAAATTACCGGTAAAAAGTGGTGGATTGGACGTCCGATTGAATTGCCGTCTTCCCGTCCATTACGTTTGGAACACGGTGATTTAGGTAGCCAATTAGTCGGCTGGCCACAAGAACATGTAGTGAAATGTTTGGTCTTTTATCATCCGAAAGACAGTGCTGAAATGAAAGCGGAGCAGGATTCAACCTTAAAACAGGTGTATCAAGCCTGCTGTCGAACCGGTCATGAATTGTTATTAGAAGTGATTTTGCCTGCAGATATGGAACAAAACGAACAATATTATGCAGACATCATCGCACACTTCTATCAGTTAGGCATTAAACCGGATTGGTGGAAATTGCCGGGCGTATCGGCACAAGGCTGGGCGAATATCAGTGAAGTGATTCGCACAAACGATCCATACTGTCGTGGTATTCTGATTTTAGGTTTAGATGCGCCGGAAGAACAATTCAAAGCCGTATTTGACGCATCAGTAGGTGCGCCTTTAGTCAAAGGCTTTGCTGTTGGACGGACCATTTTCGGACAACCATCGGCAGACTGGCTTGCTGGAAAATTAACGGATGACGAGTTGATTACCGAAGTGGGCGAAAGATACAGAAGATTAATTAAACTGTGGCAAGCCCGCAAATAAGCATAAACGTAAAATGCCCCGTCATGGGGCATTTTTTGTTACTTAGTGTTTTTTCTCTTTTTCTTTCTCTTTTTCCAATCCCAACACAATTGCCAATGTTTGAACCAGCGTCATGGTAGAGCATTGTGAACGGAATCCCAGCACCTGGGCTTCTTTTATCACAAATGCGATATCGCTAAACGCAAGTAGCGGGCTGATTTGGCTGTCGGTGATAGCGATTTGTTTAACGCCTTTCTTGGCGCTGGTGTTCATAATGTTGACGGTTTCCGCCGCATAAGGTGAGAAACTAATCGCGACGACCACATCCCCTTCTTTGACCTGACTAAGCTGCTCATCAAACATGCCGCCTAAGCCGTTGATTAAAAAAGCACGACAGTCCAAATGATGTAGTGCATAGTTAAGGTAGCAAGCTGCGCTAAAAGAACGCTTTAACCCAATAATAAAGATATTATTTGCTTCTTTTAGTATCTTAGCGGCGGCATAAATTTGTTCATTTGTGGTTTGTTCTGCTAACTGATGCAATGCCTGACTATTGGCTTGCGAAAAGATTGTTAAAATATCTTCCGGCGATTCTTCCCCTTCCGATTGCGCGATTTTATGCGAAAGTTGCAGCCTTTCTGTGTAATTTGTCGTTTTTTCCATGAGATTTTCGCGAAAGATTTGTTTCATTTCGTTAAAACCGGAAAAACCGAATTCGGCGGCAAAACGGATTAGTGTAGAGGGAGGGACATCTGCTTTTTCTGCAATCGTGGCGACCGTATCAAAAACGATGCTATCGCTGTTATCTAAAATGTATTGAGCAACCTGCTTAAGCCTTTTACTTAAACTGTCGTAGCGGGTTTGTATTTCTGTTTGTAAATTGGTTAATTGAGATTTTTCTTTCATATTGTTATATCCATAAAATAAATATTTCTAGATCTTATAGAGATGGATTAAAAACCTCAAGAAAAAAAGCGGTCATTTGGCTTGAAAAAATCAGTATTGTGTAGCAAATGCACAAAACAGTTGTTTAGCTTGTCGACGCATGAGTTTTATGCTGCCCAAACACAGATATTACTCAGGATGAGACAGGTTACCAATCGTCATTTCAGCTTTGTGAAACTACATAAAAATACCGGAAAAAATGACCGCACTTTAAGTCGATTTTATGGATTTAAACTTTCGTTATTTGAATTTATCGGCGTATTTTTCACTGTTGATCCAGGCGTGATCCTGTTCCCAAGTAAAGCGCCATTTTCTGACCGGTCCCGCCATGACGTTTAAGTAATAGTTGTCATAACCGGCAATAGTAGCGACCGGATGATAACCTCTCGGTACCTGAACCACATCGCCGTCATATACCGCCATACATTCATCTAATGAACGGTCGTCAGTGTAGACCCGTTGTAATGCAAAACCTTGCGATGGCGAGAAACGGTGGTAATAGGTTTCTTCCAAATAGGTTTCTGTTGGAGAGTTTTTATCATCATGTTTATGGCTAGGAAATGAACTGGTATTGCCCTCATCAGTAAACACTTCTACGACCAATAATGCGTCTGCGGTTTCGGTCTCTGGCAATATATTATGTACTAAACGCTTGTTATTGCCATATCCCCGTTTTTCCACGCCCACGTCTTTCGGTTCAATTAAACGAACCGACAAATTGCCTTGACTTGGTGCACGACAAACAGCCAGTTCCAAATAGCTTTCCGCTTTTATTTGAACCTGTTGATGATGTGGAACATACACGGAATAAGGTGGGACCCGTTCAAACGGGGAGGCTCTATTTCCGATATGCTCAAAGGTCGCTTGGGCAGTCGTCACGGTCGCTTTACCTGCCACCAAAACAAAACAAGTCTCGGTATTTTCTGTGTCGAAGGTGAGTTCTTGGTCTTTTTGTAAGTGGTACATTTCAAAACCGACGTACTCCCAATTGGCCGTTTGGGGTGTGATTTTTTGTACTTCGCCGTTTTTTTCGGGATGATCTTTTCTTGATTTGGATAGTAAATAACTCATCGCGTCCTCCTAAAATAAATAGCTCAATAAACCCTTTGGATAATACTCCCTTAGCTCAATTAATCTACTAGGATTTCATTAAAATCAGATACAGATCACAAAAGTGAAACAAAAAATTCATTTTTTATTTATATGTATTGAATTTTCCAAAATGGAGGGTTAACGTGGGTTGTCTGTAAAATAAACAAGGAGAAATATTTCAATTTATAAACTTAAGCCGTAAATCTACAACAATGTATTAATCAGGAGAATATATATGGACATTGAACTACGAAATAGATATTTATTTTCTCAGGAGTTAGTCAAAGAAGTTGGGAAAATTGCACTGGATTTTTATCTTAATCGCAAGGAGTTAAAAATCGAGTGTAAAAAAGGCGATTTGCAGGATCAAGTTAGTATTGCAGATAAAACCGTCGAAGCGAAAATTAAAGACGCATTAAAACAGTATTTCCCGCAAGATGGTTTTTTAGGAGAAGAATCCGGTGCAGAAAACTTAGCCTGTGAATATTGTTGGGTAGTGGATCCTATTGATGGTACCAGCCCATTTTTATATGGATTAAATGCTTGGTGCATTTCCATTGCAATTCTACACAAAAATCAGATTGTCTCCGGTGTGATTTTTGACCCCGTCCACAATGAGTTATTCAGAGCAATGAAAGGTGATGGGGCATTTCTTAATGATCATCCTATTCATGTTTCCTCCTCCACCTCATTAAAAGAAGGATTAATGGGATTAGGCGTGTCTCACCGCGTTCATCCTAATACTTTTACTCCCGTGCTACATCAAATTTTACTTGATGGCGGAATGTTTATTCGCAATGGTTCCGGCGCATTAATGTTGGTGTATGTGGCGGCAGGTCGTTTGATTGGCTATTTTGAACCGCACATTAATGCTTGGGATGTTTGTGCAGCTATTATTATTGTTCAGGAAGCCGGTGGATGTGTGAATAATTTCCTTGAAAATGATGGCTTATTAAAAGGAAATTATATTTTAGGTTGTTGTAGTGAAGCTGTGTTTACAAGACTAAATCACATCAAAAACTCACATGAAACACAATGAAAGTAGAAAGGAGGCTATATGTCAGTTCTCAGCTTTTTTAAGGCCAGTTCGGCAATCCCCTTGAAAGATTATACGGAGAAAATGTTTAAGAGTACTCGAATGAAAAGCTTTTGGGCGTTTTCATTTGCTTATGCCATTTATTATGTCTGTCGTTTATCTTTTAACGTAGCCAAACCTATTTTGGTGAATAACGGAATCTTAACGCCAACAGAACTCGGGGTTATCGGTTCCGCAACCTTTATTACTTATGCTGTCGGTAAATTCGTCAATAGCGCTTTGGCCGACCATTCCAATATCGTTCGTTTCTTTTCCGTCGGATTGTTTTTTTCTGCGCTTGCTAACTTTGCCATGGGAATGAACACCAGTGCGATTGTGCTTACCATTATTTGGGGTTTCAACGGCTGGGTGCAATCTATGGGGGTGGGGCCTTGTGTCGTGGCATTATCCCGTTGGTATGATGACAAAGAACGCGGCTCCTATTATGGTTTTTGGTCTGTTGCTCATAATGTTGGTGAAGGCATTACCTTTGTTGTCACAGCTGCCGTGATTACCACATTCGGTTGGCGTGCAGGGTTCAATTTTGCAGGGATTGCCGGATTATTGGGCGTGCTTGTGACCATTATGTTTATGAAAGATTCACCGGAATCTTGTGGATATAAACCGATTATTAAAACCGAATCGAAAGATGAAGTTTTTGATAATAAGGAAGTGTTAAAGCACCAATGGGACGTCATAAAAAATCCGGCGATTTGGATTTTGGCGGTTGCCTCTTGTTGTATGTATATCGCCCGTTACGGTGTGAACAGTTGGGGCGTTTTTTTCCTTGAAAACGGAAAAGGTTATACCACTATTGAAGCCGCATCCATCATTAGCGTGAACAGTATCGTCGGTATTTTAGGAACAGTGGTTTCAGGATGGTTATCCGATCGTTTCCTACATGGTAAGCGAAATATTATGACCATCGGTGTCAGTTTGTTGAATGCGATTTCCTTAGCCGCGTTTTTATTTGCACCGAATGGCAATACTTGGTTCTCCATTATCGCCCTTTCCGTATTTGGTATTACGCTTGGCATCCAATTGTGCTTCTTAGGTGGATTGTTGGCCACAGACATTTCCCATAAATCTGCTTCCGGCATAGCACTAGGTATGATGGGCGTTTTCGGTTATGCAGGGGCTGCAGCAGGGGAATTTTTGACTGGATTTATGTTGGATAAAACGACCGTAATTAATGAGGCCGGTAAGAAAATTTATGATTTTGACAGCTTGTCTTATTTCTGGGTCGGTGCAGATGTTTGTTCTGTTTTAGCATCCGTTCTATTTGCTATCGTCGTGTATTATCAAACCAAACGAATAACGAATTAATGATGAATGGCAAAAAGTGCGGTGGATTTTTACCGCACTTTTATATTTTGCAGAGTAAAATCAGATACAGATCACAAAAATGAAATAAAAAATTCAAATGAAATAAAAATGATTTGAAAATTTTATTTTATTTTCCTACTCTATAGCTACCTTGGGTGATGAGCATCGTTGTTTTATGTAAATTGCCATTCGTTTATCGCATGTTAATTTCTTAAATCATAAGAAGGAGTTCAAAATGGAAACTGTTTATAACTTTATTAATGGTAAACAAGTGCCAAGCAGAGGGACAAAAGCGCATCCGATTTATAATCCGGCAACAGGCGAGCAAATTCGCCAAGTGATCATGAGTTCGCCTGATGATGTCAATGAAGCGATTGAGGTTGCGCATAAAGCCTTTGCCGATTGGTCAGCGACCTCTCCGCTACGTCGTGCCCGTATTATGTTTAAATTTAAAGAATTATTGGAAAGAGATTGGGATTCATTGGCGCGTTTAATTGTTGAAGAACATGGTAAAGTTTATTCCGATGCCTGTGGTGAGTTGACACGTGGTTTGGAAGTGGTGGAGTTTTCATGCGGTATTCCTCATTTATTGAAAGGTGAATTTTCAGAGCAGGCAGGGCGTGGCATTGATATTCATTCTTCCTTACAACCATTAGGGGTAACTGTAGGTATTACGCCATTTAATTTCCCAGTAATGGTGCCGATGTGGATGTTCCCGATTGCATTAGCCTGTGGTAATACCTTTATTTTAAAACCGGCGAAAGCCGATCCTTCTTTGTCCATTCGTTTGGCTGAGTTGCTAAAAGAAGCCGGCTTGCCTGATGGTGTATTTAATGTGGTACATGGTGACCGTAATGACAATGAAATTTTATTACGTGATCCGCGCGTTCATGCAGTGAGCTTTGTGGGCTCTACACCGGCGGCGGCACATGTATATAAAGTCGGTTCCGAGTTCGGCAAACGCGTGCAAACTTTTGGTGCGGCGAAAAACCATGCATTGATTATGCCTGATGCGGATATTGAATCCACGGCGAACGCTTTGTTGGGAGCCGCATTTGGTGCAGCGGGTGAGCGTTGTATGGCACTGGCATTAGCTGTGACGATTGATGATGAAACCGCAGATAAATTAGTGGCGGCCTTAAAACCGAAAGTAGAAGCGCTTCGTTATGGTCCGGGTATTCCGAAAGACGGTGAAAAAGAAATGGACTTTGGTCCGTTAATTACTCAACAACATCTTAATAATGTGACGAATTACATTACAACTGGTGTGGAAGAAGGCGCAACACTCGTTGTTGATGGTCGGGGTAAAAAACCGGCAGGTCATGAAAATGGTTTCTTTATTGGTGGCTCCTTGTTTGACAATGTAACTGGCGATATGGTGATTTATAAAGAAGAAATCTTTGGTCCGGTGCTTGGTATTGTCAGAGCGAAAAGTTTTGAAGAAGCGATGAAATTGATTAATGAACATCCTTATGGAAATGGTACGGCAATCTTTACCTCCGATGGTGGTGCGGCGCGTGAATTTGCGTATCACGTTCAAGCCGGTATGGTGGGTATTAATGTGCCGATTCCGGTGCCGATGTCATTCCACTGTTTTGGCGGTTGGAAACATTCTTCTTACAGCACGTTGAACGTTTATGGTCCGGACGGTGTTCGTTTCTACACGAAGATGAAAACCGTCACCACACGTTGGCCGAATAAATATGTGATTGAGAATGCGGCATTTAGTATGCCTACATTGTAATCAGCTTCATTTTTAAATCATTGGGAGGAGATAATGGAAAATTGGAACTTATCTCCTCTTATTTTATGCAATAAATGGTAAGGATAGGGTATGAAACAAGTGCGTATCGGTTTAGTCGGAACAGGGTATATCGGACGTTATCATGCAATTGCTTATGCGCAGGCACCAACGGTTTTTTCGCTTGATGCCGAATTAGTGTTGGAATATTTGGCCGAAGTCACATCGGAGTTAGCGGAAAAGAAAGCAAAAGAATTCGGATTTAAACGTTTTACGGACGATTGGCGTGATATTGTGCAGGATCCGAATGTGGATGTCGTAGATATATGCACCCCTAATTTTCTTCATAAAGAAATCGCATTAGCCGCCATTGCCAATGGTAAACATGTTTATTCTGAAAAACCACTTGCACTGACCGCGACTGACGCCAAATTGATGTATGAGGCGGCGAAACAGGCGGGCGTTAAAACGTTGGTAGGGTTCAATTATATAAAAAAACCAACAACGCAATTAGCAAGAGAAATTATTGCAAACGGTGAAATTGGTGAGGTGATTCATTTTTATGGTACGCATAATGAAGATTATCTTGCTAATAAAAATACACCATTGGATTGGCACTGTGTGAAAGAAAAGGCCGGTTTAGGTGCACTCGGCGATCTTGCCGTGCATATTGTTCAAATGTCTCAGTATTTACTAGGGCAGGACGTTGGCAAAGCCAACGTTCAAAATCCTTTGGATTTTTTGACCGCACTTTGGGTGGAAAAAGAAAAGCCTAGAAATATTTCTAGGCTTTTTTTGTTAAGGCATAATGAGGAATTAATAATCCTTCGGATCATACCCATAATAAGCTCGAGTTAGAATCGTTTGCATATCTTCTACCATCGGTAAACGAGGGTTTGCCGGGGAACATTGGTCTTCAAAGGCGAGCAGTGCCACATCACGACGGGCATCCATCCACGCTTTTTCATCCAAGCCTTGTTCTTTGAAAGACATCTTAATGCCACAACGCACAGCTAAATCGTAGCAGGCTTGGGCGTAAGAACGTACGCCTTCTTCCGGTGTGCTGCAAGGCAAGCCGAGCATACGGGCGATGTCTTGGTATTTTACATCTGCTTTGTAGTAATTATATTTCGGCCACGTAGCAGTTTTTTCCGGACGAGTACCGTTATAACGAATCACGTGCGGCATTAAAATCGCGTTGGTGCGTCCGTGTGGTGTATGGAAACGCCCGCCGATTTTGTGGGCAAGGGAGTGGTTCATCCCTAAAAACGCATTGGCGAATGCCATACCTGCCATGGTGGAGGCGTTGTGCATTCTTTCGCGCGCTTCAGGATCTTTTTCGTTCACGGATTTTTCCAGGAACTCAAACACCAGTTTAATGGCTTGCAGTGCAAGACCATCGGTGAAGTCGCTAGCAAGAATGGATACATAAGCTTCGGTGGCGTGGGTTAATACGTCCAAGCCGGTGTCGGCGGCGACATGTGCCGGTACAGTGATCACTAATGCCGGATCCACAATGGCGACGGTCGGGGTAAGCGAGTAGTCGGCAATCGGGTACTTTTTATTACCTTCGGTGATAACCGCAAACGGTGTCACTTCAGAACCGGTACCGGATGTTGTCGGAATACCGATAAATCTGGCTTTACGACCTAGTTGCGGGAATTTAAACGCGCGTTTACGTATATCCATGAATTTCTGTACCAAATCGCGGAAATCCACTTCCGGTTGTTCATAGAATAACCACATCACTTTTGCCGCATCCATTGCCGAACCACCACCCAGGGCGATAATGGTATCCGGTTTATAGTTACGGATTAACTCCGTACCACGGCGTACGGTTTCAATGGACGGATCCGGTTCTACATCGGCAAATAATTGGTAGGTTACGTGATTGCCACGAGCCGTAATTTGGTGGGCGATTTTTTCTACGAAACCTAAGTCCACCATGGTACGGTCGGTGACGATGACCACGCGTTCCATGCCGCCCATGGATTGAAGATATTGAATTGAATCCCGTTCAAAATAGATTTTTGACGGCACTTTAAACCATTGCATATTGTTTCTCCGTCTGCCTACTCGTTTAATGTTAATTAAATTGACCGCACTTACGTTGTTGCCCACGGAATTTTTACCATAAGAACCACAACCTAACGTAAGGGAAGGCAGGAAGGCGTTATACACATCACCGATACCGCCGAAGGTAGAAGGCGAGTTCCAGATAACGCGAATGGCTTTCACCCGTTTACCAAATTCTTTGGCAAGCTCCGCATCGGAGGTGTGAATGGCGGCGGAGTGACCCAAACCGTGGAATTCCACCATTTGTTCCGCTTTTTCAAGACCGTCTTCACGGGAGGTAGATTTAATTAAAGCCAGTACCGGAGAAAGTTTTTCACGGGTTAGCGGCTCTTTTTCGCCCACTTCTTTACATTCGGCAAGCAGAATATTGGTTCGCGGTGGCACTTTGAAGCCCGCCTGTTCCGCAATCCAGGCGGCAGGTTTACCCACCACATTGGCATTCAGTTTCGCGCCGCCATAGTTCTTGCTGTTGGCTTTTGTGCCGAACATGAATTCTTCCAGCATGGCTTTTTCTTTCTTGTTCACCATATAAACGCCGTAAGAAAGCATTTCTTTTACAAAATCGTTATAGATTTCTTCATCGACGATGGCCGCCTGTTCGGAGGCGCACACCATGCCGTTATCGAAGGATTTAGACATCACGATGTCGTGCACTGCTTGTTTTAAGTTGGCGGATTTTTCCACATAAGCCGGCACGTTACCTGCACCGACGCCCAATGCCGGTTTGCCGCAGGAATAAGCAGCTTCTACCATGGCATTCCCGCCGGTAGCAAGGATGGTGGCGATGCCCGGGTGTTTCATTAAAGCGGATGTGCCTTCCATAGATGGTTTTTCGATCCATTGAATACAATTTCTCGGCGCACCGGCGGCAATAGCAGCTTCATACACAATGCGGGCGGCGTGCGCGGAAGATTGTTGGGCGGAGGGGTGGAAGGCAAAAATGATTGGGTTACGGGTTTTTAGCGCAATGAGGGACTTGAAAATGGCGGTGGATGTCGGGTTGGTTGTCGGGGTGATCCCACAGATGACGCCCACAGGATCGGCGATTTCGGTGATGCCTGTTACATCATTTTCACTTATTACGCCGACGGTTTTTAAATGCCGCATATTGTTAACGACATATTCACAGGCGAATAAATTTTTGGTCGCTTTATCCTCAAATACGCCGCGCCCGGTTTCTTCATAAGCGTGCATCGCCAGCACACCATGTTGATCCAGCGCCGCCACAGAGGCTTTCGCCACAATGTAGTTCACCTGCTCTTGGTTCAATTGGCGGAATTCTTTCAGCGCAACCAAACCTTTTTCAACCAGAGCATTCACTTCTGCTTGTGCAGGACTTACTGCATTTTCAACATTACTCATAATGTTTTCTCCTAAAGTTTAAAAATTAAAATATAACTGGTTAGAATTATATTGTATGCACAAGTGATCTTAATCACATTTTTTGGTGATTAGCTGAAATGTTTGATCTGGGTCAAAAAACAAACTGCTTTGACTACCGTTATTTATTTGGGATTGGTTGGATTGGCGGTTATGCTGGTCATATAAAAATAAAGGTAACGCATTGCAAACCAAAGAAATTGAGAAACATAACGGAATCGATAAAAAATCTTTTCCGTTATTTTTTTAAAGAATATAAACTTAGATTTAACTTTGAGGACATAAACGCATTAATTAATAACCTTATAACACTAGTGTGGCATTTAAGGCTAATCAAATATAGACCCAAATTTATAATCCAGGTTTAACCTCAAGGTTCTGCCCGGTGCAGGATTTAATCCCATATTGTTCGCGTCTAAATAATATCTGTTAGTTAGATTATCCAGCGTTGCAGATATTGTTAGATCCTTTGAAATTTTATAATTTGCGAAAAGATCGACTATTGCATATGGCTTCCATTCGGCAGAATTTGTCTCCCCGGTACTATTGTTTGGCGAAAATATCGAAACTATGCGTTTTGAGTAGTAATTGTGGCGCGCACCCAGTTCAAGTTTATCATCCCAAAATCTAAATCCGACTGTAGTCGTTATCGTTGTTTTAGGAGGCAACGTATTGGCGAGATTGCTTCCGCTGATACCGCCCTCAAAGCACTGCGTTGTATCTCTTATTCGTCCGACTTGATCGTCCCTACGGCAAAATTTCGTTTTTAGATAGTGTGTCATACCTATCTGTGTATAGAAGCTTCTCATATCAAAATATGCCGAAGTCTCATACCCACGAAAAAGGGCGGATCTAATATTGACGGTTTGTAGTCTGCCTTGCGTACTCGTTCTGGTGAGATAATCTTTCGTGAAGTTATTAAAATAAGCAAATTTAAAACCTAAAAGATTATCTCCACCGCCTATATCATCAAATAATAGATTTGTGCCAATTTCCCAGTTCTTTTGTCTCTCAGGCTTTAACTTGTAGGTTTGATAATCGACTATTTGTGTGCTAAATCCGCGCGATGCTTGAAACAAACTCGCTGAGCGTACAGCCTCGGCATATTTTATGTAAATTTGCGCGTTCTCATGTGGTTCGAAGGTAAACATCGCGATTGGTGATGTGGCCTTAACGCTTGGAGGTTGCGGCCAAGAATAAATCCGGCATCTTTTTTGAAACGGGTTGTTGCGCACCGGTTCACAGACGGAATTCTTCGGATCGGGCATATTTTTGCGTACGAATTTATCTTCGACTCTGGGCTGAAAATCATGAATTGCGGTGCGGATGTGTCGCAGACCTAGATCTATTTTAAGCCAGTTCGTGATCGGATAATTAAGCGAAATGAAGGCACTTTTTTCTTTGCGCTTTGCGTTTCTGATGTAAAACGGTGCTACAGCGTTGTCAGGATAGCCTTTTGCGCGTACTCTAGCAGCCATATCTTTAGGCGGATGAATTCTTTCGCGCGAGTAACTTATGCCGTAGTTTATCGTTAGTGGTCTATCGAAAATTTGCGCTACACTGGTGTTGCTTAAATTTAGTCCCTTCTGCTCGGAGATTGTAAAGTGCGCGTGGCGAGAGCTGAAATCAACCAGATCCTCGATGAAAGGTGTAAAGCTAGAAGTGTCACTTTTAGTGTAATATCCGCTTAAAGTTAGCTTGATAAATGGATTTGTCGGATCGAAGATATATTTTGCGCTGTAGCTATCGGTCTTTACTTCCGTGCCTTCTCCCTGCAGCGCACCGTCTCCACGAAAGCTCGTAATGGACGGCATCAGCTCGCCGAATTTGCTTCTATAGCCGCGGTAGGTCAAATTTAAAGCATGCGTGTCGTTGTAAGTGTTAAACTTAGCCAGATAGGACTTATTATCCTGGCTGGTATTTAGTACTTCCTCGCCACCACGAAAGTAGGTATAACCGTTTTGCTCTTTAAATCTCAGCCTACCGATCCTAACATCTTCTTCAGTCACAAGAGGTCTGCCGAATCTGTCCTTTCTCGTAGGGTCTCTGTGTACTTCAAAATCATCTTCATTTTTATATTCGATATCTTCTATCACTGGTACGGCGCCATGGCGTCCGACGAAATAATTGCCCTGCTTCTTTTTGGCGTAGGCCAACACAATGTCGGCGTTTTCCCACTTTTTAGAAAATGCGAGCGAGTAGTTGTAGCTTTTGCCTAAATTTTGAAAAGGATTTTTGGATGCGTATTTCGCGTCGGGATTATAGGTTTGCTTCGGACATTTACCCGAACGGTTGGTACGACATTCGTCTATCCATTTAGTGCGGTATCCACCGCGTGTATAAAGAGGCGGTTTGTCCGTAGTATTAGACATCGTGCCGAACCGCAAGCGAAGTCCCCAGTTCTTATTTTCGGGGATTATGTCTTTGTAGCCTACAGTATTCATTCTCACTACACCACCTGTGGCGCCGGTAGCATCTGCTTTGAGTGACGGGCCTTTTTCTATTTCTACGCGCGAGATGAGATCAGGATCCAGATATGTTCTGGTACTTGAACCTGCATAGCCTTGCCACGAAGGGATAGACTGAAGCGAATCATCGATCAATACAGGAATTCTGTTTTCGTTGGCTATACCTCTGATTATAGGGGTTATAGCGCCGCTATTTCGTTTGTTGCCAACCATGACGCCCGGAATTCCGCTTAAAAAATCACCTACTGATGAGCCGCGAAAACGTTGAATTTTTGTATCATTGAGATATGAGTACGAACCGGATTTTAGATAGCTTTCCAGTTCATCCTCGTATGAAGTTTTACTTTGCCCGGTAACTACTATGTCCGGTAGAACCGTAGTTTGAGGGGCAGCATCGATACTTTGTGATGTGCAGATCAAAGTGGTCAAAAAGAGTAGTGTAGGGTTGCGTTTGTCACTTTTTTGAGATTTTTTAAATTTAAAATTCATACTGCTCCTTTAAAATATAATTATAATTTTAGGGACGGTATTAGATTAACAGTTATATTACTTTGTGAAAATTAATATAGTTCATTGAAATAACTGCACTTTCATCTGAGAATTTATTAGATATTACTCCTGATTCTCCGTCTTATTCTATTGAAAAATTTGAAAGTAAAAAGTGCGGTCGAAATTCACTATGAATTTTAACCGCACTTTTGTTATTGACTAAGGCAGCTCATTAATATCATCTTTGTTGACTTTGGGTTGCACCACGTGTTCACGGTCAAGACCTAAGTCATATGCAATAGCAATCGCAACGAAGATAGAAGAGTATGTCCCGAATCCGATACCTATTAGGAGGGCCAACGAGAAACTATGGATTGTCGGGCCGCCGAAGACAAAAAGGGCGATCACCACAATTAACGTCGTCACTGAAGTCATAATAGTTCGGGAGAGAGTTTGTGTTAATGAAATGTTAATAATGTCGATAGAAGCAATCCGTCTGATTTTACGGAAGTTCTCACGCACTCGGTCAAATACCACAATACTATCGTTTAAAGAATATCCCACCACGGAAAGAATCGCCGCGATGAAAGTAAGATCCATTTCAATTTGTAAGTAAGAGAATGCACCTAGTGTCACAATCACGTCGTGCGCTAAAGAAAGCACACCACCGATTGCTAAGCGCCATTCAAAACGCATACCCACATAAAGTAACAACATAATAAGCGTTGTTAAAGTCGCGTAAATGGCACCTTGAGTTAACTCTTCCCCTACGTTTGGCCCAACAAACTCAATGGAACGAATTTGAATATCACTATCCAATGTGCTCAACATTTTCTTCACATGATCGCCGATTTGTGCGTTTTCCGTTGCTGGTAGGCGAATCATGACATCACGTACGCCACCGGTGGTTTGCACGAGTGGGCTTTCGATACCGTTTTGAGTAAGGGTAGTACGTATTTTTTCCAAATCCGCAGGTTGGGAAAAGTGCGTATCCACCACCACGCCACCGGTGAAATCTAAGCCCCAGTTGAAGCCTTTGGTAAACACAAAGAATAATGAAACTGCGATAATAACCACGGAAGCAAGATAGCCCCACATACGGAATTTCATGAATTCCACTAAACGGAAAGGGAGTTTAATGCCTTGAATTTCTTTAATTGGCTGACTTCTATTTTCTAAATTCACAATATGTTCCTCACCGTTAAATTGATAATTTATCAATTCGTTTGCCGCCGTATAAGAAGTTCACGATTGCCCGTGTGCCGGTGATTGCGGTAAACATTGAAATGGCAATACCTAAAGACAAGGTGATTGCGAAACCTTTAATTGGGCCTGTTCCCACGGCGTAAAGTGCCACGGCGGTCAAAATGGTGGTTAAGTTAGCATCGAAGATGGAACTAAACGCACCGCTATAACCTTCATTAATAGCTTGTTGAACCGGACGACCGTTGCGGATTTCTTCTTTAATCCGCTCGAAGATTAATACGTTCGCATCCACAGACATCCCGACCGCCAATACGATACCGGCAATACCCGGCATGGTGAGCGTGGCACCTGGTAATAACGACATTAAACCGACTAATAAAACGATGTTGGCGATCAAAGCGACATTGGCGATAAGGCCAAATTTACGGTAGTAAATCACCATAAACGCCACTACGATCATTAAGCCCCAAAAGCTTGCTTGCAAACCTTGTTCTACGTTTTGCGCACCAAGAGACGGACCGATGGTGCGTTCTTCCACGATTTGAATCGGTGCAATCAACGCACCGGAACGAAGTAATACGGCAAGATTTTGTGCTTCTGCAGGAGAATCAATACCGGTAATTTGGAATTGACTACCGAAGCGGCCTTGAATGGTTGCAACGTTAATAACTTCTTCGTGTTTTTGTAAAATGGTTTTACCATTTTCGTCTTTTTTGCCGCTGTCTTTATATTCAACGTACAACGTTGCCATTGGTTTTTGGATGTTGGCACGCGTCGTTTGCGACATAATTTCGCCACCTTCACTATCCAAGGTTACACTAACTTGTGGTCTGGATGTATTTTGATCAACACCGGAACTCGCGTTAGTAATGTGTTCACCACCTAATACCGCGCGTTTATATAGCACGATAGGGCGATTGTTTCTGTCATATTTCACTTCAGAATCAGAAGTGACCATACCGCGAGCCGCCGCTTCTAAGTTTGCGTTGCCGTTGACTAAACGGAACTCAAGAGTAGCCGTCGCGCCAAGAATTTCTTTTGCGCGTGCGGTGTCTTGCACACCCGGCAACTCAACCACGATACGTTCTGCGCCTTGGCGCTGAATCACCGCTTCCGCAACACCAAGCTCTGTCACACGTTTACGCAAAATACTTAAGTTTTGTTCAATAGCGCTTTCGCGGGCTTCGTTTAATGCGGCGTCAGACAAACCTAGGGATAATGTATTATCGGAAATGGCTTTTACTTCTAAATTTTGGTGTTGGCGACGCAAATAACGTTGCACATCGGAAAGTTGTTCTGGGCGAGCTAACGTAATGGTTGTGCCAAAATTTTCTGCCGATTTGATGGCGGTGTACTGATATTTTTCTCTACGTAACTCTGTGCGCAAGGAATCCTGTAATTGTTCCTGACGTTTGCTTAAAGCAGAATTCATATCCACTTCCATTAAGAAACGTACGCCACCGCGCAAATCTAAGCCCCATTTCATCGGATTACCACCAATACTGCTTAACCATGTTGGTGTTGCCGGTGCAAGGTTTAAGGCGACAGAATAATTTGTGCCTAATTTCTCGGTGATTTTATCTTTGGCGAGTAATTGCGCATCAGTGTTGTTAAAACGTACTAAGATTGAACCGTTTTCCAACACAATGGATTTAGTTGCCAGATTATTGTCTTTTAGAACGGTTTGAACTTCGCTTAAGATGCCGGAATTGGCTTCTTGGCCACGAGTTCCTGAAATTTGTACGGCAGGATCTTCACCGTAAAGATTTGGAAGAGCGTATAAAACACCAATGGCGATCAAAAAGATCACCATTAGATTCTTCCATAAAGGGTAACGATTTAACATAGATTTCCTGTTCCCTTGAGGAATAGATTAAAGAGTTTCGATTGTGCCTTTGGGTAATACGGCTGCAATGTAATTACGGTTAATAGTAATTTCGGTTTTATCATTTAATGCGATAACGATGACATCGCCCTTTTCAGGCACTTTGGTGATTTTACCGATGATACCGCCGGCAGTTAATACTTCAGTGCCTTTAGTTAATTCGGACATCAATTTTTTATGTTCTTTATTTCTTTTTGCTTGCGGACGATAAATCATAAAATAGAAAATCAATCCGAAGATAATGAAAATAAATAACATTGACATTGGGCTGCCTTGTTGAGCTTCCATTCAAATTTCCTTTTAGTTAATGAAAAGAGAAGACGCTTTGGAGCGTCCGTAAACTGATTAAAATCGGCAGTTAAAATACCATAAATCTGCTTAAATGTGAAAATGATATTGCAAAAATAACGGCAAAAATAACGGCAAAAATGACCGCACTTTTATGTACTAAACGGGTAGGTCTATTCCTTGATTTTGGTTATTTTAATACTTCGTTGAGACTGATTTGTCACGACGAAAGATAAATCTTGTTCTTCGCACAACAAACGAAAATCTTCAATGTTACTTTCCGATGAAAGCAACACCGTCAATACATCATTTAGGGTTAATGTTTTGACGGCTTTCTTCGTCATTAATAATGGCAGAGGACAACGATACTCACGAGTATCAATTTGATATTCCATGGTTTTTACTATTGACTGCTTATTTTTGTACTTGGCGACGGGTACTCATGATTTCACCAATTTCACGTAATTCTGCTTCCGATAAATGTTGTTTACCAAGCTCAAATAACGGCTCTTCCAACGCGATGTGTTTGTCATAGCCCGACACCACATTATTAATTAATACGATATCGACATTATTCCGTTCGCCATCCAACAAAGATTTTAGCTGTTCGGATAATTTCGCCCAGTTATCATGCAACGTCACGTGTTGTCTTTCCAACTCATCAATGTCTTTTTGCGCTTCCGGCACATGTTTCACTAAGAGTGGGAAAAAATCTTTTTCCTCGTCATCATGGTGTAGCGGGGCAGACTGATTGAAATAATTTAGAATTTGTTGAACGTCATTTTTCACCGCCTGATTGCAACCATGTTTTTCTAAATAATCAGGCAAAATCGTGAGTTGGCGACAGAAACGCTTTACTTTGCCATGACAGGCATACAACATTTCAATGGGTTCGTTCCAACTGGCGAATTGCTGAGGTTCAAGGATTTGCATAGAGACTCCTGTGATAGATGAAAGTGCGGTGGAAAAAACACTTAAATTTTTCACCGCACTTTTCATTGATTATTTTTTTAGCTGATTATTTTTCTGTTTCTGCAAGTTGTAACGGCGGAATCGGCTTGCCGATTCTCGCATAAAATTCCACCACGAAATCATCGAAGCGATCTTCTTCAATGGCCTGACGAATTTCTGCCATTAAACGTTGATAATAACGTAAATTATGAATGGTGTTTAGGCGCGCACCGAGGATTTCGCCACATTTATCCAAATGATACAAATAGGCTTTGGTGTAATGCTTACAGGTGTAGCAATCACAGTGTGGATCCAATGGGCTGGTGTCGTCTTTGTATTTGGCGTTGCGGATTTTCACGATTCCGTCGGTGACGAATAAATGACCGTTTCGTGCATTACGGGTCGGCATGACACAGTCGAACATATCGATACCGCGGCGCACACCTTCCACTAAATCTTCCGGTTTACCTACGCCCATTAAATAGCGTGGTTTGTCAGCAGGGATTTGCGGGCAAATGTATTCCAAAATGCGGTGCATATCTTCTTTCGGTTCGCCCACGGCTAAACCGCCCACGGCATAGCCGTCAAAGCCGATGTTCACCAAGCCTTCCAAGGATACTTTGCGTAATTCTTCAAACGTACCGCCTTGGATAATGCCGAATAAGGCGTTTTTGTTGCCTAATTCATCAAAACGGTTGCGGCTGCGTTGTGCCCAACGTAAAGACATTTCCATGGATTTTTTTGCATAGTCGAAGGTTGCCGGGTAGGGCGTGCATTCATCGAAAATCATCACAATATCGGAACCTAAATCATATTGGATTTCCATGGACTTTTCCGGTGATAAGAAAATGCGTTCGCCATTGATTGGGTTTTGGAATTTTACGCCTTCTTCGGTAATTTTGCGCAACTTACCTAAACTGAACACTTGGAAACCGCCGGAATCGGTGAGGATCGGACGATGCCATTGCATAAAGTCATGCAAATCGCCGTGTTTACGCATCACTTCTTGCCCGGGGCGAAGCCATAAATGGAAGGTGTTACCAAGGAGGATTTCTGCGCCGGTAGCACGTACTTCTTCCGGTGTCATACCTTTTACCGTGCCGTAAGTGCCTACCGGCATAAACGCCGGGGTTTCAACCGTAAAGGTGCCTTGTGGGCGTTCAAATACCAAGCGACCACGACGGGCGTTGCCGCTGGTTTTATCTAATTCATACTTCATTTAATTTCCTCAACGAATAAACAGTTCGAAGGTTTTTTAGTCAATAAAAAAGCCTGCTTAAATACACAGGCTTCATGCTATAGTTTTCCGCAATGCCTTTTGAGCAGAGGGGGACTCTATTAATGATAGCCAAGCTGTTTTTGCTTTCAGGCTAGACTAGTAGAACCTTGTTTTTCATTTTATGGTTTGCTCTAAAATAAGTCAAATTCCACACTTTTTATTCTTCCTGAAATTTGTTGCAATTTTTTACATTTCACTCTGTCAAATACCTTATTGTTGTCTGAAAGCTAATATTATTTAAAGGAAGTATATGCAACGTAGAGAGCTATTGAAACTAAGCAGTTTGGCATTAGTGGGAATGTCAGTTGCTCCATCATTAATGGCAGAAAAAAAACGAGCAAACAAGACTAACGAAACCTTATATTTGAATTTTAACGAAAATTCTTTAGGTATGTCAGAGAAAGCGAAGCAAGCGGTTATTGATAGTTTAGCAGTCGCTTATCGTTATCCTGATAATCAACGAGCCGAATTAATTACACAACTGGCCAAAAAGTATGATGTGCAAGATCATTTCATCTCTTTGGGAAATGGATCTTCGGAAAATATTCAAGCTGTGGTTCAGTGGTTGGTTTATAAAGCCAGACAGGCAAAACAAGCGGTACAGTTAATCGTACCGGAACCGACTTTTGATTATGCGGAATTGTACGCGAAATTTCTCAATGTGCCGGTAGTCAAAGTACCATTGACTGCTGATCTTTCATTTGATTTAGCCAAGTTGCAGGAAACCGCCGAGCAATTTAGTGGTCTCAATATTTTTTATTTATGCAACCCGAATAACCCGACTTCAGCCATTACACCGGCAAAGGCGTTATTTCCATGGATTAAAAAAGCACCGGAAAATTATTTCTTTTTATTAGATGAGGCTTACGCCGAGTTTGTGCAAAATCCTACCTTTGAGAGTGGTATTAGTTTAGTTAAACAAGGGTTTAAAAATGTTGCAGTAACCCGTACATTTTCTAAATTTTATGCGTTAGCCGGTTATCGTGTCGGTTATATGTTGGCAGATCCTGATGTGGTGCTGGAAGTGGAAAAATTTATGTCCATAGACAATACCAACATTGTCGGTGCGGTTGCTGCTACCGCTTCCTTGCAAGATCAAACTTTTGCACAGTTAAGTTTACAAAGCAATGCCGAATCACGTCGGATTGTGCAAAATGCGTTGAAGGAGTTAGGATTAAAATTTGTACCGTCTAATGGCAATTTCGTTTTTCATGAGATTAAAGGCAACATAAAAACTTATCAAGAACGCATGAAAGCAAATAGAATTCTTGTTGGGCGTGAATTTTTACCGATTCAAGGTTGGAACCGTTTGACTTTGGGTACGCCAGAAGAAATGCAATATTTTGTAAATGTATTAAAAGAGTTTCGAAAGAAAGGTTGGGTTTAGACTTTAACAACAAAAATAAGGTGGGCATTGAACCCACCTTATTTTTTTATTCTAATCCCTTCACATTCGGATTCTTGTTAATAAACATCGCATCACCGTAACTGAAAAAACGATAGCGATTTTCTACCGCACTTTTATAAGCATTCATGGTGTGGCTAAATCCTGCGAAAGCAGAAACCAACATAATCAATGTACTTTCCGGTAAATGGAAGTTGGTGATTAAACAATCCACGATGCGGAACTTTTTGCCTGGGTAAATAAAAATAGATGTGTCGGAAAAATAAGGTTCAATTAACACCGCACTTTGTTTTTCTTCTGCGGCTAATGCTGCGCTTTCAATCGAGCGAACTGATGTCGTACCGACCGCAATGACCCGTTTGCCGGCTTGTTTTGTGGTGAGAATAGCATCACAAACCGACTGTGGCACTTCCACATATTCTGCGTGCATAACGTGATCTTCAATGTTTTCTACTCGAACCGGTTGGAATGTTCCCGCGCCCACGTGCAAGGTAACGAAGGCAAAATTTACACCCTTTTCTTTCAATTTTGCCAAGAGTTCATCATCAAAATGCAAACCTGCCGTCGGTGCCGCCACTGCACCTGGCACTTTGTTATAGACGGTTTGGTAACGTTCCTGATCTGCTTCCTCGTCAGGGCGATCAATATACGGTGGCAACGGCATATGCCCGATTTGCTGCAACACATCAAAAAGTGCGGTCTGTTTTTCGGCTATTTCGATCTCAAACAAGCTATCTTGGCGACCAAGCATTATTGCTTTCACACCATTGCCTTCGCCCAGTTTATCTTCACCTAAAATCAATTCCGCCCCGGCTTTCGGTGCTTTGGATGAACGTACGTGGGCTAAAAAACGCGATTCACTCAGTACACGCTCAACTAACACTTCAAGCTTTCCGCCGCTAGTTTTTCGCCCGAACATCCGAGCAGGAATTACTCGGGTATTATTAAACACCACCAAATCGCCAGGCTGAATTAAATCTAATACATCGGCAAAAGTGCGGTGAAAAATTTCCCCGTTTTCACCATTTAGTTGTAATAAACGGCTGGCTGTCCGCTCCGGTTTCGGATAACGGGCAATCAGCTCATCAGGTAAATCAAAATTAAAATCGGCAACACGCATAATTGAAAAAATAGGTTTGAAAAATAGGGCGGTAGTCTAGTGCGAATTGGAGAGAATCTCAAGGGGAAACTAGTGCAGTTTTATTTTTGAACATCACATTAGCAAACATGCACTTTTTATAAATGCAAAAAACTCCCGCTGAACGGGAGTTTTTTATTTGAAATGCCAATTAGATATTACACACAGCAAATAGCACGATAATGCTGTAAAGCGTGGCTAGGCCATAGAAAATAAATCCGCCAGCAGGCACATGGACTTTAACGTCGTGCATACCGTGATGGACACGGTGCAAGCCTGCCCACATTGGGAAAATGGTAAGAGCCAGAATAACCAATTTACCCACCCAGTGGTGTGCAAAGGCGATGATGTTATCCGGGCTGACAAGGCCAAAAGGTAATAGCAAACCGAGGATAAGAATTAATACCGGGAAGGCAAGTCCGCTTATCATGCCGCCTGCACTAAACATTAACCAGACAGGTGGTTCGTTTGAACGTTTTGGATTTTGATTAACCATGTCTTCCCCCTAAATAAATACTAACACTAAAGCCAATACGGTGACACCCACAAACATTCCGCGCAAAGCGTTTTTAATTAGTTTTGCGGGCAAGCCTGTCGTGCCGGATATCACTTCGCCTGTCATGTCGAATAGGGTGACAGCGTGGAGCAATAAAGCAGCCAGTGAGACGATGTTAAGAATCACGACAATTGGATTTTGTAAGAACGGAATGAAGTTCATAACAAATCCGTCCGCTTTGCCTAAACAAATGACGCCATAAAGCAATACTAAACTGAACCAAACCGTTGGAAGTGCAGTGGCTTCGCGTAGCATATAGAACTTGTAGAAATCCCAACTTTTCCACCAAGTCGGGGTCATTTCACGGACATATTTTTTACGTTTACTTACTGTTGTTGTCATAATCTTTCCCCTTATGCCTTCGGTTTAAGCATGGAAATGAGATAATCTTTGGCACTTTCTAATTTGCCCTGGTTAATGGCAGTGGCTGGGCCAACGTGTTTTGGACACACTTCGGAGCAAGCACCTACAAAGGTACAAGACCAAACGCCGTTTTCACCATTCATGATTTTCATCCGTTCTGCCTTGCCATGGTCACGGTTATCTAAGTTATAACGATGACCTAAAGTTAATACGGCCGGACCGACAAATTCAGGGTTTAAACCGAATTGTGGGCAGGCGGCATAGCATAAGCCACAGTTAATACACATAGAGAACTGACGGTATTTTTCCAATTGCGCAGGCGTTTGTTTAGTACGGCTTTTAGCTAATTCTTTGGACGGATGCGGTTTACCGTCTAACTCAGGCGCTTGGTTACCGATCACATAAGGTTTGATGGCTTCCAAACTTTCAATGAAGTGACTTAAGTCAACGATTAAGTCGCGTTCAATCGGGAAGTTTGCTAAGGCTTCAACACGCATGTGACCACTGTAGTCACGCAAGAAGGTTTTACATGCCAGTTTCGGAATGTTGTTTACCATCATGCCGCAAGAACCACAGATTGCCATACGGCATGACCAACGATAAGAAAGCTCAGGTTCAAGTTTATCTTTAATATAGCCTAAAGCGTCAAGTAATGAGGTCTGGCTATCGTAAGGCACTTGATAGGTTTTCAAGTGTGGCTCTTTGTCAACTTCCGGGTTGTAACGTAGAATTTCAACGTTCATGATTGATTGTTCGGCCATGTTATTACTCCTTACCTGCTTGAGCTTGTTCTGTCGCTTTGGCAGCCGCTTCAGCCGCTTCTGCTTCCGCACCGTAAACGCGTTTTGCCGGTTGAGATTTAGTGATTTTCACCGGGCTGTATTCAATGCGTGGTGCGCCGTCCTCGTTATAGAACGCCAAGGTGTGTTTTAAGTAGTTCACATCGTCCCGCTCAGTGTAGTCTAAACGTTGGTGTGCACCACGAGATTCTTTACGCTCAATAGCAGAGTTGGCTATAGATTGCGCTACGTCTAAAATGTAGCCTAATTCAACGGTGTACAATAAGTCTGTATTAAATACGCTAGAGCGGTCTGATACATGAACGTGTTTAAAACGCTCTTTCAATTCAGCAATTTTATCAACGGCTTGTTGCATACTTTCTTGTGTACGATAAATACCGCAGCCTTCTTCCATTGCTTGACCCATTTCATCACGAATTTCAGACCAAGATTCTGTACCTTCCTGGGCAAATAAGTCATTTAAGCGTTTAACAACATCTTGTGCTTGAGCGTCAATTGCACTTTGGTTGCCTGGTTTGGCTTCCACTGCACGTTGTGCTGCATATTCGCCGGCAACACGACCTAATACCACTAATTCGGCTAATGAATTGGAACCTAAACGGTTAGCACCGTGTAAACCGGAAGAGGCACATTCACCCACGGCAAATAAGCCTTTAATACGGGTTTCACTGTTGAAGTCTACTTCAATACCACCCATGGTGTAGTGCACTACAGGGCGCACAGGAATTGGGGCTTGAGCCGGATCCACGCCTTCATAGGCTTTTGCCAATTCACAAATAAACGGTAAACGTTCGTGTAAATATTGTTCTCCAAGGTGACGTAAATCCAAATGCACCACATCAACGCCTTTGGCGGTTTTTAATGTATTGCCTTTGCGCCATTCTTGCCAGAACGCTTGGGATACTTTATCGCGCGGACCTAATTCCATATATTTGTTTTGTGGTTTGCCGATTGGTGTTTCCGGTCCCAAACCGTAGTCTTGAAGATAACGGTAGCCGTTCTTATTCAGCAAAATACCGCCTTCACCACGACAACCTTCGGTCATTAAGATACCGGTATTTGGCAAGCCGGTCGGGTGATATTGCACGAACTCCATATCACGCAACGGTACGCCATGGCGATAAGCCATAGATAAACCGTCACCGGTAACGATACCGCCGTTGGTGTTGAAACGGAATGCGCGGCAACCACCGCCGGTAGCGATAACAACAGCGTTGGCGTTAATTTGTACTAAAGAACCTTCCATCATATTCATGGCAACCATACCGCGGGCATGGCCGTCATCAACTAAAATATCAAGTACGAAGTGTTCATCGAAACGTACAATTTGCGGGAATTGAATAGAAGTTTGGAAGAGAGTGTGCAATAAGTGGAAACCGGTTTTATCGGCGGCGAACCAGGTTCGTTCGATTTTCATGCCGCCGAAACGACGCACGTTTACGTCACCATCAACTTTACGGCTCCAAGGACAGCCCCAACGTTCAAGCTGGGTCATTTCTACCGGTGAGTGTTCAACGAAATATTCTACAACGTCTTGTTCACAGAGCCAGTCACCACCGGCAACAGTATCTTGAAAGTGTTTGTCGTAAGAGTCTTCTTCTTTGATGACGGCTGCTGCACCACCTTCTGCTGCAACGGTATGGCTACGCATTGGGTAAACTTTTGAGACTAACGCAATTTTAAGGTTGGGATTAGCTTGAGCTGCAGCGATCGCCGCACGTAAACCACCACCACCGGCGCCAACAATGGCGATATCGACGTTAACAGTTTGCACGATATTCCTCCAAGTAAAGAGATAAATTTGAGTGAAAATACCGAAATAAAGCTATTTGGTACTGTTAGGGTGTGAATATTTTGCCATTATTTTTTTTTATTAAAACTGTTTTTGTGAAATTTGTCACGATTTCGTGATCTACCTCAAAAAAGTTACTGTAAATAAAGAGTTGTTGATATTCTGTTTAATAATTAACATTTATTTAATTAAAACGTAACAAGAAGTAAACAAAAAGTGCGGTGGGAAAATGAAATGTTTTTCAAGATTTTGCCATCTACCTGTAATTACCATTTTATGTTGTTATGAGGAACAATAACTTTATGTATTCCCGACGACTTGTTTTAAAATAGCGACAATTTCATTTTTCCTCATTTGAAAAGGCATTTTTATGTTTGAACAAGAGCAATGGCAACCTACCGCCTCCGTTAAAAATTTATTAACCCGTGCCAAATTACTGACAGAAATCCGTCGATTTTTCACCGATCGCGGTTTGTTGGAGGTGGAAACGCCGGTATTGAGCGAATTTGGTGTCACGGATGTGCATCTCGCAACGTTTAGTACGGAATTTATTTCACCGTTCGGTGAGCAATCGAAAACCTTGTGGCTTTCCACCAGCCCGGAATATCACATGAAACGTTTGCTGGCGGCAGGCAGCGGGCCTATTTTTCAAATCGGCAAAGTATTCCGTAATGAAGAGGCAGGTAATCGACACAACCCTGAATTTACTATGTTGGAGTGGTATCGACCGCACTTTGATATGTATCGCCTGATTAACGAAGTGGATGATTTATTACAACAAACTTTGGAATGCCCGCCGGCGGAAAGCATGAGCTATCAATTTGCCTTCCAGCAATATGTGGGATTGGACCCATTATCGGCGGACTTGTCCGAATTAGTGGAAAAAGCGGAAAAACATCAGTTAATGGGGGCGGAAAATGAAAGTCGCGACACCTTATTACAATTTTTATTTAGCACGGTAGTGGAGCCGCAAATTGGGCAGGAGGCGCCGGTAGTGGTGTATCATTTCCCGGCAAGTCAGGCGGCTTTAGCGCAAATCAGTTCGGAGGATTTGCGTGTGGCGGAACGTTTTGAGTTTTATTATAAAGGATTGGAGCTGGCTAACGGTTTCCACGAATTGTCTGATGCGCGCGAGCAATTAAGACGCTTTCAGCAAGATAATCTGCAACGGGAAAAAATGGGGTTGCCTGCGCGCGCCATTGATACGCGCCTATTGGCTGCATTACAGGCAGGAATTCCGAATTGCTCGGGGGTGGCGTTGGGCGTGGATCGCGTATTGATGATTGCCATGGGCACGGAGAGCATTAAAGAGGTGATTTCTTTTGCGATTGATAACGCTTAAAAGTGCGGTCATCAATGGCGATGTTTTTTTTAATGCTAAAAGTGCGGTCGAAAAATAAAATGTTTTTTATGACCGCACTTTTTGTTTACTTCAAAATAAACATTGGTGTTTGGCTAATCGGATCGCGGTGAATCACCACCTCTAAATCAAACACCTCTTTTAACAGCCGCTCTGTCATCACTTCGTCAGGCGTCCCTTGGGCCATAAGGTTGCCGTCTTTGAGAACGATTAAATAATCACAATAACGACAAGCCTGATTTAAATCATGGAGTACCGTAATGACGGTTTTGCCGTTTTGTTGCATTTGACGCATCATGCCCATGAGTTCTGCTTGTCGGTTGAGATCCAAATAAGTGGTTGGTTCATCTAACAGAACAAGCTCTGCATCTTGCGCTAATGTCATGGCTAGGAAAACCCGTTGTTGTTGCCCGCCGGATAAATCCGATACCAAATGTTCCGCTAATTCTGCGGTGTGGGTTTGTTCCATAGCCCAAGCCACTAATTGCTCATCTTTATCACTCAATTTGCCCCACAAATTCAAATAAGGCGAACGGCCGTAAGCAATTAATTCACGTACTTTAATGCCTTCCGGCACCAAATGTTGTTGTGGCAAGAATGCTAATTGTTTGGCGTATTCTTTCGGCGTGCTTTGCCAAATATCTTTGCCTTTGTGAGTAATTGTACCTAGGCGAGGCTTGAGCAAACGGGCCACCGCTTTCAGTGTTGTGGATTTGCCACAACCGTTCGGGCCAATTAAAGCAATGATTTGGTTGCTCGGAAAGGTGAGAGATAAATCCCGTACGATAGTTTTATCTTGATAGCCTAATTGTAACTTATTGATCTCAATGCTCATTATTTCGTTCTCATCAATAAATAGAAGAAGTAAGGGGCGCCGATAATGGCGGTGAGAATACCGGCGGGCAGTTCTGTCGGCGGATCGATAACCCGCGCTAAAATATCGGAAATCTGTAACAACAACGTGCCGATTAGCATGGCCGCCGGCAATAATGTGCGGTGACGTCCACCGACCAATTTGCGTGCTAAGTGCGGTGCAACTAAGCCGAGAAATGCGATGGGGCCGCAAATGGCGACGGCTGTGGTGGAAAGCGCAACAGCCAGCACTAATACCAAGATTTGCGTTTTATTTACGCTTACTCCCAAGGTGGCCGCTTTGTTTTCACCTAAACCTAAGGTGTCCAAATCTCGACAGAAAATAAACGGTAACGGCAATAACACCAACAACCAAGGCAAAACGACATTGACATAAGCCCAACTTCTGCCCCACAAACTTCCGGTTAGCCAAAGCATAGCCGTGTTGATTTCTACCGGATTGGTTAGCATTAAATAATGGCTGATTGCCGCCCATAGGGCAGAAAGCGCTACGCCGATAATGGCCATTTTGATCGGACGGAAGTTAAAACCACATATCATCCATAACAAAATGAAAGACAGGACACCGCCGATAAAGGCGAAAATCGGTAGCCAGTAAAAGGCTAAATTCGGTAGGAAGATTAATACGGTGACGGCGATTAAACCGGCGGCATTATTGATTCCTAAAATATCAGGAGAGGCCAACGGATTACGCACGACACTTTGCACCAACACCCCGGAAATGGCCAATGCGCCGCCGATAATAATGGCGAGTAGCGCGCGTGGCAGACGGTATTCCATTAAAGTGAAATAGTTTTTATCGTCAGGGTGAAAGGCTAGGCTAATTTCATCAAAGGATAGCGTGTAAGTGCCGTAACGAATGCTTAATACAAATAATAGCGCGACCGTACAGAGTGCCGATAAGTAAAAGCCGATTGCACGGAATCCTGAATGAGAACGGCGCATTAGTGTTTTCCTCTGGCAAATAATACAAAGATTGGCGCACCGATTAAGGCCAAAATGGCGCCGGCAGGCACTTCACTTGGGAAATCAACAGCACGGGCAACGGTATCAGCCCCCAACATTAAAATGGCGCCTAATAACATGGACATGGGTAATGATTTTCGTAGATCATAGCCGATCCAATAACGTGCTAAGTGTGGAATTAACAAACCGATAAAGGCGACCGGGCCGGCTACGCTAACGGCTGAACCCACAATTAATAATGCCATGATATTGGCATACCAACGCAGACGGAACAGGTTAATTCCCAAGGATTGAGCGGATTCGTCGCTCAAATTGAGTAAATTTAAGCGGCTGGCAAAGAAGAGGCAAAAGAGAGCGCTCGATAGCAGAAACGGCCAAATAGCGTGCCATTCGTTCCAACGGGCATGAGAAATACCGCCGGCAAGCCAACTCATTACGCCAAAGGCATGATCTTCTGACATAATTAACACTAATTTGGTGAGGGCAGTACACAATAACGACACGGCAATCCCCGCCAAAATAACACGACTGCGATCGCCGCTACTGTCTTTCCACGCGTTGCTGATCAACATTACAACCAACCAGCTGATTCCACCGCCGATACTTGCCACCAAGGCAATGCTATAGCCTGATAATAAGGCCGGGCTAATGGCACTCGCCGTTACCATGGCCAAACTTGCGCCGGAATTGACGCTTAGTAGCGTTGGTGAGGCTAGTGGGTTGCGGGTGATGGTCTGTAATAATGCCCCGGCTACCGCCAAATTGGCGCCTAATGCGATCGCCACTAGCGCCCGCGGAAAGCGTAAATCGACCACGGTGATCTTGGCCAATTCATCGCCATTGGGAAAAAAGGCGTTTAGTGCATCTAATGGTGAAATTTCAATAGGGTAGTATAAAAACAGGCTTCCCCATAACAGGAAAGCCAGTCCTAGTAGGGGCAAGCCCCAACGAAAAGCTGTGCCAAACATTATTTTTGATTAACGAATTGTTCAACTTGTTTTGCCATGATCTCACTGGCCGTAATGCCGCGTCCGCGTGCCCACATATCGGCATTGACGCTAAATACACGTTTGGCTTTTACGGCAGGAATGGCTTGCCATAAAGGTTCAGTTTCCCATTTGCGGGCGATACTTTCTTGGCGATAGTGGGCGATAAACATATAGTCCGGTTTTTCCATCACTAATTGCTCAAGATTGATTTCAGCAAAGGCTTGAGTGGCGTTTGGTAATTTTGGCGAGTTAAAACCTAGAACACCAAGGAAGCTGGCGACATAACCACTGTCATTTTGTAAATTGAATTTGTCTTCGCGGGAGGTGCCGAAAATTGCTTTTTTGCCTTTCACATTGATATTTTGCGTAATGCTTTCGATAATTTTATTGTGTTTATCAATTTGCAATTTCATTTCACCCCCTTTACCGACAACATCGCCGATTTTTTGTGCCGTATCAAGATTCTCCTGATAGCTTTCATGGCGGGAATCAAACATCATGGTCGGGGCGATTTTTTTCAATTCTTCATACACAGCTGTGTGACGGGAAGGATCAGCGATAATTAAATCGGGTTTTAATGCGGCAATCGCTTCAAGACTTGGTTGCGAACGGGTACCGACAGATTGCCAAGGTTGAATCTTATCGCGCACTTCCTGCAAAATGCGGGTTTTGTCGTTGTCATCGGCAACGCCGACCGGGCTAACACCGACTTGAGCAAGGGCATCAACGAAAGAATATTCTAATGCGACAATGCGACTTGGGGTTTGATCAAGAGTGAATTCACCTTTAGCATCGGTGACGGTTACAGCACTTGCCGTCACAGAAGCCATAAGGAAAAGAGAAGTAAGGGTTGCTTTGACGAATTTTTTCATTTCCGAGTCCTCTGTCATCATAAAAATATCAGCGTAAGAGGTTGGATTATACACAGGACTTAATATTGAGAATAGTTCTTTTTTTAACCTCCGACCACGTCAATGATCATCACTTCTGATTCTGAACCCAAACGCATTGGCACGCCCCAAAATCCATAGCCGGAGGTGACGAAAAAGTGGCCTTGATTGATTTGTTCATAACCATAGCTTAAACGATAAATAAATTTCACAATGAGATTTGCCGGAAAAATCTGTCCGTTATGGGCATGACCGGAAAGTTGAATATCAATGGGCAAATTGGCGTGTTGTTCAATATCTGTCGGACGGTGATCCATTAAAATCACAGGCAGATCTGTATTCACATCCTTTAATAATTGCGCAGTGGTAGGTCGATCCGTTACTAAATCATCGTTACGCCCAATTAGCGTAAAGCGATCATCAATCACCAAACTTTCATCCATCACAGGAATAATGCCTGCTTTGCGAATTTCCTGTTCAATACGCGCTTGGTCACCAAAGAAATCATGATTGCCTAGTGTGGCATAAACCCCAAGGGGAGCTTGTAGTTTGGCTAAGTGCGGTTGCATTTTCTCCGCTAAATAGGCGTTGACGTTATCATCCATAATATCGCCCGGCAGGAGGATAATATCCACCTTTTCCTGTTGCATAATCGCAGCCAGTTTGTCCAATTGCTTAGCACCAAAGAATTTCCCTAAATGTGTGTCGCTAGCCATCCCGATACGTAACGGTTTCATCGGTTTGTTCAATCGTACTTGATAATGGTGTACCACAGGTGTGTAAGCGTTATACAAACCAAGCCCGATGAAACCAAGGAAGATAATCGGATAGAGCAGTTTTAACACCTTGTCCCATTTTTTAAAAAAGATATGCAATACGCCTACAGTAACACTACTAAAGCCCGAAAAAAGAAGCAAGGTGAGCGTAAAGGCACTCACGATAAACGTTTCGGCAAATAGGCGTAATGGTGCACTTAACACCACACAATTCAGCACGATAAAGACCCAAATGGTTAAACGACGACGGCTTTTCCCTTCTAAATTGAAAATCCAGCTTAATGTGCGGGCGAAAACCCAAAGCATAAGCTGTAATGCCACGAAGGCGATTTCAAAACTCAGGTAATGTCTGGCTTCCATAATCTTCCTACTTATGATCGATCAACATAAAGTGCGGTCATTTTCCAGCACGAATTGAAAAGCTTTAATGGTAATACGGATTAATATGCCGGAACAACCTATTAATGAATTTGAATATTTCCAAGGGCAAAAAATTCCGTTAAAATGCGTCCACTTTTTTACTCAAATAATGGAAGAAAATTTATGTTCGGAAAAGGTGGCTTGGGCGGCTTAATGAAACAAGCCCAACAAATGCAAGAAAAAATGCAGAAAATGCAGGAAGAAATTGCTCAATTGGAAGTGACCGGTGAATCCGGTGCCGGATTGGTGAAAATTACTGTAAACGGTGCGCACAATTGTCGTCGCGTAGAAATTGATCCTTCTTTAATGGAAGACGACAAAGAAATGTTGGAAGACTTAATTGCGGCGGCGTATAACGATGCCGTGCGTCGTGCTGAAGAATTACAAAAAGAAAAAATGGCTTCTGTCACTGCCGGTATGTCATTGCCGCCAGGCTTTAAAATGCCATTCTAAAAAAATATCGCCAAAATTGACCGCACTTTTCGTTAATCGATCCTTAAAGTGCGGTTTATTTTTTTATCAAATCTATCGAGAATGCTATGCAAACCAGTCCATTGTTAGAAAATTTAATCGAAAGCTTACGCGTGCTACCGGGGGTCGGGCCAAAATCCGCACAACGGATGGCATACCATTTATTGCAGCGTAATCGAGGCGGTGGAATGCGTTTGGCGCAAAGTTTGACGGAAGCCATGTCAAAAATCGGTCACTGCGAACATTGCCGAACTTTTACCGAGGAAGCGGTTTGCAGTATTTGTAACAATCCTCGTCGTCAAAATTCAGGTTTGCTGTGTGTGGTGGAAATGCCGGCAGACATTCTTGCTATTGAACAAACCGGTCAATTCTCAGGACGTTATTTCGTGCTTATGGGGCATTTGTCGCCGTTAGATGGCATCGGTCCGCGTGAAATTGGCTTGGATTTACTGCAAAAACGATTGCAAACGGAATCGTTTAATGAAGTGATTCTTGCCACCAACCCAACGGTGGAAGGCGATGCCACTGCAAACTACATCGCAGAACTTTGTTTGCAACAAAAAGTTAAAGTCAGCCGTATTGCCCACGGCATCCCGGTGGGCGGGGAGCTAGAAATGGTGGACGGCACCACCTTAACCCATTCTTTCTTGGGCCGTCGTGAAATCGGCTAAGCTTGATTCTCATCTATGCGACTGTTTATAGCTGAAAAACCGAGTCTTGGACGTGCCATTGCCGATGTTTTGCCCAAGCCGCACCAACGTGGTGATGGCTTCATTAAATGCGGCGATAACGATTATGTCACTTGGTGCGTAGGGCATTTGTTGGAACAGGCGGAACCTGACGCTTACGACGCACGCTTCAAACAATGGCGCTTAGAGGATTTGCCTATCGTGCCGCAAAAGTGGCTGCTCATTCCGAAAAAAGAAACCCATAAGCAACTGAAAACCGTTGAAAAACTGGTACATCAAGCCGATATATTGGTCAACGCAGGCGACCCGGATCGAGAGGGACAACTGTTGGTGGACGAGGTGTTCAGTTATCTCAATTTGCCTGCCGATAAGCGTAATGCCATTCAACGTTGTTTAATCAGCGATTTGAACCCAAGTGCGGTAGAAAAAGCCATCAAAAAATTACAACCTAACCGAGATTTCATCCCTCTTGCTACCTCCGCATTAGCCCGCGCCCGCGCCGATTGGCTTTATGGTATTAATATGACTCGCGCTTATACCATTCGAGGCAGACAGGCAGGCTATAACGGCGTGCTTTCTGTTGGGCGTGTACAAACACCGGTGCTGGGCTTGATCGTACGTCGTGATTTGGAAATTGAAAATTTCCAACCAAAAGATTTTTTTGAAGTGCTGGCTTGGGTGCGCGATCCGAAAGAGGAAACCGCACTTTTTTCCGCTTTATGGCAGCCGAGCAAAGCCTGCGAAGATTATCAGGACGACGACGGACGTGTACTTTCCCGCGCGCTTGCGGAAAATGTCGTCAAACGCATTACCGACCAACCGGCAAAAGTCACCGATTACACGGATAAGAGGGAAAAAGAAACGGCACCGTTGCCATATTCCCTTTCTGCATTGCAAATTGATGCCGCCAAGCGTTTCGGGATGTCGGCGCAGGAAGTGCTAGACACTTGCCAGCGTTTGTATGAAACACACAAACTCATTACTTATCCGCGCTCCGATTGTCGTTATTTGCCGAAAGAGCATTTTGCCGATCGTATGGCGGTGATGAATGCTATTTCTACTCATTTAACACCATTTCAACCCCTGCCCGAAATTATCAATCCTGAACAGAAAAATCGTTGTTGGAACGATAAAAAAGTGGAAGCGCACCATGCCATTATTCCTACAGCCAAAAATCGTGCCGTTAGCTTAACCCAAACGGAACAAAACATATATTTTCTTATTGCTCGCCAATATCTCATGCAGTTTTGCCCCGACGCGAAATACCGTAAATGCAAAATTACCTTGGATATCGCAGGCGGAACTTTCGTTGCCCAAGCGCGCAACTTACAAATTGCCGGTTGGAAACAACTTTGGGGAAAAGAAGATAACGATGATGAACAGCCTGATGCCTTGTTGCCGGTGGTGAAAAAAGGACAGATTTTGCATTGCGAGAAAGGCGACATTGTCAGTAAAAAAACACAACCGCCGAAACCCTTTACCGATGCAACGTTGCTTTCTGCTATGACGGGTATTGCCCGTTTCGTGCAAGACAAAGAGTTAAAAAAAATTCTGCGAGAAACCGATGGATTAGGCACCGAAGCCACTCGGGCGGGAATTATTGAATTATTGTTTAAGCGGGGCTTTCTATATAAAAAAGGGCGCAATATTCACAGCACCGAGGCAGGGCGTATTTTAATCAATGCTTTGCCGGATGTGGCTACCCAACCCGATATGACGGCACATTGGGAATCTCAACTAGACAGCATTAGTCGAAAACAGGCGAGTTATCAGCAATTTATGCAAAATCTTACCCAGCTTTTGCCTGAGTTATTGCACTATATTAATTTCTCCGCATTGCGCGAGCTAAGTCGTCATAATCAAAATGTGAAAACGAAAAAGCCAAAAACACCAAAGAAAAGTGAAGCAGACGAAAAAGTGCGGTGATTTTTAGAAATGTTTTTGACTGACCGAATTTGCACCAAATAGCCTAAAAATATACAAAACGACTTGCGAAAGGCAAAGATATCCGCTAATATCTGCGCCGTTATTTTTCATTAGAATTTGCTAAATCAGAGAAGATAAAATGTACTCAGCTTTATTAATCATTTACTTGGTCGTTTCCATTGCCCTCATTGCGTTTATCCTGTTACAACAGGGTAAAGGTGCTGATGCAGGCGCATCTTTCGGTGGTGGCGCATCCGGTACAGTTTTTGGCTCTGCCGGCGCAGGTAACTTCCTATCCCGCACGACTGCTGTGTTAGCAACAATCTTCTTTATTATCAGTATCGTTATTGGCAATCTAAATTCACATAAAAACAATGTAAAACAAGGTGCATTTGATGATTTATCCGGTACAGCGGAACAAATCCAACAGCAACAACAAAAAGCACCGGCTGTGTTAGATACAAAAAATAGCGATATTCCTCAACAATAAAATTTATCGAATTAAGCTCTGGTGGTGGAATTGGTAGACACGCTATCTTGAGGGGGTAGTGACCGTAGGTCGTGCGAGTTCAAGTCTCGCCCAGAGCACCAAAAACAAAACCTAGCATAATTGCTAGGTTTTTTCTTTTTATAGTTTTTTTAAATTATTTTTCCTTTATTGATTTACTTATAATTATGGTAATTTTTATAGGGCTTAGTATATATCCTATAGAAAGAGGTCATTATGTGAAAAACACTTTTAATTTTGACCGCACTTTGACTGGTACAATATGCTGCTGTCAAGTCAAATAATAATCATGAGGAATTTACTTGCAACGAGCAGAAGGATTGTAAGGAAATGAGTTCTTGCACCGAAGCAAAATACCATCGTAATATTTGTGGTGAAGGACGGCTGGATCGTGATAAAGACGGTATTCCTTGTAAAAAACCTTGCTAATTTGCAAGGCTTTCTTTTTTTAACGATATTAATTCGATGTTGTTTTTCGCAACAAGCTATATCCGAGGATCGCTGATACGCCCGAACCTGATAAAATACCTAAGCGGGAGAGTGTGTCGAAACTGTTATGTGGCGTTTCTCCAAAAGCGAGACCTGCAAGGAACATGGACATCGTGAAACCTATGCCACACAGCACGGCAATAGCGAAAATTTGTTGGAAATTAATGCCTTGTGGTAGTTTGGCAAGATTGCATTTGACCGAGAGATAGCTAAATAAGAAGACACCGAGCGGTTTTCCGATGATTAAACCGAGCATAATGCCGAGGGTGAGCGGTGAACTTAAACTGGAGAATCCCACGTTTTCCAAGGATACGCCGGCGTTGGAGAAGGCAAATAGCGGCAGAATTAAATAGCTGCACCACGGTGTCAAAATATGTTCGAATTGATGTAATGGTTTTTCACCCTTGCGGCCTCGCATTGGGATGCAGAAACCGATGATTACGCCCGCAAGGGTAGCATGTACGCCGGATTTTAATACGGATGCCCATAAAATCAAACTAACCACCATGTAAGCGCATAATGCGCCTATTTTCATGCGATTCATGAGTACAAGAATAGTAATTGTGATAGCGGCCAAAATTAGGGCTTGGGTACTGAGTTCGTGGGAATAAAAAATGGCGATAACGATAATGGCGCCAAGGTCATCAATGATGGCAAGCGCCAATAAAAACACTTTTAACGGTAATGGCACGCGCTTACCTAATAACGCCACAATGCCTAAAGCAAAGGCGATGTCAGTTGCCATGGGAATTGCCCAACCGGATTGAATTTCCGGGGAATGTTGTGCAATCAAGAAATAGATTAAAGCAGGTACGATCATGCCTCCTAGTGCAGCGATCGCGGGGAAGATTGCCTGTTGATAGCTAGAAAGGGCTCCTTCTAACATTTCACGTTTGACTTCCATGCCTACCAAAACGAAGAAAACCGCCATAAACCCATCGTTTACCCACATTAATAACGGTTTGGCAATGCTGAATGCGCCGAATTGTACACTGACTGGGGTGTCCAAAAAATTAAAATAGCTTTCACTAAGAGCTGTGTTGGCGAGAATGATGGCCATCAAAGCAAAGATGAAAAGCAATATGCCACCAGCAGCTTCGGACTGGAAAATTTTTTGAAAACGTTGCATAAACAATAGTGCTCCCTTAGATAGCGCCTTAAAAGCAAGGCATAAATACGAAAGCCAAGGAACTTACAGGAAATTGATGATATTTTCAAGAAAAGTAAGATTTTATTAATGTAATAATCTGTATTTTTTTGGTGATTTGTTTATTTTGAAAAGTGAAATAAATCACTGTTAATCTAATTTTTTTAAATAGGATTTTCCCAGTTGATTCATTTGATGCTGAATCCAAAATTGTCTGCGTTTGGTATAAGCGCCCGGCGCATTGACTTTATAAATAATGGGGTTAGGCAACACTGCTGCCAAAAGTGCGGCTTCATTTTGCGATAAATTTTTAGCAGGCTTTTTGAAATAAAATTGGCTGGCTGCTTCCACGCCATAAATCCCTTCACCGAATTCCGCAAGGTTTAAATACACTTCTAAAATGCGTTTTTTTGACCATAAGGTTTCCAACAACAGAGTTGCAGGCACTTCAATTCCCTTACGTAGCCAGCTTTGCCCATGCCACAAATAGAGATTTTTTGCCGTTTGTTGGGAGATAGTGGAGGCTCCACGCGTGCGTTTACTTTTTTGATTATGTTTGAATGCTTTTTCAATGGCGCTAAAATCAAAACCGTAATGTTCGGGAAATTGCTGATCTTCGGCGGCAATTACCGCTAGTTGCATTGGCCAAGCAATATCGTCAATGCTTACCCATTGGTGGCGGGTGGTGTACTCAAAATCACCGTCTAACAAGTGGGCGATTTTTTGTTGCAACATATAAGCAGAGCAGGGGATTGGAACAAAGCGAAAAATGAAAGTAATAGCTACCGTGGCCAGAAAAAAACGGATTAAAAAACGCACCGCACTTTTGTAGGAAAAATGAAATCTGCGTAATTTGAATTTACGCAGATTTAATCGATTCAAAATGATGTTAGTCAGCTTTTTATTGCGCATTAAGTTGATTTTTTATCCAGTCGATAAATTCGGGATCCATCGTTTTTAACATATTGGAACCTCGAGTAATGGTTGCCGCACTGGTATTTAGGTTTTGTTGAATTTCCCGCTGTGGTAGGTTTTTATCCAATAATTGCGCGATAATTTGTAAGCGTAACCCCACGGCATCCCGTTCATCGGCAGTCAGTAATAAGGTTAATACATCTTGTTCTTTGCCTTGTTCAAATGCGGTTTTTAGCATATTGAGAAAGGCGTTCCATTGTTCTAAATTGCGACTAATATACATATCAACAATCCTATACTATTAAACTAGTGCGGCTAGTATAGCCGATCATATTCCTCATTGCTAAAGGTTTGTGGATCTTCTTTTTCTTGCAATATTTGATAGTAAAAATCGTAAGTCAGCACATTTTGAACATAACCACGGGTTTCATAGAACGGAATGGAGGCCACAAATTCATCCATTTCCAACTTACCATTGGCACGCGCCAACCATTTTTCCACGCGATGAGCACCCGCATTATAAGCTGAGGCGATCAGAATGCGGTTATTCGGATATTTGGCGTTTAGCTCCGCTAAATGTGCCGTGCCTAACAAAATATTATTGAGCGGCTTAAATAAATCCGCCTCGCCTGCATAAGGCAATTTGGCATTGTCTGCTGTCACTTTGGCGGTGCTTGGTAGCAATTGCATTAATCCGCGTGCATTGGCGGAAGATTGCGCTTGCGGATTCCAGGCGCTTTCCTGACGAGAAATCGCCATGGCAAAGCTTTTACTGACATTGGTATTTAGCACGGCTTGCGGTTTGGTTTTGCTTAATGCCGGGCGGCTTTTAAGTGCAATATCATAATAATGGCTATAAGCAATTGGTAAGCGCAACTGAATGTAATCAAACGCTTTAGCAATGATGGAACCATCCACACCTAAATCAAACCAGTTTTGTTGGTTGGCATATTGACTAAGCGCCATTTGTTTCTCTTTTTTGTCATTACCGGACAGATTTTCCAACAGGAAACGCCAACGCTGTTTAGCCGGGCCAAATCTTTCGAGTTGACGTAGTTCGGCAATTTCTTCCAATGCCGGTTTTACTTTTTTAAATTCATCAGCCCAATAAGGATCGGAGATACTCGGGGCAATAAGTAATTCCGGTTGGCCGAAATCGTAACCGTTGCCACGGGTTTTCGGATCTAATTTGGCAGCTGCCAACATTGGATAAAAACCCCGTTCATCAGAAAGTGCGGTCAATATTTCTTTTGTTTTTTTGCTATCGTGTTTCGCTATCGTTTTGGCCTGCCAATAACGCCATTCTTGTTTTTGCTGACCTTCTGCTGAAAGTGCGTTGAGCCATGGGGTTAAATCGGTCTTTTGCCAAATGGCCATACGCAAACGGCGTTCGGTAAGGTTATCTGCTTTTAATTTGAGAATTTCCGCATCCCGCCATTGTTGGAAATTCGGGCTTTCATTGTCAAAAAAACGACCAAGAAAAGCAATTTCCCACTCACGAATTTGCGCATCTGTTAATTGCCAATTTTTTGCCCATTGTTGATAGGGGGCAAAGTTAGGCTCTTTCATTGTTTCCGATAGAGTGCGTAAATAACGCGGAAAGGTTTGCACCACTGCAAATTTTGTGACGATTTTATTATTTTCTTCAATGAGTGGTAGTCTATCGGCCAATTCAGGCAGGGTTGCCGGATTTTTTAATAGGGACTCAAAGCGTTTTAAATTCGCCAAAACCATTTCGTCTTCTTTCGCACTATCAATTTTATTTAATTCCGATGATAGCAACGCCATACCGTTCGCATCATTTTGGGCAAAGAGTTTCTCGGCTTTTTGGTAGATTTTATCTTGTGTCCGTTTGCCATCGGAATACCATTTTGCCCAAAGTTGCGCGTCATTAGGGAGTTTGCTGTTGGTTAACCAAAGTTGTTCATAGCGGGAAATAATGTTTGAGTCGCTGTTGGAATTTTGTTTTTTATTTGTTTCGTTTTTTGTGCGTTCAAGCTGAAGTTCGGCATTTAATACGGCTATTTGCATCTCCAAGGAGCTTGGCTTAATGCGTTGTGCATAATGGACTAATCCTTCCGTATAATCAGCATTCATTAAGAGTGTGAAAATGCCTTGTTCCCATCGATTGCGTAAAAAATGTGTAGGGTTTTGCGCGATAACTTGTTCAATTTCATGTTTTAATGCTTTTACTTCTTCAGGTAGCGTGTCTTTACTAACGCTTTTAATACGGGTGTCAAGGTAGGTGGTCATCGCATCCATTTTCAATGGATAGTCTTTTAAAGATTCAATGAGCTTAAGATATAACTCGATGTTATCAGAAACATTGTTATTTTTTACCGCACTTTTTAACAGATTTTCTAGTTGTAAAAATGTTGCCCGTTGAGCCATCCGTTTGAGTTCATCTGCATTTCGGGCTTTCGTCCATTTGGCCTGCTCATGTGCTAAATTCAGTTTATGCTCTGTTTTATGCGTATGTTGATTGCCCGATGCTGAAAACGAAAGTGCGGTCAAAATTAGCAGAGAAATTGAGGTTTGTTTCAAATATCGCATAGTCATTTCCCATTGTGTATCAGTTGAAAACGGCAGTGTTTTATTTTATTGATGACACTCGCTTGAGACGTGTGTCATCAAATTTCATCACAGCGTTAAAACACTTTTTTAAATGGTTTAATCGTTACATCATCATACACGCCGGCCTCGACATAAGGATCTTGCGCAGCCCAATCTTTAGCGGCTTGCAGACTGTCGAATTTAGCAATAACAGTGGAACCGGTAAAACCGGCTTCGCCTGGATTTTCATCATCAACTGCGGGATTTGGGCCTGCAGTGAGCAAACGATCTTCGGCTTGTAGTTGTTTCAAGCGTGCGAGATGCTGTTCGCGTACGGCTAAACGTTGAGCCAAAGTATTCGGTTTGTCTTGTGCAAAAATGACGTAGTACATTTTGAGTCCTCTTGTAAGTTTATGGCGTATTGATGTGCGCTAAGGCAGCTTCTAATTCATGGTTATTTTCGCGTGGGATAGTACGAGATTTGCCTTTTGGATCGACGGCGACAAAAGTAAATTGTGCTTCCGTCACGCAATAGCGTTCACCGATGGGTTCGCTTGCGACTTTTTTCACCCAAACTTCCACTTTAACTTTAATTGAGCTACGTCCAACGTGTAAACATTTCCCATAGCAACATACCACATCGCCTACGGTCACCGGACGAATAAAATTCATACTTTCTACCGCTACGGTCACAACACGACCATGGGCGATTTCTTTTGCTAAAATGGCGCCACCCATGTCCATTTGTGACATAATCCAACCACCGAAAATATCACCGTTGGCGTTGGTGTCTGACGGCATGGCTAAGGTCCTTAGCAAGAGTGTGCCCTGAGGTTGCTGTCTAGTTTGAGTGCCAACTAATTGATTTGACATAAGATTATTCCTTTTTTTGTTCTTGTTCGCTTTTCGGTAAATAGCGATAAATATAAAGACCGGTGATGATGGTGGCGACAAATGTCATGCTGATAATACCGAAGGACTTAAAATCTACCCAAATATCATCCGATAAATACTGGCTGATATAAATGTTGATCAACATACATAAAATAAAAAAGCCGCTCCAACCAAGGTTTAGATTCTTCCAAACTTGTTCAGGTAATGCAATTTCTTTGCCAAGTAATTGTTGAATCAGTAATTTTTTGAAACCGAACTGTGCGATCAATAAAACTAACGCAAATAGGGCGTAAATAATGGTAACTTTCCATTTTAAGAATTCAAGATCGTTGAAATAGGCAGTGAGTGTACCGAAAAAGACAACCGCACCTGCCACGAACTTTTGTTGAGTTTCAATTTTGCCGTATTTCAGTTTTAAAATAATGAATTGCACTATAGTCGCGAGCACTAATGTGATTGCGGCTTCACGAATACCAACCAATTTGTAAACCACAAAAAAGAGGATTAGGGGAATAAATTCAAGTAATTGTTTCATAAAGGATTAAGCCTTGCTAACGAATAAAGTATAAAAACGATAACTGATGATTAAGCTAAATACATTAACAAATGCGATCAAAACCATCATGATTATTTCTACAAATATATTAATTGATAAACTCACTAAGATATTTTCTATCATTGGCATTACAACATAAATAAGCAGACAAAAAATAAATAGAATGGAAAGACGCCCTTTACCTGCATACCAAATAGTTTTCCAACTTTCAGACAGAGAACTTTCGGTTAGTAAATAATGTATCGGGGCTAGGCATAAACGAACGTACAATGCAACACCGATAATCATGGCAAACATGGTGAGAGTGGAGGGGGATATATTTTGTTGATTGGCGAGAAAAACTCCTGTTAAGCCAATCATTAAAGGAATAAAAATAAGCAAACTAAGTAGAATCATTCCCCAAATCCGTTTTAAGCTGGCGAAAAAACTGCTTGTTAAAGACATGAACGCTCGCCGACTCACTTGGTTTATTGTCACTAAACACCATGCGCCAATGAACAGATTCATAAATTGTTTACTTAGTAAAAATGCGATGATGTTGCTAATTAGCTCATCAGGAATATTTTTTGGCAGGCCATCTTGATTGAGCACAATTGCGGCGATTTGTTCCGGCAGGAGGGCGGATTGTAAAAGTACAATTAAAAAAGAGGCAACAACATAAAGCCCAATCAATTTTACAAGGGTGAGCTTTTCATTTTGAATAAAATTCCAGCTGTCTTTAATAATTTGGGTAAAGTTTATTGGCATTTCATTTACTCAACTTAAGATAAAACAAGTGCCCAATTATACTGTCTTTAGGACTAAAAGCATAAAAAATCTGCATATTGACCCATCACAAGAAAAAATACCTCAAATTTTTAGTCACAAATTTACCCGTAACTTAGTGTTTTTTCATAGCGCTACCGGCATAAGTAATGTTCAAAATCTATTGCTTTATTTCACCGCACTTTTCTCTGTCTTTATTTCGTGTGGCGATTAAGCTGCCGCATCCAACATTTCTTTTGCATTGGCCAACACGGCGTCGGTAATTTTGCTACCGCCCAACAATTTAGCCAAGGCATTGACCCGTTGTTGAGCCGAAAGTGCGGTCATTTTTGTTTCCGTTTTTTGATCGACGGTCGATTTTTCGACGGAGAAATGATGTATTCCGTGACAGGCAACTTGTGGTAAGTGGGTGACACAAATGACTTGGCATTTTTCGCTGAGTTTTCTTAATAGTTTGCCCACCACATTCGCTGTGGCGCCACTGATGCCTACATCAATTTCATCAAAAATTAATGTCGGAATTGCTGTTTGATTGGAGGCTTGCACTTGAATAGCCAACGCAATACGGGAAAGCTCACCGCCAGAAGCAATTTTCGCGAGTGGTTGTGCGGTTTGCCCTAAGTTACTTTGCAATGTGAAAATTGCATTGTCCGCACCATTTGCGCCGATCTTGTCATAGTCACTATGTAGCTCAATAAAAAATTCTGCGTGTTCCATGGCCAACTGTTTAATGGATCTTCTAACCAACTGTGCCAATTTTTGTGCACCAGCTTGACGACTTTGATGAAGTGCAATTGCTGTTTCCAACATTTTTTCACGGGCAATCTGTTCTTGCGCGATCAATTCTTCTTCACTTTCAGAAAAATTTACTAACTGGACTAATTCCTGCTTTAGCTGACGATGAAATTCTACTAAATCTTGCGGTTTGATATTGTGTTTGCGTGCCAGTTGTACCGCTGTGCCCATTCGTTGTTCGATTTCAGCCAATAATGCAGGATCTTGTTCAATATGGCTACTTAGTGATTGCATTTCACTGGTGGCTTCTTGTACTTGAATTAAGGCCTCTTGTAACAGATTTTGGACTTCGGTATAACGATTATCCAATTCGCACAATTCGTTTAAATGTTGTGTAGTGCGATAGAGTAAGGAATCCACGCTCACCGTTTCATTCTCACTTAATAATTGCAAGACCGACTGTGAAAGTTGGGTAAGTTCTTCGCTGTTGGATAAGCGGGTGTGATCTTCTTCTAATTCCGCGTATTCATTCTCCTTTAAATTAAACTCATCCAGTTCACTGACTTGATATTGTAAAAGCTGTTTTCGAGCTTCATTTTCCGCGCATTTTTGTTGGAAGGTTTTTACTTGATGTTGCAGGTTTCGCCATATTTGATAGTCGGCGCTCATTTGTTGCAAAAGTGCAGTGTGGTGACAAAAATTATCAACAAGCTGGAGTTGATATTCGTTTTTTAATAACAATTGGGAGGCGTGTTGGCTGTTAATTTGAATTAGATGTTGTCCAATATCTTTTAGTTGCGCAGCAGAAACAGGAATGCCGTTAATAAAGGCTTTTGACCGTCCGTCACTGTTAATGATACGCCGTAAAATACATTCTTCCGGATTATCGGCGTCTTGCAGTTCTTGTTCCTGCAGGAATTGATAGGCAGGATTGTTTTTGTTGATATGAAAGGTGGCGCAAATATCGACGCGCTCTTGTCCTTCGCGTAACATGGAAATTTCCGTACGCTGGCCGAGACATAGCCCTAAGGCATCAATAGCAATGGATTTTCCCGCGCCGGTTTCACCGGTAATCACGGACATTCCCTGCATTAATTCAATGTTTAAATGACGAACGATAGCAAAATTATTAATTGTGAGTTGGGTCAACATAAGTAATCCTCTTTACTGTATGTTTGTCAGTATATTACTGTTTTAATGCACAGTAAAGAGGCTTTGTTGATTTTTAAGAAAAGTGACGTAACCAACCTAATTTTGTGCTTAATACTTTGTAATAATTGTAACTTTTGAGGTGCAATAAACGGAGCGGATAATCACATTTTTGAATATGTACAATATCATCAGGTCCGAATTGAAGGGCAACTTGACTGTCACAACCTAATTCCAATTTTGAGGTGTTGTATTCTGCAAAGCGAATGGAAATTTTGCTGTTACCATCCACCACCAACGGTCGTGAAGACAATGTGTGCGGAAACATCGGCACCAACGCAATAGCGTTCAGTTGTGGCGTAAGAATCGGACCTCCGGCAGAAAGAGAATATGCCGTAGAACCGGTGGGCGTTGAAATAATTAATCCGTCGGAACGTTGGGAAAAAGCAAATTGATCGTTGATATGCACATGAAAATCAATCATGTGGGCAATTTTGGCCGGGTGAATTACCGCCTCATTGACAGCAATGCCACTTGCAATGATTTCACCGCTTCGCTCGATACAGGCATTAAGTAAAAAACGTTCCTCTACAAAAAATTCGCCGTTTTTCAAACAGGCCTGTAATTGGGAATACGTATTTTTAGGATCAATATCCGTCAAAAAACCTAAATTGCCACGGTTAATGCCAATTAGCGGAATATTATATTTTGCCAAAATACGCGCACGTCCCAACATATTGCCATCACCACCAATTACGATAGCTAACTGGGCGGATTCGCCGATTTCTTCTAACGAAGCCAAATGTTTAGGCGGAAGCTCGATTTTTTTGCCGATTTCCTGTTCAACTAAAACGTGATAGCCATGCTCTAACAACCAAAAAAATAGATTTTTGTGCATTTGCAGGTTAATGTCATGGCGCGGTTTTCCCACAAGTCCAATGGTTTGAAATGATGTATGTAAGGTTTGGGGTTTGGCCGTATTTGGCGTATTCATATTTCTTTGTCGTTACTTGAATTCAATAAATTGGGCACTATATTACACCCAATCACCCTGACTTGCCAGCAAGTGCAGGGGTTAAGATTTTTTGTTATAATCGCCCAACTTTTATTTAACGGAGAATGACAATGGCAGACGAGCAAAGAACAGATAACAACCCGGAATTAGAACAGGAAATTCAACAAGAAGAACCCATTCAAGAACAAAACCAAACCGAAGATCCACTAGAAGAAGCTATTGCCCGAGTACAAGAACTGGAAGCACAATTAGCGGAAACCGCTAAAAAAGAACAGGACTTGTTATTACGCACCCGTGCTGAAATTGACAATATTCGTCGTCGTACTGAACAAGATGTGGAAAAAGCCCACAAATTCGCGTTAGAAAAGTTCGCCAAAGACATTTTAAACACTATTGATAACTTAGAACGCGCGCTCGCAACGCCGAGAAATACTGAAGATGAAAGTGTCAAAGCCCTATTTGACGGTGTTGAACTCACCTTAAAAGAACTATTGGCAACCGTTGCCCGTTTCGGCGTAGAGCCTGTGGGTGCTGTCGGCGAGACCTTCAATCCGGATTTACACCAAGCCATTTCTATGCAACCTGTAGAAGGTTTTGAAAGTAATCAAATCACCACCGTGTTACAAAAAGGCTACTTGCTAAACGGTCGCGTGATTCGCCCGGCAATGGTGATGGTGGCTGCGTAAGTTGAGCTAAATCGGATAAAAGTGCGGTCGTTTTAAAAAATGTTTTTCAAAACGACCGCACTTTAACGCAAAAGAAAAGGAGAAGCGAGGGCTTCTCCTTTTTGTTTGGTTAGAATTCAAGTTGCATTGAAAGTCTATAATTACGACCTGGTGCGTTGAAGCGGTTGATACCCAATCCGGTCTTTTGATCAATCAAATTACTTGTACCAAATGGGCGAATTGATCTTGCAGAATCCCAAGTAACATATTTTCTGTTTGTGAGATTATATACTCCGGCTCTTAAAGTTAAGTTTTTGATTGGTTTAATGTAACCAAGTAAATCAATCGTTGTATAAGAATTACTACGCCATTTGATGGAACTGTCTTTTTTTCCTTCGTCTTTGTGGTACATGTTGTAAGTATCTTTAGCTTGTTTTGCACCGGCATGGGTTATATACAGATCTAAACCGAATTTATCATCAGAATGAACATAACCTATACCATAAACAGCAGTTCTGGGCTGAATTGCGTTCATCGGAATATCGCCATCCATTCTCCCTTTTTGGTAAGTGTATTTATAACTTAAATTAAATCCATTAAGGATTTTTGCTAAATCATTCAAAGAAATTTGAGACACGATTTCAAAGCCTGTTACTTTTGCATTGGGTCTATTTATATTTTGATATACATTAAACGGGCGTAACTTAGAATGTCCTTGTAGTTGTTTGTTGCCTTTGTATACCAAATCAATGAAGTTATTATATCGGGTCTCAAACACAGACGTAGAAATATAGCCCACATCATTGTGTAAGGTTACAGACAATTCTTTAGTTTTTGCGGTTTCTTGCTCAAGATCCTTATTGGGTAATACAGAGAAATCAGGGTGTTTAAAGGTAAAATAAATTTCATCACTAGTTGGCGCCCGGAATGCTTTGCTATATTTCGCCTGCAAGCGCAGCCAATCTAGTGGATCTACCGTCGTATTCAATGAATATGAGCTGGCAGAGAACTTTTTCGGCTGCGCAATTTTTTTGATATTCGCGTTTGCGTTAGCTTCCCGTCTTGCCTGATTTTCAGGAGATGTTAAATCGGATGGATCAAACTTTGGATCTGTTATATACAGATTAGTTACCAGATCATCAGGAATTTTTGGGGTGACGCCGGGGATATATTCCGGATTATATTTCACTCGGTCATAACGGTAACCGATACCGAAACTTAAGTAATCATTTAATTTGAAATCGTCAATAAAGTACAGTGCGCCTGTTTTAGTTTTCACAGGAATTAGGAAAGAATAAACATTTTTTCTATTGCAAAGTGCGTTGTAGCGATCCGGATTATTTATTGAAGGTGAACAATCTTTAGGATACTGAGCCCACCACTTTATATTTCTAGCACTGATGCCTGAAATATTTATCATTTCTTTTTTAGATTCTGCCCATAGCCCACCATAGGACAGATCATGTTCTGTACCGGAGATTTCAATATGCTTTGTTAAATCAATATTGATTTGCTTTGTTTTGGTTGTAAGATCACGCTGCGTCCATAAGTTTTCTTGATAACCGGATTTATTTGGCATGAAAAATACCGGTCCGCTTAATTGATCCTTACTCATTACTTTAGTTTTGGCATATTTTTTACCATCACGTTCAAAAACTTCAAATGGAATATCAACCGGTGTTCCATCACGTTGAAAACCTCCAATCGTTTTTTTGTTACAGTTTATAGCATCACAGCTTAATATATGTGAAGTATTTGTTGTCAGAGTTTGTTCATCACCAATGACCTCTTCCGATTTTAAATTGTATTCTTTTCCATTTATTTCAAATGATTTTTTAGCCGGGGCTCCGGGGATTTTCAGTTCAACAGTACAGAAATTGCTAGGATCATTCTCATCTTCTTCACAGTACTTATAATATTTTACACCCGGATATTTTTGTTCCAGCACATGCCATTGTGCTTTTTGCCACCGGTATTTTGCAGTGCTACTTGGATCTAAAGGGACTTGCTCTTTTATTGTTTTTGTTTGTGCCGGAGTATTTGTATATTTGGCTAATTTATTATCATTACCGACAAGTTTATTATCCTCATTATATTTCATACCTAACTTATTTTGTGAGGTAGGGCACTTATCATTTCCATCACAATAATCATCTGTTCTTGCTCTAGTCGTAATCTTTTGTTGAGAATAAGTCATTTTTAGCGTATCCCAAAGTGGGGTAGTTGTGAAATTCTCATAAGTAAAAGCAAAGTTTTTACGTTCAACCTTATCATTCGTGTGTCTTAATTCTATTTCATCATAAGTTTTATATTTCGTGTTAGGCTTTAAGGTATAAGAGAAATCATGTCCTTTAGACGTTTGTTTATACAAGTCTGCCATAACGGAGAAACGGTGATTATCTGTTGGTTGAAATGCAAATTTCAATAATGTGCTGTCTAACGTACGGCGATAAGGATCTGCTTTTTCTCTGGCTTTTCCTTGAACTCTTTCATCGTAGTTTTTGTAACCAAAGTTCTCTAATTCATGTCCTTTGCGCGATGTAAGAACAGCAATCGCGTCAAAATATTTATAGCGACCGGCAAGCGTGAGCGTATTAAGATTTTGGTTATCTGCTGTGTTGTAGCCCCGCTTGTAGGAAGCATAATAGTTTTTATCGGTCAGATAGTCGCGTGCATCTTTGGTTTCAAAACTGACCGAACCACCTAATGCGCCACTACCTGATTTTAAAGAATCAGCCCCTTTTCGGATCGTAACTTGTTTTAGTGTCTCAATTTCTGCACTATTACGTGTATTATTAAAATTACCGTAACCTTCAAATAATTCTTTAAAACCTTGTGATGAGATGGTTTCTGCTTGTGCCAGTCCGTCAATTTGAATAGCGACCCGATTTTCTTCCACGCCTCGTACGGCAAATCCGCTGTTACCGAAACGCCCTGCTTCAACTACCGTTATACCGGTATCGTAACGAACTAAATCTTTTACGTCTTGGGCTTGTTGTTTCTCTAACTTTTTGGCATTTTTAACCGTTTCACCGATTTTCGGTGGAGTTTTATCATCAGGGTTTCCGTTACTCTCAGCACTGCTTGAAACAACGATCTCATTTAATTTTTCTTGTGCGCTTTCTTCTGCATAGGCAGTAGAAACAGTTAAACTAAGGAGAATAGAATAAGAAAGATAGTTTGGTTTAAATTTACTCATGTATGACCTTTGGTGTTAATTTTATTTTTTAATAAATGAAAATAATTCGCGAGATGATAATGAAATTTATTTTCTTTGCAACAATAACGATAAGTTATATCTAATTTATTTGATATATATCATAGTTTGAGTTTTGAAGGAGATGAATTATTTATTAAATAAACCTAATATTATGTAAGGTTAAAGATTTTTAATCGACGTACCCTTCAGCAATTTACGCATCCAACTGCGACTTGCGGATAGGTGGTGAATTAAGTCTTCGCTCAGCGGCAATGGTTCGTTATAGATAAGCGAAGCCAAAGTTTCGCCCAGTATCGGAGCGGAGGTTAAGCCGCGTGAGCCGAGGGCGCCGATGAGATATAAATTCGGAAACACGGCAGCCTGTGGAATGGGTTGTTTACGACGGCGTAAGTTAAACAAATTTTTATAATCCACGCATTGCTGTTCAAAATTCGGCACATTGCCGACTATCGGGATGCGATCGCGCACGGCGCAACGTACGCCGATTCGCGCCAGATTGGCAGACGTATCCACCTCTTTTACCCAAGGCATACCCTCTAAGTTCTTTTGGATTTTTTCCTGATTTTCCCGCTGTTCCTGTTCGCTAAAGGTGCGGTCAGCGCAATCACGCACATGGCTGGCGCCAATGCAATGGCTGGTTTTAGCCTGATCGGCAGGCGTGAGGTAGCCGTCATAGCAGATCACGGATTTCAGTTTCAGCAGATGCTCTGACGTGGGAATCTGGCTAACTTGTCCACGTACGGCATAAAGCGGTAGCGACTGCGTTTGTGGAAATTCATGCAGTTGATGACCGTTGGCGAGGACAACGATTTGATGATGGAACGTTTCGTTTTCAGCATTTGTCACCAGCCAGCCGTTTTTTTGTGGGGAAAGTGCGGTCACTTTTTGTGATATTTTTATGCTGAGCCCGCGCCGTTGCAAATAAGCGAACAGATTCTGCACAAATTGTTGTGGCGCAAGCCATCCACCCAGTGGAATAAATCCGCCACCACAAGGCAACGGGAGACCGACTTTATCGCTTAATTCTGCTTGGTTTAAGCTTTGATAAAGGCTTTCAGGCAGCTGAAGTTGCGAAACTTTCTGTAATTTAACCGCACTTTTTTCGTTATACCCGCACAGCGCCACGCCACAAAATTCATGTTCAAATTCAATGAGGTTTTCGGCATTACGTAATTGTTGTAAGCCGTAAGCAAACGCGTGTATGTAAAAGCGAATGTTACGTTCGTCATCGTCGCTCAGTTGCGGATAAAACGCCCCTTGCTTATTGCCGGAGGCGTTCATCGCCGGCTGTGGATCTTCGCAATAAAGGGTGACGTTCGCGCCACGTTGCATTAAGGCGAATGCGGTAAATAAGGAGGCTATGCCGCCACCCACAATGGCAACATCCGCCACACCTTCAAACTGAGCAGGTTGTGGCAGGTACCATGGGGTGAAAAGTGCAGTTGGTTTTTCAAGTGTTTTTTCGCCCGCCAAACACTCCCGTTTTTTGCCGTAGCCTTTACGTTTTTGCACGCTGAAACCGACATTTTCTAGGCCTTTACGCACCGCACTTGCGGCAGTGAAGGTAGCGAATGTGCCTTGCGGTTTGGTGTAACGGTACATTTGCGTATAAAGCGCGTCATTCCACATATCAGGATTTTTACTCGGAGCAAATCCGTCTAAAAACCATGCATCGATTTTGTCACGCATATAATCGCCGAGCTGTGGCAAATTGTCGTGAATATCACCAAACCACAGATCAAGGGTCGTTTCCTCAAAATGAAAACGATAGCAACCTTCAATGGGATCCAACCAATGCTGCTGTAATTGTGTGGAGAGAGAGGCAAATTGCGGATAATGTTGATGAGCACGCGAGAGGGCTTCTGCGGTTAGCGGATATTTTTCAAAGGAAATAAAAAATAGGCGTTGTAATGTTGCCTGTGGAAATTGTTGGCGAAATTCACGAAACAGCGTGGTGACAGCCAAAAAATTCAGCCCGGTACCAAAGCCTGTTTCGGCAATAATAAAATACGCTTGTTCATGTTTCTGCCAGCGTTGCCACAATTGATTGCCCTGTTGGAAAACGTAATGGCTTTCTTCCAAACCGTCTTGGTTGGAAAAATAAACGTCGTCAAATTGGTCGGAAATAGGCGTATTTTCTTGATTGAAATGAATGTTGGCATGAGTCACTAAGCGCATTGGGCGTGATTTCCTTTGGTTGGTTTTGAGGTGTCTAATATGATACGCCGATTTTGCCTAACTGGTCTAACGTTATAATTAATGCTTGCAATATTTTGATTTCATAGTAAATTGCGTTCAGCTAACAAATGTAAGTCGAAATCAATTTCCCAACTCATAAGGAATAACGAATGAAAAGAGCAGTGATCACCGGATTTGGTATTATTTCCAGTATTGGTAACAACAAAGAAGAAGTATTGGCTTCATTGAAAGCCGGTAAATCCGGTATTGAAGTCGTGCCTGAATTTATCGACATGAAAATGCGTAGCCATGTAGCAGGTACCGTTAAATTAAACCCAAGCGAGTTAATCGATCGTAAAGTGTATCGCTTCATGGGGGATGCTGCAGCCTATGCTTACCTTTCTATGAAAGAGGCCATTGAAGATGCTGGTTTAACTGAAGAACAAGTGTCTAACGAACGTACCGGCTTGGTTATCGGCGCCGGCACAGGTTCTGCCCACAACCAGTTGGTGGCTTGCGATGCTGTGCGTGGTCCGCGCGGTGTGAAAGCCATCGGCCCTTATGCCGTCACTAAAACTATGGCATCCAGCGTATCCGCTTGCTTAGCAACTCCATACAAAATTAAGGGCGTGAGTTACAGTATCAGTTCCGCTTGCGCCACTTCAGCACACTGTATTGGTAACGCATTAGAACTCATTCAATTAGGTAAACAAGACATTGTGTTTGCAGGCGGTGCGGAAGAGTTGTCTTGGGAATGTGCGACTGAATTTGACGCGATGGGCGCAGTTTCCACTAAATACAATGAAACCCCAACCAAAGCCTCCCGTGCGTACGATGCAAACCGTGACGGTTTCGTGATTGCCGGCGGCGGCGCAGTGGTTGTCGTAGAAGAATTAGAGCACGCATTGGCGCGCGGCGCAAAAATTTATGCCGAAATTGTCGGTTATGGTGCGACTTCCGATGGTTATGACATGGTCGCTCCAAGCGGTGAAGGCGCAGAACGTTGCATGAAACAAGCCATGGCAACCATTGACACACCAATCGACTACATTAACGTGCACGGTACATCGACTCCTGTAGGTGATGTGAAAGAATTGGGTGCGATTAAAAATGTATTTGGCGATAAAATCCCGGCAATTTCTTCCACCAAGTCCATGACAGGTCACTCTTTAGGGGCTGCCGGTGCGCATGAAGCTATTTATACCTTGTTAATGTTAGATAACGATTTCATCGCACCGAGCATTAACATTGAAACTTTGGATGAGCAAGCCGTTGGTTGTAACATCGTGACCGAAACGAAAGAAAACGCCGGTTTACAAACCGTGATGTCCAACAGTTTCGGTTTTGGTGGTACCAACGCGACTTTAGTCTTTAAACGTTACAAAGGTTAATCTTTCGGATTAATTTCTCTTAAAAGTGCGGTCGAAATTCAATGTGTTTTTCGACCGCACTTTTTCTGTCCTAGCAAAACTTTTCCGCGAGATCTGTACAATTAAGGTACAATAGCCATCATTTTTCTTTTGTCACGGAATGCTATGAAAAATATTAAACATTTTGCCCGTCGTTATGTGGATTGGGTAGTTCGTCTAGGGAAAATTCGTTTTTCCATTTTAGGTGTCGCCGTGCTGGCTGTGTTAGCGCTTTGCACACAAATTATCTTGAGTATCATTTTTGTTGGAAAAATTTATTGGCAGGATCTTTTCCGTTCCATTGTGTTCGGTATGATTTCCGCGCCTTTCGTGATTTATTTTTTTACCTTATTAGTGGAAAAATTGGAGCACTCCCGTTTGGCGTTGTCCCATTCCGTTGAGAATTTGCAAAAAGAAATCGACGAGCGTCTTTTGGCGGAAAAGCGCTTGTCCGCGGCTTTAGATAAAGTAGAAAAAATCAACCGCGACAAAACCACGTTGATGACGACCATTAGCCATGAGTTACGCACGCCGTTAAACGGTATTATTGGCTTAAGCCGAATTTTATTGGAAGAACAACCCACCGAACGTCAACAGAATTATTTAAAAACTATCAATAGTAGCGCCGTTTCACTGTCACATATTTTCAGCGACATTATTGATTTGGAAAAAATTGACGCCCGCCGAATCGAATTACATCGCAAAGAGACGGATTTTTACGCTTTGCTTAATGATATTAGCAATTTCGCCTTATTAATGGCGGAAGAAAAACGCCTTGAATTTCATTTGAATTGCCCGCCAACCTTGCCAAACTGGCTTATGTTAGATGGCGTACGACTTAATCAGGTTTTATGGAACTTGATTACTAATGCGGTGAAATTTACGCAACAAGGTAGTGTAACGTTATCCGTTGAACAAACCGCCGACAATGAATTTGCCATTCGGGTAACGGATACCGGCATTGGTATTGATGAAGCGGATTTAGAAAAAATCTTTGAACTGTATTATCAGGTTAATTCTAATCGCAATAAATCCTTGGGCAGTGGTATTGGGTTGTCGATTTCTAAAGCTATTGCACAGCTGATGGGAGGCGATTTAACTGTTACTAGCGAGATTGGTCACGGTTCCACCTTCCTGTTGACGTTTAAGGCGGAAGAAGCTTTCTGTCCGTCGTCTGAAGACAGTAAGTTACCATTAAAGCTTAATATCTTGTTGGTGGAAGATATTGAAGTAAATGTGGTAGTGGCGAAATCCTTGTTGGAAAAATTGGGTTACCAAATTGATGTCGCCATGACCGGCACGCAGGCCATCGAAAAATTTGAACAAAATTATTACGATTTGGTGTTTTTGGATATTCAATTGCCGGATATGTCAGGCTTTGATATTGCCAACCACCTGCGCCAAAACTATGAAAACGGCACCTATGACTTCCTTCCTCCGTTAATTGCATTGACGGCAAATGTGGTGCAGAAGAAGGAGGAATATATGGCGCAAGGCATGGATGATGTTATCCACAAACCGCTTTCTCTGGATGAGTTGAATCAGTGTCTGTTCGATTATTTTGGTGAAGAAATTACGCAATTTGAGCTTACTGAAACCAAACAACCGCAAGTATCTTCCGATTTCGACACGAAAATGCTGACCGAACTGGTGGAAATGTTAGGCGTGAATTTTGTGCAAGATAATCTGACATTATTTGAAGAGACTATGGATGGCTATATCATTGAATTGCAACAAGCCTACCAAGCCTATTTGCAAGATCCGGAGCTACAAACGAATGTACTTTCTTCAGCTCATAAAATTAAAGGCGCCTTGGCTTCCGTTGGTTTAAAACGTTTACAGGAAATCGCCTCGCGGGCACAAAATGCCGAGACAGAACAATGGCAGGATAATATCGCAAACTGGGTGAATCTGTTGGCGACCGAATGGCAAGGCGAGGTAGATAAATTGCGGGTGTGGTTAAGCGAGTGTGAATAGAAAAACGCTGTTTTGTGACTGTACTTGGGGCTTTTATTTGTAGGGACATTCAAGCATGGATGCTTGAATCATCAGATGACTAAAAATCACTGGTAAGTTCTCAAAGAGATTCTCAAATTACAAAAAATAATGACCGCACTTAATTAAGTGCGGTCGTTTTTTATGGTGTTTTTCAATTTTTTATGAATCGGAAGATTATTTTTTCTTCGCGTATTTCAAGGAGTCGATAGCCACAGCAAGGATGATGATGCTACCTTTGATGATATATTGCCAGTAAGGGTTAACGCCGATGTAAGTTAAGCCGTAGTTGATTACGGTGAAGATAATTACCCCGGTAATAACGCCGACAACCGTTCCCACACCGCCGGCAAAGGATACGCCACCCACTACGCAAGCGGCAATAGCATCCAACTCATACATGAAACCGAGGTTGTTGGTGGCGGAGCCGATACGACCGGCTTCTAACATCCCACCGAATGCATAGAACATACCAGCAATGATATAGATAGCTACAAGGTTACGGGCGACGTTTACACCGGATACTTTGGCTGCTTCAGGGTTTCCGCCAATGGCGAAGATGTTTTTACCGAAACGAGTTTTGTTCCACATTACCCACACCAAGAAGGCGCAAATTGCGGCATAAATGGTGATGTAGGACAATTTAAACGCACCTAGACGAATAAAACCTTGGGCAAAGATAGAGAAGTTTTCGCTGAAACCGGCGATAGGGGAGCCACCTACAGCATCGTAATAAAGGGAGTTGAAACCGTAAACGATAATCATGGTACCCATAGTTGCGATAAACGGAGTCACGTTTAAGTAAGCGATAACCAAACCATTGACTAAGCCGATGACAGCACCAACAGCACAAACGGCAAGGATAACTACCGGAATTGGAATTTCACCGAGGTCAGGGAAAACACGGTTCATGTTTTCCATGGATTGCAACATGGTTGCAGAGATTACTGCAGCGAGACCGACCTGACGACCGGCAGACAAGTCGGTACCTTGTGTCACCAATAAGCCGGCAACCCCAAGGGCGATAATTAAACGCACAGAGGATTGGGTCAGAATGTTACTGAAGTTGACCAAGTTAAGAAATGTCGGATCTTGTGCGATGATGATGCCAAGTAAAATCAACAACACAAAATAAATCGCATTTTGTTTTAAAAAATCGAATGATTTATTTTTTTCTAAGGCACTCATAATTTGTTCCTTTGTTACTTATAAATATTTTGCGGCAAGTTGCAAAATCTCTTCTTGAGAGGTTTTTGCAGTTTCAACGATACCGGCAACTTTACCGTTACTCATCACGAGAATACGGTCGGTTACCCCAAGTAATTCAGGCATTTCGGAAGAGATCATGATGATGCCCTTATCTTTTTTCGCCAGTTCTTGAATTAATTGATAGATTTCAAACTTCGCACCAATATCAATCCCACGGGTTGGTTCGTCCAACATCAGAATCTCAGGTTGGGTCAATAACCAACGGCCGATAATGACTTTTTGTTGATTACCGCCGGAAAGTGAGCCAATCGTCGTTTTGTGCGATGGCGTTTTGACATTCATAGAATCAATTACCCATTGAGTGTCGCTACGCATTTTTTTATTGCTGAGTAACTTCCATGGTGTTAAGTAAGATTTCATATTGGAAATCAAGGAGTTGAACTCAATGCTTAAGTTAGAGTAAATCCCTGTTGAACGACGTTCTTCGGTCACCAAAGCAAAACCGTGGTTGATTGCCTCAAGTGCGGTGTGATTTTTCACTGTTTTTCCATTGAGTTTGATTGTGCCAATTTTCAGCTCGCGTACGCCGAAAATGGCTTCAACGATATCTGTACGTTTAGCACCAACGAGACCTGCAATCCCTAAAATTTCCCCTTTACGTAAATTGAAAGATACACCTTGAATAGAAGGCTGGTTTAACGCGGTAAGATTTTCCACTTCTAATGTGATTTCTTTTGGTACGTTGGTTTTTTCCGGGAAACGTTGAGTTAATTCACGACCTACCATCATGGAGACGATTTCTTCCATGGTGGAGGTTTTTACCGGTACGGTATTAATCCATTTTCCATCACGCAGAATGGTGATTTCATCACAAATTTTGAAGATTTCATCCATTTTGTGAGATATGTAAATAATACCGCAACCGCGATCTTTTAATTTTTGAATGATTTTAAACAGATGTTCTACTTCTTTTTCAGAAAGTGAGGATGTCGGTTCATCCATAATCACAATTTTAGCGTTATAAGAAAACGCTTTCGCAATTTCGATCATCTGCATTTGTGAAACGGAAAGTTTGGCTACTTTTTCTTTTGGATCAACATCAATGTCCAATTCATCAAAAATAGCTTTGGTATCACGGTACATTTTCGCGTGATCCACAAAAGGCCCTTTAAGTGGGTAACGACCAAGCCATAGGTTATCCATTACGCTGGTTTGACGCACAAGGTTAAGCTCTTGGTGCACCATGGAAATGCCATTTTCTAAGGCATCTTTTGAGGTTTTAAAATTCACGGGTTTGCCTAAAAACAAGATTTCACCTTCGTCTTTAGCGTAAATGCCGAACAAGCATTTTAACAACGTGGATTTACCCGTACCGTTTTCCCCCATCAATGCGTGTACAGAATGCGAACGGACGCTTAAGTTTGCGTGATCTAAGGCTTTTACGCCCGGAAAGGACTTGCTGACATTAGTCATGGTAAGCAGGACTTCGCCATTTTGATTTTGGCTTCCGCTTTGACTTTGAATTTGCTCTGTCATATCCAACCTCATAAATAAAGGGGAAGGGACATAAGTGTTGTCCTACGCTTCCCCTTACATTAATAAAACAAATTTATTTTAAGAATTCTGATAAGTTATCTTTATCTACACCAACATAAGGAATGCGTACAACACGATCTTTAAGTTCCCATTTAGTGCCTTCGGTAGCCGGTTTGCCGTTTGCTAAGTTATTAGATAACTCAACAACCGCTTTACCTTGGTTTACACCGTCATTTAACACAGTACCGGCAAGGTCGCCTTTCTTGATCAGTTGTAATGCTTCCGGTAGGGCGTCAACACCGAAAATCGGTAATTTTTTACCGTGTGCTTTGGTTGCTTCCAATGCGCCTAATGCCATACCATCGTTGTTAGAAATGATGACTTCAATGTCATTCGCTTTAGAACTGGACAACCAAGCATCCACTTTATCTTTCGCTAATGCAGCATCCCACATACCGGTATCAATGAAGAGTTGTTCAGTTTGAATGCCTTGAGCGTGTAATTGTTCTACTACATATTTTGTACGCGCTTCTGCATCTGGGTGACCAGGTTCGCCTTTTAATAAAACATATTGGATTTTGCCGTCTTTATTTAAGTCTAATGCCGGCATTGCTTTCCATTGTTTTGCAATTAAGTCACCCTGGATAATACCGGACTCTTTTGGATCAGTACCTACAAAGTAAGCGTTATCATAAGAGGCAATCGCTTTGGCGCCCGGGTCTTTATTAAAGAAAACAACAGGAATATTATCCGGTTTTGCTTTACCAATGATGGTTGGTGCAGCAGACGGGTCAACTAAGTTGATCGCAAGGGCTTTTACACCTTTGGAAAGTAATACGTCAACTTGGTCGTTTTGAATGGATTGTGCGTTTTGTGAATCATTCATTAACAATTTCACATCTTTTAATTGTTCAGCATCCTTTTGGATTTCTTTACGCATTAAAGACATAAAGTTATCGTCATATTTGTAAATGGTTACACCAATACGGGTTTCTGCTTGTGCGGCACTGATGCCTGCGCCGAAAGCGACTGCTAAAGCAACTGCACTTAAAACTGTTTTTTTCATAATGCATAGTCTCCATTTAACTATATTAAAATTGGATAGAGGTATTTAAGATGATAATTTATAAGGCATTATTATCAATTCTTACCTTTTTACACTGCAACCGCTACTCAGGTAATTGTGCGTAGAATACAGGCTTTTCTAATTCAAGACTGTGATCATATTCACATTTATGAAAACGATTACATCTTTAGCTTAAAAATAATACAATTTTAGTTCTTTACACTGTTGTGATAGGTGTTTTCCACCGAAAATCGTCTGACCAACGTCGGATTAAACTGTGGATTAATCGGCATGGAAATCGTTTTATCTACTAGGCTGAGCGCTAATTTAGCTGCGTAATTTGCCATTAAATCAATAGGGTAGCGAATAGTTGTCAATTTAGGTACCAAATAACGGGCGATAGGCATATCGTCAAAGCCGATAATCGAAAATTGTTTCGGTACTTTAATATTATTTTCGTTGAGTACAGACAACGCACCGGCCGCCATAGAATCATTGTAAGCTACCACAGCAGTCAAGTTATCGTTATAACTTAATAGGTTAATCATGGCTTCTTCGCCACCTTCAAAATCCGGCGAGTTATGCACGATAGCATTTTCCTCAATAGGGATGTGGTGCTCTATGAGGGCTTCTAAATAGCCTTGTTTACGATCCGCTTCATCGTTAATTTTATGGTTCGACCCGATATAACCAATATGCCGATGTCCCGCCTTTATTAAGGTGTTAGTGGCGATGTAGGTGCCTTTTTGGTTATCTAAACTTACACAACGGGATTCATAGCCTTTAATACAACGATTGATAATCACCATGCCGGGCACACTTTCTAAGTAAGTCGCCAAGGTTTGATCATCTAAAGCCTTGGAATGCACCACTAAACAGTTACAACGTTTGCGCAGTAGCGTATCAATGGCTTCTTTTTCTTTTTCTGCCTGATGGTATCCCATACCGATCAAAATATTTTTGCCGTGTTCCATGGCAACGTGATCCACTGCTTTTACCAAAATGGCAAAAAATGCATCTGTCACATCCGTCACCACGACACCTAAGGTATCGGAGTTTTGAGAAGCTAACGCTTGGGCGTTAGCATTAGGGCGATATCCCAATTGTTCAATGGCTTTAAGCACCGCAAGGCGGGTGTCTTCTTTCGCTGATGGATGGTTGTTTAGTACTCTGGATACTGTCGCAACCGATACGCCCGCCTGTTTTGCGACATCTCGAATCGTTACCATAAAACACCTTTTGATCTTTAACTGAATTTTGCTAAATCATAATCTTAAATAGTTGTATTTGAAAACGCTTACTTTTAAAATTGCTGGGTTCGTCACAAATTTTTTATATTTATAAAAGGTTTTTAGTATAAAGCACAGAATGAAATCTGTTTTTGTGATCTTGTTAACAGTTTATTTTACTCAATATGGTATTTTATGTAATCGTTTTCATAAATTAAATACAACCGAACAGAGGTACATTATGACAACTGTTTTTGACCCTACCGAACACCCACACCGCAGATATAACCCCTTGATTGACCAATGGGTTTTGGTTTCTCCTCACCGTGCTAAACGCCCATGGCAAGGGCAACAAGAAAAAGTGAGTGAAGAACAAAAGCCAAGTCACGATCCGAATTGCTATCTTTGCCCGCGTAATAAACGCATTACCGGTGAGCCGAATCCCGATTATCACAAACCTTATGTGTTTAAAAATGACTTCTCCGCACTGTTAGAAGACACACCGGCACCGCAACATAATGACAATCCGTTATTCCAAAGCTCGCAAGCGCGCGGGGAAAGTCGTGTGATTTGTTTTTCACCCGACCATAGTAAAACGTTGCCATTATTGACCGCACTTGAGATCGAAGAGGTCATTAAAGTCTGGCAGGAACAGATCCGTGAACTCGGACAAAAATACCAATGGGTACAACTCTTTGAAAATAAAGGCGCAGCGATGGGCTGTTCTAATCCACATCCACACGGACAAATCTGGGCAAACAGTTTTCTGCCGAATGAGGTGGCACGGGAAGACAATGCTCAACGCCAATATTATGAGAAACACGGCTCTGTGCTGTTAGTGGATTACGTCCAACAAGAACTGGCCCGCAAAGAACGTATCGTTGTGGAGACAGAACATTGGGTTGCTGTGGTGCCGTATTGGGCGGTTTGGCCGTTTGAAACGTTGTTGTTACCAAAAGCACAGGTTAAACGCTTAACGGAATTAAGTGACGCCCAAGCGAAAGATTTGGCGGTGATATTGAAAAAACTCACGACCAAATATGACAACTTATTTGAAACCTCTTTCCCGTATTCCATGGGTTTCCACGCCGCACCGTTTAACGGCGAAGAAAACAACCATTGGCAATTGCACGCCCATTTCTACCCGCCGCTTTTACGCTCTGCCACTGTGCGCAAGTTTATGGTGGGTTACGAAATGCTCGGCGAAAGCCAACGTGATTTAACGGCAGAACAAGCAGCAGAAAGACTGCGTGCGTTGAGTGACGTGCATTATAAAGTGCGGTGAAATTTTTGTGGTTTGTAGGGATAGGCTTTATGCCTGTCCAATATTAGACATCTAGGTTTTGATAAGACAGGCATAAAGCCTGTCCCTACGCATTTAGAGCCAAATTTATGAGAAATTCAGAAGGAAATAACATGACCCCAATCCAAAAATCCCAACACATTTTCAACCAAAAATACAATCAACAACCAGAGTTGACCGTGTATGCTCCCGGTCGCGTTAATATCATCGGCGAACATACCGACTACAACGATGGCTTTGTGATGCCATGCGCCATTAACTATGGTACGGCGATTGCCGGCGCGAAACGCAACGATCATGTTTGGAATGTGTATGCTGCCGATTTGGATCTGTCTGATGAGTTTTCGCTAGATAAAGAAATCCCACAAAGTGAACAAAAATGGGCGAATTATGTGCGTGGTGTGGTGAAATTTATTCAGGAACGTTGCCCTGATTTTAAACAAGGGGCGGATTTGGTGATTTCCGGTAACGTGCCGCATTCTTCCGGCTTGAGCTCTTCTGCTGCGTTGGAAGTGGCAATAGGAAAATTCTGTCAGCAGTTGAGCGATTTGCCTTTAAGCCATACGGATATTGCGCTTATCGGGCAAAAAGCGGAAAACAAATTTGTTGGTGCCAACTGTGGCAATATGGATCAGCTGATTTCTGCGCTCGGACAACAAGATCATTTGTTGATGATTGACTGCCGTAGCCTTGAGACCCAACCAACGCCAGTGCCGCAGGATGTAGCGGTGATTATCGTGAACTCTAATGTGCCGCATGATTTGGTCACCGGCGAATACAACACCCGTCGTCAGCAATGTGAACGTGCAGCGGCGTTTTTCGGCGTGAAAGCCTTGCGTGATGTGTCAGTGGCACAATTTAAAGAAAAAGAACCAGAATTGACCGCACTTGATCCGCTGGTCGTCAAACGCGCCCGCCATGTAGTCACGGAAAATCAACGCGTGTTAGATGCGGTAGAAGCCTTGAAACATAACGACTTAACCCGTCTTGGCGAATTAATGGGACAGTCGCACGATTCCATGCGAGACGATTTTGAAATCACCGTGCCACAAATTGATTATTTAGTAGAATTGGCGCAGTTGGTCATCGGTAAACAGGGCGGTGCACGCATGACCGGAGGTGGTTTCGGTGGTTGTATCGTTGCTCTTGCGCCACACGATAAAGTGGAAGCTGTACGTAAAATCGTGGCAGACAATTACGAAAAACAAACGGGCTTGAAAGAAGACTTCTATGTTTGCACCGCTTCGCAAGGAGCACACGTATGTTAGAACATCATGTTCAAGGCACTGCGCCGGACAGCTTGCCATTTAATCTTTTCACCTTGCAAAATGCGCAAGGAATGCGAGTGCGGTTTACTGATTGGGGGGCGACGTGGACGTCTTGTCGCGTGCCGGTCAAGGGTGTATTACGTGAAGTCTTGCTTAGTTGCAAATTGGAAGAGTATTCCGTTCAGCAAGCCTATTTAGGCGCGAGTGTCGGGCGTTATGCCAACCGTATTGCCAATGCCCAATTTACGCTTAATGATAAAACCGTGACCTTAACCGCCAATCAAGGAAAACACCAACTTCATGGCGGTGTAAACGGCTTTGATAAACGCCGTTGGGCACTAGAAAAGTGCGGTGAAAATTTCGTGTGTTTTTCCTTGCATTCCGCCGACGGCGATCAAGGCTTTCCCGGCAATGTGGATGTGACGGTGACTTACACATTAACGGAAGAGAATTCGGTAAAAATCGAGTATGCAGGGAAAAGCGATCAGGATACGGCATTGAATTTAACCAACCATGCTTATTTCAATTTAGAAAATGCTGAGCAGGGGACAGATGTTCGTCATCACCGCTTGCGCCTGAATGCAGATTTCTATTTGCCGGTAGATAGCGAAGGCATTCCAAATTCGCCGTTAAAACACGTTGTCGGCACAAGTTTTGATTTTCGCGTTGCCAAGCCGATTCAACAAGATTTTATGCAAGGCGAACAGCTAGCCACCAAAGGTTATGATCATTCTTTTATTGTGAACAAGGCCTGGCAAAAACCTTGTGTCTTGTTGAGTTCACCAAATGACGATTTGCATTTGGAGGTGCTGACTTCACAAGCCGCATTACAGGTTTACACCGGTAACTTCCTCGCTGGCACACCCACTCGAAAGGGCACGCAATACGCTGATTACAGCGGCGTTGCGTTGGAAACGCAATGTTTACCGGACACACCAAATCACCCGGAATGGCAAAATTACGGAGGCATTGTGAAAGCTGATGAGGAATATTATCAATGGACGGAGTATCGTTTTAAAAATTAAGGCGTTCTAAAAAATGCACCGCACAGATTGGTTAAAAGTGCGGTGCATTTTTTTCACGTTTTTTACGGTATTATGTAGCAAATGCACAAAACGCTTGCTGAGCCTGTCGAAGCATTAGTTTTGTGTATCGGAGAAGCTGAAATGACTTACACTTCGACAAGCTCAGTGACCGCAATTTCAGCTTTGTGCAACTGCTACATAATGTCGGTTTTTTAGACCGCGTTTGATTGTTGGGCAATAGCTAAAAATTCCTTGAAGAATGTCGGGAAGGTTTTGGCCGTGCAGTTTGGATCCAAAATCGTTACCGGCGTGTCGGATAACGCCACTAAGGCGAAACACATCGCCATGCGGTGATCGTTATAGGTTTCAATTTCCGCCGCCTTGAAGTCCGTTAATTTTAAGGGTTGAATACGAATAAAATCTTCGCCTTCTTCCACGTCAGCGCCCACTTTGCGCAGTTCGGTTGTCATGGCGGTTAAGCGATCCGTTTCTTTCACCCGCCAGTTATAAATGTTACGAATCACGGTTTCCCCTTCGGCAAACAGCGCGGTAGTGGCAATGGTCATGGCTGCATCGGGAATATGGTTCATGTCCATATCCACACCGTGTAACGGAGCTTGTTCCGCTTCAATGAAATCCTCGCCCCAGGTGATTTTTGCCCCCATTTTTTCTAACACGTCCGCAAATAAACGGTCGCCTTGAATACTGTTTTTGCCGATGCCCGTGACTTTCACTTTGCCTTTAATGGCACCTGCCGCTAAGAAATAAGAGGCGGAGGAGGCATCGCCTTCCACCAAAAACGAGCCGGGTGATTGGTAAGATTGTTTGCCTTTCACGAGAAAGCGTTGATAGTTTTGGTTTTCAACTTCCACACCGAAGATTTTCATCATGTTAAGGGTGATGTCGATGTAGGGTTTGGATACCAAATCACCAACAATTTCAATTTCACTGTCGTCTTCTGCAAGGGGGGCTGCCATTAAAAGTGCGGTCAAAAATTGTGATGAAATGAAGCCGTTGATTTTAATCGTGCCACCACGTAAGCCAGTGTTACGAATGGCAATCGGCGGGAAGCCCTCGTTTTCTAAATAACGAATGTCTGCGCCCGCCTGCAACAGCGCGTCTATTAAGTGCTGAATCGGGCGCTCTTTCATGCGCGGCTCGCCGGTTAAAATCACTTCATTTTGTGCGGAAGCGCCTTCACGCGCCAAACAAAGTGCCGCTGCCAACGGACGCATGGCGGTGCCTGCGTTACCTAAAAATAACGCTAAACCGTCATGCCATTGAAAGGCTCCACCTAAGCCATGCACTTCGCAGACAGATTTATCGTCAGATAGGGAATATTGCACGCCAAGCTGTTTTAAGGCGTTAAGCATGTGGCGGATGTCGTCGCTGTCTAGCAAATTAGTGACTTTGGTCGTCCCATGTGCTAATGCAGCCAACAATAAGGCGCGGTTGGACAGACTTTTCGAGCCGGGCATGTTGATCGTGCCTTCAATGTGGCGGATCGGGTTAAGGGTAATAGAAATGGCGTGTTGCATAAGTCGTCCGTTATAAGCCTAAGATTTCGCTAAGTGCGGTTAAAAAACGCTGATTTTCTTCCGGCAAGCCGATGCTGATGCGCAAATGGTTCGGCAAACCGTATCCGGCAAGCGGGCGCACGATCACACCTTTGCGTAACAACGCCTGATAAATCGGTGTGGCAGGTTGTTGTAAATCCAACATCACGAAATTGCCTTTGGACGGCACATAACGTAAGCCTTTCTCATCAAAGAAATGTTGCAATAATTGTAAACCGACGTGGTTATTTTCCGCTACTTTTGCGATAAATTCGTCATCTTGAATGGCGGCAGTGGCCGCGGCAAGGGCCAGGCTGTTGCAGTTAAACGGTTGACGTACGCGATTTAACAAGCCCGCAATTTCCGTAGAGGAGACCGCATAACCGATCCGCAAACCGGCTAATCCATAGGCTTTGGAGAGGGTACGGCACACAATAAGGTTCGGATATTTTGCCAACAAGCCGAAAGAATCCACGCGTTCGCTCGGCTCGGTAAATTCCACATAGGCTTCGTCCAGCGCCACGATCACTTGCGGAGGCACTTGGGCCAAAAAGTCGGCAATTTCTACCGCACTTGAGAAGGTGCCCGTCGGGTTATTCGGGTTGGCGATGTAAATTAATTTTGTTTTTGGCGTGATCGCTTTCAGAAAAGCAGTCAAATCATTGCCGTAATTTTTCGCCGGAATTTCTACACGTTTGGCATTCAAGGCTTGGCTAATCAACGGATAAACAATGAAGCCATATTGGGAATAAATGATTTCGTCCTGCTCGGAAGCAAAGGTATGGGCGATGAGTTCAATTAAATCATTGGAGCCGTTGCCAAGGGTGATTTGTTCCGGCTGTAACCCGAATTTTTCGGCAACTGCCTGTTTGAAATAAAATCCGTTGGAATCGGGGTAAAGATTAAGGTTGTCTAATTGCGCCTGAATGGCGTCTTTTGCACTTGGTGGTAAACCGAAGGGGTTTTCATTAGAAGCGAGCTTGATGATGTTATCAATGCCCAATTCGCGTTCCAGTTCTTCAATGGGTTTGCCTGCTTGATAGGGTAAAAGTGTTTTAACGCCTTCATTGGCGCGATCGAGGTACTGCATGGTTGCTCCGAGTGGTGATGAAGGAAAATAAAAGTGCGGTGGATTTTTACAATGAATTTCAACCGCACTTTTAAAAGGGTTACGCGTTTTCTTCCGCGAATTTTTGCATGAATTGAATCAATGCTTGTACGCCTTCAATCGGCATGGCGTTATAAATGGAAGCACGCATACCGCCTAGCACTTTGTGGCCTTTTAATGCTTGTAGTCCCGTCGCGGTGGCTTCAGCGACAAATTTAGCGTTCAATTCATCATTGCCGGTGTTGAATGTCACATTCATTAAAGAACGGTTGGCTTTCGCCACGTTATTGCGGTAGAAATCGCTGCCGTCTAAATAATCGTAAAGCAATTTGGCTTTGGCAAGGTTGCGTTGTTCGATTTCCGGCAAGCCACCGATGGACAATAAATGTTTGAACACCAAAGAACATAAATACCACGCGAAAGTCGGCGGCGTGTTGATCATGGAATCGCTGTTTTTTTGCGTTTCGTAATTCCAAATCGACGGTGTAGCTTTGCGTGCTTTGCCGATTAAATCATCACGCACAATAACGAGGGTGATCCCCGCCGGGCCAAGGTTTTTTTGCGCCCCGGCATAAATTAAGCCGAATTTGCTGATGTCCACTTTACGGGAAAGAATAGTCGAGGAGAAGTCACCCACCAATACAGCGTTGCCCACGTTCGGCACATCAAAAATTTCCACGCCGCTGATCGTTTCGTTCGGGCAGTAGTGAACATAATCATATTGTTCGGCAATGTCGCTAAAATCGAGGGATTTTACTTTGAGTTCATCACCGGGCTCTAAAATATTGATTTCATCGATTTCACCGAAGAAACGGGCTTCTTTCGCTGCCGTGGCTGACCAGTGACCACTGTTTAAATACAGAGCTTTACCATTTTCACGTAATAAATTCATCGGAATTGCCGCAAATTGACCGCGCGCGCCGCCTTGCAGGAAAAGAACTTGGTAGTTATCAGGAATGTTATAGAGTTTGCGAAAATCCGCCTGAGATTGGGCGATTAATTCCATGAACAATTTGCCACGGTGGCTCACTTCCATGACGGAGGTACCTTGCCCCAGCCAATTTAATAATTCTTGTTGTGCTTGTTCTAAAACCGCTTTGGGCATCATTGCCGGACCGGCACTGAAATTAAATACGTTTGCCATATGTATTTCCTTTTCTTAAATAAAATAATAGCTAGAGTTTTATCACCTCGCTGTTTTCTAATCAATGCTTTTTACGGAAATTTTTTATATTTGCCGCGAGATGGGAGAATGCACCTGAAAATGTGTGAATGCTTTGACGAAATAGGGAAAAAAGGCTACATTATCGCTATTCATTTTTTAAAATAAGGGAGCAAATCGATGGACAATGTCAACAAATCTTTTCAGGATGTTTTGGAGTATGTGCGTATGTATCGCTTAAAAAATAAACTGTTACGCGATATGGACGATAATAATCGTAAAATTCGTGATAACCAAAAACGGGCTTTGTTGTTAGAAAACTTAGATCAATATATTCGTGACGACATGACGATTCGAGATGTGCGTGCCATTATTGAAAGCATGCGGGATGATTACGATAATCGTGTTGACGATTACATTATTCGCAACGCCGAATTGTCAAAACAACGTCGCGAAATCAGTAGTAAAATGAAATCCCAAACGAAACCTCAGGGCAACACTCCGAAAAAAGCGTAATCGTGATGTGTAGTTTTCTATAAACGTAAACGGTGACTAGGTTCTCCGTTTACGTTTTTTTTTGTTATTTTAGGTGCGACAATGTCTTTTTTCTCTTACTTTTATTTAGAAAATCGAATGTATTTTCAAGACTATTTGAAATACATTGCGATTTTCGTTGCTCTTGCTGCGTTACTTTTGGTAACTACTTTATATTTACGCCATCGTTTAGAAACTAAATATCGTGATCTCAGTATTATTTTTTTGTTGCTAATAGTGTTATTGCTGGGCTTGCAATATAACCAGTACCAACAAAACCAGGCTTATGCCGACAATACCTCACGTATGGTGACATTTCTTAATTCGGTAAAAGAAGTGAAGCATGTCTCCTCTGAGGAGATTCGCGTCAACAGCCGCAGCCTTAGTAATGGTATGATATTGAATATTCAGGATAAATATTATGAAGTGCATTTTAATAATGACTTCAGTGCCTACAGCTTATCGCCGATAAATTTGGTGAATCCGAATATTAACCTAATCGACAAGGAGGGGAATTAATGGATGGTTATACCTTATTAGGCCTTAAACTTGCTATGGGCATTATTGGTCTTGTGCTACAAATTAACCTTATGGGTAAAGGCAATCTGGCGCCTACTTCTGCCATGGATCAAGTACAAAATTATGTACTAGGCGGCATTATTGGTGGCGTGATTTATAGTGATAGCATTGGTGTCTTGCAGTTTTTTTTAGTGTTGGTGCTTTGGACCTTGCTTATTTTTACTTTACGATTTATTAAAAACCATAATCGATTTGTGAAATCTATCATCGATGGTAAGCCGGTCTGGGTGATTTTAAACGGTAAAGTACAAACTGGGGAATGTATGAAAAATAGCATTTCCGCCTACGATCTCATGTTTAAATTACGTTCTGCCGGTATTTATGAAATCGGTACTGTAAAACGTGCCGTGTTAGAACAAAATGGTCAACTTTCCGTCATTCAATACAGTGACGAAAACCTGCGTTATCCGCTGATTATTGATGGCCAGCTGGATTCCGATATTTTAGATATCATCAATAAAGATGAAGGATGGGTGAAACAACAGTTGGATCAATTGGGATTGACCGTGGATAAAGTTTATATCGGAGAGTATTTGGATGGGCGGTTAATTGCGCATCTTTATGAGAATGTTTAAAAATAACTTATCGCACTAGGTAAAGACGTCTCCTAACATTCTACTTTTTATTGAAAGCCAACCGCACTTTGATTTTGTAATCAAAGTGCGGTTTGTTTTTTAGGTATTTTTACTTACCAGTAGTTATTAATTTCTGCTCGAATAGCTTCGGCGGTGGCTTTGCCGTTTTCCCCTACAAGGGCGCGGCCGGCGATGAAGGCTTTGGCGTTTTTAATTTCTTTAAAGAGGTGAATATCTTGTGGCACGATACCGCCGGTGATGGAAAGCTCAAGGCCTAAGGCAGATAATTGTTTCATGAGATCCACATCTTCCGGTGTCCAACCTTTACCGGCTAACTCCGCGTCGCGGGAGCGGTGGTAGATGGCTTGCTTAACCCCTAAATTCACCCAGTCTTTGGCATCATCTAACATCCAGTTGCCGTAGATTTCGATTTGAATTTCTTTTTTTACTTTTAAATTCGGGTTTGCGGCGTTGAATTCGTCTGCTACTTTTTTACAGGCGGCTTTGGTGGCCGGGTGGGCAGCAGCGGAAACCGTTAGCCAGTCGGCGCCGGCTTCAAAGGCCATTTTTGCAAGAATTGCACCGCCATCGGTGGTTTTTAAGTCACAGACGATGATGTGATTTGGGTGAAGTGCGCGTAGGGTGGAAACAGCTTTCATGCCTTCTGCACAAGCCAAAATGGTGCCCACTTCTATAATTTCCACTAAATTTTCTGCCTGTTTGGCATCGGTTACGGCTTTTTCTAAGCTGAGGGAGTCGAGGGCGATTTGTAACAATGGTTTGCTCATATCAGTTTTCCTTTATAAAGATTAATCGGTAAAAGTGCGGTAAAAAAATGCAGTGTTTTTTTACCGATAGATGATTAGGCATTAAGTGCCGCATCAATCACGGCAAGCACTTCTTCTTTGGTTTTGCAGTCGAGGAATTTTTGGATGTTTACGCCGTCATCGCTTTCCGGATCATCAAAAATTTGTGTGATTTCAACAATCCCTTCAATGTGAGTGTCGGAATCGCTACCGGCCAAGGTGACTAACACGGAAATCGGTTCGCCGTTGAAATCCACCGGTTCGCTTAAGGTGGTTAAACCGAAAGCGGTTTTAATGACGCCGTCTTCCGGGCGAGAATGAGGCATGGCAAGGCTTGGCGCTAACACGATGTAAGGGCCGAGTTCTTTTACTTTGGCGATAATGTTATCGTAATAACGCGGTTCAATGGCGCCGGAAGCAACCAATAAGTCGGTACCGATTTTGATGGCTTCTTCCCAGTTGGCGGCGGATTGATTGAGTTTGATGGAATTGTTTTCGATAAGAGATTCTTTCAGCATGAGCGACTCCTTTGAGATAGGGTTTTCCCCTGCGTGAGCAGGGGAAGGGTGCGTTATCTAGCGGAATTGTATTTGTTAATAAGTTCGACCAGTTCATCGCCGAACGAGTTCGGATTTAACATATTTTGTACGCCAAGGACGAATTTACCTTCGCCTACTTCAATTTCTCCGGCCAAGTGTTTGGAGGAAACGATGATGTCAACTTCATTTAATTTACCTTTGTAATCGGTGACAGCGCAAGAATCCATCACATTTGCAATGCCGCGTTTGTCTAAATAACCTTTAATTTTCATTTTCATCATCATGGATGAACCTTGGCCTGAACCGCATACCGCGAGAATACGAATTGGGCGGGTGCCGTTTTGTTCAATAGTGGCCGCTTCAGCTTTCACTTCGTTAACCGGTTCGTCTTCTACGCCGTAGCCATCCATTTGTTCTAAAGTTTTGCCCGCAGTCGCTGCAGCCGCTTCGTCGGCGCGTAATTTTTTAGAGGCGAAGAACATATAAACCAAGGAAAGTGCAACGATAACAAAGAAGAAGAACGGTATGCTGATGATACCTTGCAGGATTGGTGGGAAGAGTAATGCCCAGTCTGCCATGCCCATCCAACCGTTAAATACGGTGCCTTGGTTGGCTAGTAGTTGGATAACCCATGCGGAACCCAAGACCTCGATAATCCCCATGACGAAACAAATTTTCATAACCGCTTTCCAACCGCCGAAATGGTTGGCGAACACACCGATGGTGGCATTAGAGAAGAACATCGGGATAAAGCCAGGGATGATTAAAATTGGTGCGTTAAATCCAAGCAAAATACCCACAGCTACAAATTGACCGATGGCACCCCACATAAAACCGAATACCATGGCGTTCGGGGAGAAAGCGTAAATCGCCGCACAGTCGATAGCGAGTACTGCATTTGGGATGACGCGTTCAGAAATCCCTTTGAAGGCTTCGGAAAGCTCTGCAACGAACATCCGTACCCCCATAACGATAATCTGAATGGCTACGGCAAATTTTAAACCGGTTTCTAAAATGTAAATCGACCAGTGGGTTTTACCTGCCATGGTTTGTAAGTTATCTAAGCCGAAAGAAAGCAAAATAATCCCGAAGAATACCGACATTACAATAGCGGTGGCGGAAATGCTGTCGTGGAAAATGTGTAACCATTTCGGTAAATCCATGTGATCCACGTTGTCATTTTTATCCCCGAGTTTCGGTGCGATTTTCGTAGCGATCCATGAAGCGACCTGTTGTTGGTGACCAATCGAGAAGCCTGCACCACCGGTGACGGATTGGGTAGGTTTATACATAATATTGGATGAGATTCCCCAATATAACGCCATGATGACCGCGGTATAAACGATGGTTTCCCACATGGATGCACCGATAATCATATAGAACACTGCCACCAAGCCAGCTTGTTGGAACATGATGTGACCGGTAAGCATGATGGTGCGGATACCGGTGAAGCGTCTGAATACCACTAATAAAATGTTCAAGGCCAACGCTAATAACACGGCATATCCCACCCAACCATAGTTATCGCCCATGGTTTGAATGGTGGCTTGCATACTGGTGTAAGGGTCGATAACCGCACCGGTTAAGTTGTGGAATTTCGCCAAGTTTTCGATAATTGGTTTAAAACCGGCAACTAAGGTTGCAGCACCTACTTGAACCAACATGAAACCGACGATAGTTTTAATGGTGCCTTTGATGATGGTTGCTGTGTCTTTTTTCAACAGGATGTAACCGATACAGGCTACGATACCGAGTAGAAGTGGCGCTTTAGAGAGGATCTGTTCGTTGATCCACATGAAGATTTCCATAGTAATGCTCCTTGAAATGTAGAGTTAATATAAATATTCATGCGTAAATTTCGTTTATTAGCGGCGGATAATAAATATTTATAATGATTTTTAAAAGATGTTTTTTGATAAATTGTGAGCAATGTCACGATTTATTTTATTGTGAAATACTTATGTGTGATTAGAAATTTCGAATCAAGAGTTGGCGTTGGTATCTAAGGTTAAAACGTTAGTTAAATCTGAAATCTAATAAATTTTTAACCTATTTTAATAGAAAAATAAAAAAAAGATTCCCTTATTTTGAATGATTGTTTATGATTATAAATGATTAAATTATTCTACTAAACCTAAAAATAAGGAGTGTATTGTATGGCTAAAGTTAATGAAATCACCCGCGAAAGCTGGATTCTTTCCACCTTCCCAGAATGGGGCACTTGGTTAAATGAAGAGATTGAAAACGAAGTGGTACCCGAAGGCAATTTTGCTATGTGGTGGCTAGGCTGTGTTGGTGTGTGGATTAAAACTCCGGCAGGCGCCAATATTTGCATGGATCTATGGTGCAATCGTGGTAAGAGTACTAAAAAAGTAAAAGATATGGTACGCGGTCACCAAATGGCAAATATGGCGGGTGTGCGTAAGCTTCAACCAAATTTGCGCGCCCAACCGATGGTATTAGATCCGTTTGCCATCAACGAAGTCGATTTTATTTTGGCTTCCCATTATCATAGCGACCATATTGATGTAAACGTCGCGGCAGCAATCGTGAATAACCCCAAATTGGATCATGTGAAATTTGTTGGTCCATGGCATTGCGCCGAATTATGGAAAAATTGGGGTGTACCGGAAGAACGGATCATTATCGTTAAACCGGGTGATATGGTGAAATTAAAAGATGTTGAAATTTATGCCTTGGATTCTTTCGACCGCACTTGCCTGGTGACATTGCCGGTTGAAGGTGCGGAAGAGAGAGGAGGCGAATTAAAAGGGCTTTGCCCGTCTGATGAAGAAATGGGGCGTAAAGCGGTGAACTATGTGTTCAAAACGCCAGGCGGTAATATTTATCATGGTGCCGATTCTCACTATTCCATTCAATTTGCCAAACATGGTAAAGATTTCGATATTGATGTGGCATTAAATAACTACGGCGAAAACCCAGTGGGTATTGCTGATAAAATGACCTCTGTAGATTTGCTCCGTATGGCAGAATGTTTACGCACCAATGTGATTATTCCGGTGCATCATGACATTTGGACTAATTTCATGGCCAGCACTGATGAAATTCTCGCATTATGGCGTATGCGTAAAGATCGTTTGCAGTATAAATTCCATCCGTTTATCTGGGAAGTCGGCGGTAAATATGTGTACCCGCGTGATAAAGATTTGATTGAATATCATCATCCGCGTGGTTTTGATGATTGCTTTGAGCAGGAACCGAACATCCAGTTTAAATCCATGCTTTAAGTTAAATAAAATATTGCCGTCGCTTTTTAGCGGCGGCAATTCTCAGGCAGTTCATTAGGTTATGGATGTAGGAAATGAAAAGGAAAACATAATGAACGAACGTTATCGTCATAATCAAATATTAGATTTACTGAAAGAGCGAACCCTTCTTTCGACCAACGAAATTATCGATACCTTTAACATCTCGCCGGCAACAGCACGTCGCGATATTAATAAATTAAATGCGCAAGGGTTACTTAGAAAAGTCCGTAACGGCGCCGAATACCTTGCCCTTAACGGTAAAAAATATGCGCAGCCCCGTGTTGTTAATAATGCCGAAGAAAAACAACGCATTGCCGAAGTCGCAGCAAAACTTTGTGAAAACGGGCAAAGCGTCGTACTGACTTGCGGCACCACCATGCAAATGCTGGCGGATAGCCTGTGCGGATGCAATGTACAGATCATTACCAACTATTTGCCTTTGGCTAATTTCCTCATTGAACATAATCATGACGATGTCGTCATTATGGGTGGTCAATATAATAAAAATAAAGCGGTGACTTTATCCCTAAACTCCACTAACGAACCGGCTTATGCCGCCAATATTATGTTTACTAGCGGCAAAGGCATGACCACAGACGGCTTATACAAAACAGATATGATTATCGCCAATTCGGAACAGCATATTTTACCCAAGGTCAGTAAACTGGTTGCGTTGGTTGACAGTTCAAAGCTCGGACGCGAAGTGGGCATGCTGTTTAGCAAACTGAAAGATATTGATTTACTGGTGACTGGAAAAGAGGCCGATCCAAAGATTATTCAAGAATTAAGAGATAAAGGATTAGAGGTTATTCTTGCCTGATGTGGTGGATTTACTGCTGATCCATAAGTAAAGGAGTGTATTGTGAGAAAACATAAACTGGGTATTTATGAAAAAGCCCTGCCGAAAAATATTAGTTGGCAAGATCGTCTTTCCATTGCCAAAGCCTGCGGTTTTGATTTTGTTGAAATCTCCATTGATGAAACCGATGAACGTTTGGCACGCTTGGATTGGAGTGAAAAAGAGCGTATTCAGTTGGTGAAAGCTATTATTAAAACAGGCATCACTATTCCTTCCATGTGTCTTTCCGGCCATCGTCGCTTCCCGTTCGGGAGTCGTGATGAGGCGACCCGCGCACGCGCTTATGAAATTATGGAAAAAGCTATTAAGCTAGCGGTGGATTTAGGCATTCGTACTATCCAACTGGCAGGCTATGACGTGTATTACGAAGAACAGGACGAAGGCACCCTGCAACGTTTCCAAGAAGGTCTGGAATGGGCGGTGGAATTGGCGGCAAGTAACCAAGTGATGATAGCGGTAGAAATCATGGACACCAAATTAATGAGTTCCATCAGCCGTTGGAAAAAATGGGATGACATCCTTCGTTCTCCGTGGTTCACCGTATATCCTGATCTTGGTAACTTAAGTGCGTGGAACGACAATGTCGCGGAAGAGTTGAAATTGGGCATCGATAAAATCTCTGCCATCCATTTGAAAGATACTTATAAAGTGACAGAAACCTGTAAAGGCCAATTCCGTGATGTGCCATTTGGTGAGGGATGTGTGGATTTCGTTACCTGTTTCAAAACCTTGGCAGAATTAAATTACCGCGGCGCATTCTTAATTGAAATGTGGACAGAAAAAGCCGACGAGCCAATTGCTGAAATTATTAATGCTCGCCGTTGGATTGAACAAAAAATGAAAGAAGGTGGTTTCCAATGTTAGAAGAATTGAAGGAAAAAGTGTTAAAAGCTAATTTAGCGTTGCCAAAACACTATTTGGTCACATTCACTTGGGGCAACGTGTCTGCTATTGACCGCGAGAGAAATTTGGTAGTCATTAAACCTTCCGGTGTGGAATATGATGTTATGACGGCAGAAGATATGGTGGTGGTGGATTTATTCAGTGGCAAAGTGGTGGAAGGGACAAAAAAACCGTCCTCCGACACGCCAACGCACTTGGAGCTTTACCGTGAATTCCCAACTATCGGTGGTATCGTACACACCCACTCACGCCACGCCACCATTTGGTCGCAAGCAGGTGAAGATTTAATCGCCGCCGGCACCACCCACGCCGACTATTTCTACGGCTCCATCCCTTGCACCCGCAAAATGACCCCGGCAGAAATTCAAGGCGAATACGAATTGGAAACTGGCAAAGTTATCGTGGAAACCTTCCGCAAACGTGGCATCGACCCGAAAGATGTGCCCGCCGTGTTAGTCCATTCCCACGGCCCGTTCGCCTGGGGTACCGACGCCGACAACGCCGTTCATAATGCGGTAGTACTGGAAGAAATCGGCTACATGAATTTATTCACCCGTCAACTCCGCCCGAATTTGCAACCGATGCAACAAGAATTATTGGATAAACATTATCTACGCAAACATGGCAAAAATGCGTATTACGGGCAGTAATTCCAACCGTTAAAATTCATCTCAAAAAACGACCGCACTTTTGGGATTCTATTTTGTAGGGATGGGCTTTATGTCTGTCCCTATAAAAATTCTTCATTGCTCATACCAGTCAGTATGTCAGCCGGCTTCTTCCGGTTGTGGCTAATTCTCTAACGAAAATATCTCTTCGAAAATCCACCGCACTTTCCACTTATTTCTTAACTGGCTAAATGCTAAAAAATAGATAATAATCTGCGCGCATTAAAATAATCTACATGGAACCAATATTGAGAACAAAATGAAAAATAACAATACTCTTATTCCTTTTGAACAGCAGGAAATTATTCGTCGTGAACGTCATTTGGCTAAATATGCTAACACGATGGATTGTCTCTTCTGTATTCCCTTTACTAAACAAGGGGTTGGTCTCGATGCTATTCTTTCGCTCATTCCTTTTGTCGGCGACATCACCGGCCTATTACTGACTTTAAAAGCCTTCCGCATGGGCAAAGAGTTAGGCGTACCGGAACATAAAATGCGACCGGCGGTGTATTTGGCTTTTGCCGATATGTTATTGGGCATGATTCCGGTGTTGGGCACACTTATTGACATCTTCCTACAACCGACTTATCGCACCATGAAAATTATCAATGAGCACGTTCGCAGCGAGTATGGCATAGATAGTACCTTGCATTTGGAACGCCCGTTCATGCACGCCGGTCTTGAAAAGAAACAGGAAAAATCTGCCTTTTGGCGCCATCCTGTTGCCGCATGGATTTATCTGCACCTGCCTGATTTCTTTGGTTTGATTATGCTAATTCTGATGGGATGGGCTGCTGTGGCGTTAACAAAATGGGCTTGGGGTGGTGTTACTTATTTGTTTAACGCATTGATTGGTTTTTTCTAAGCTAAGGCAATTGGAAGACGGGATTTATTCTGCCTTGATTAGATATGATGAAAAATAACCCAAGCGTCCACGCCGCTGTTTATTTGATCTAACTGTGAACCTGTTTTCCATCAAATTGATGTAGAGAAACGCACAAAAAAGTGACCGCACTTTAATAAAGTGCGGTCACTTTTTTAGTGTTTTTATCCCACCACAAACGGCAGATAACCCGCTCGAATGGCAAATGGAATGGACGTGATAATAACACCTAACACTAACACGATGAAAAGTGTCAAATTACCACCCCAAACTTTATACGGTAGGTTGGGATGAATTTTACGAGCCTTCCACACGAGAGAGACCGGAAGAACTACGGCGTAGAAAGCGAACATTTGACCGGCGTAGCCTAAGGCAAGGATGAAACCTTTCGGGTAGAACAAGGCGAAGACGATAGGCGGGATGAAGGTCATTAAACCAAGGGAGAAACGACCTGCGTTGATGTTAAAGGAACGTTTTAATAAGTCTTCGATACATTCTAATAAGCCGATTCCCACGCCTAAAAATGAAGTGATTAACGCCAGGGTGGAGAAGATTTTCACCGCGTTTGCCATGATGTTGCTTTGCGTAATGGTAAGGGTAGCGGTGACCAAACCATTTAAGGTCGGATCCTTTTGCAAGATTTGCAGAAACTCGTTTTGTGTGAGCAAACCGTGGGTGGAAAGTTGCCACAATATGTAGGCGAATAGGGTGATGCCGGAACCGACCAAAATGGCTATGCGAAGGGCTTTTACGTTACCGTCTAAGTATTTGTTTAAACTTGGAATGGAGCCGTGGAAGCCGAAGGCGGTGAAAAATACCGGACTGGCGGAAATAATCAGGGCGTTATCAATCGGCATGGCCATGAGATTATCTAATTTGATGGCCGGTAACATGAGCGCCAATACTACGATGAACGTGGCGATCATGGTGAAAAACAGCAAGCGGTTGATTTTATCCACGCTGTGTGTGCCGATGACAATAAAAGCACCGAAGAAAACGGTGAAAATTAATACGGCGGTTTTGCCGGTAGTTTCATCATCGATAATCGTAGGCAGAGTATCGGCCAATAATGAGCCGCCTCCGCTGATATAGGCGGCGATTAAGGCGTATAAAAAGATGATTAATACAGCGGTGGAAATGATGCGTCCCGGTCGACCGAAATATTGTTCGGCCAAGGTACCGATGCCTGCATCGCTTGGCGCAGTTTGGTAAAGTTCAACGAAAAGTAATGCGGTAAATGTTAATAATGCCCACAAGCCTAATAATAAAAGCAAGGTGGCACTAAAACCAATCCCGGCGGAGGTGAGTGGCATAGCCAACATACCTGCGCCAATCATTGTACCTGCGACTAACAACGTACTTCCCACTGTTTTGTTCATTGCTGTTCCTTAGTATGTATTTAAAAATTGACGGTGATTGTATTTTAAAATTTACAGTCTGTAAAATAAAGATCGTGATATAAGTCACAAAATGTTAATTTTGTCTGAAATTTATGGATGATATTTTATATATGAGCGGGCACTTTATGGGCTACAGTCAAATCAGCCATTCCGTGTCAGAATTTTGTGTAATGAATTGTTTACAGCTTGGGGTAAGTAAAATTATGGCTATTGTGTTGAAATGGTGTGATAGCAGTTATTTGGAAGAGCAGAATAAATTCCGTATTTCGGGAGGATTTTCCGAGATGCCTATTTACTGGAGGGAGAAGGTTCAGTATTTATAGGATTTTTTTCATTAAAACCGATTTGAACGACACTTTTGACGAAGCTAACATTACCGTGGAATGTAATTTTTCTTATAGCTCGGAAGTGATTTGTCTGCGTATCTGCTTATGGAATATTATTTCCAAACCATGTGAAAATGCTCTGGTTAGTTCTGTAGTTTTGTGTGAGGGTGGTGTAACCATTCTTCATATATCAGTGGGAATCATAACGAATGGATACAGTAGTGATGCGCCAAATAACGGTAATTCCTCTGCTAGCGGCTTAGTGACGGAGGAGCGTCATATTCAAAACAACTTATTAAAAATGAAAAATATACAACGCCTGATTCGTGTGACCATTACAAATGGACAAGTTATGTTTAAAAATTATTGGACTTTACCGATGTTGCCGAGATGATTGTTATTCATTATTAACTCACTGAAAACTTACTTATTGTGCAAGGAGGCCTTGAGGAAATAAAAAATAGTACAAAGTAGATAGATTGCACTTTTTGTTTTATCACACTGAGAAATTAGTCAATGCCAAATTGATCACGCACGAAGGCTTGGAAGTCAGTACAGCCGCCAATGTGTTTTTCATCAACTAAAATTTGCGGCACGGTTTGTACCGGTTTGCCGATAATTTTAGCAATATCGTCTTTACTTAGACCTTGCTCGATAATATCGATGTAGCGATAATCAAAATTATCCACCGAATTTTTTAATTTTTCCGCTAAGGCTTTAGCGCGTACGCAGTACGGGCAACTTAGGCGGCCATAAATTGTCACAAACATCATTTTTCCTTTTGTGTGGTAAATAAACGCGCTGATTTTACGGCGTGCACGAAAAAGAATAAAGTGATTTTGAGGCAGTTGGTGTAAAATACGACGAATTTTAACGCCGCCGTATGAGGAAATTTTATGTCTGAAAAAAAATATACGTCTTCCACTTTAGATTGCATATTATCCCATCGTTCTATTCGTCATTTCACTTCTGAACCGATAGAAGAGAAGGTCATTGAGCAATTAGTCAATGCGGCCCGTTTGGCATCCACCTCTAATCATTTGCAATGTGTTTCTATTGTGCGTATTACCGATCCTGCGCTGCGTGAGCAGATGATGGTGTATAGCTCTAATCAGGAATATGTGAAAAGCGCACCGGAGTTTTGGGTATTTTGTGTGGATTTTCATAAACATAAACAAATTTGCCCAACCGCGCAGTTAGATTATGCGGAAGTGCTGCTCATCGGCGCGGTGGATACCGGTATTATGTCGCAAAATGTGTTGTTGGCGGCGGAAAGTTTAGGGCTCGGCGGAGTGTATATCGGTTCTTTGCGTAATGAAATGGACGCTGTCGGCAAATTGTTAAACTTGCCGGAACATTGCTTACCAATGGTCGGCATGTGTTTGGGCTATCCTGATCAAGATCCGCCGAGTAAACCACGGTTACCAAAAGAAACCTTATTCTTTGAAAATGCCTACCAACCGTTGGATACCACCAAATTGGACGAATATAACCAAACCGTGGCGGAATATTACCGTCAGCGTAGTAATATCGACATGGATTGGTCGCGTAATGTGATTAAGAGTTTGGATAAGCCGATTCGCCCGAAAGTATTGGCTTATTTGCAGCAACAAGGTTTTATTAAAAAGTAATATATCAATGAAACTATTAATGTTGTGCCGTGAACCGCGTTTGTATAGCTGTCGGCGTTTAAAACAGGCGGCAGAAGAAAACGGCCATCAAATGGATATTCTCGATCCGAATCGTTGTTTGATAAAACTCGGTAAAAATCCACCGCACTTTGCTTTGTATTATCAGGCGGATGTGGAAAGTGAAGCGCAATTATTGCCACAATATGATGCCGTGTTACCCCGCTTTGGTACAGGCAGTATGCTCATGGGCTGTCGCGTATTGCACTATTTTCAAGCATTGGGTGTACCTTGCTTGAATAATGTAGAAGCCTTTTGCAATGCGCGAGATAAATGGTTGAGCTTGCAAATGTTGTTGCAACATGACATTGCTGTGCCGGATTCTTTACTTGGCGGTATGGAAGTGGATGCCAATCGTGCGGTACAGCACATCAGTGCGCCAACTATCTTGAAAACCCTAAGCGGCTCGCAAGGTATTGGTGTGATTTTGGCGGAACAGCCACAAAGTGCGGTCAGTATTTTAGAAACATTGAAGCAGGCGAATGTGCCGGCATTAGCGCAGGAATTTATTGCAGAAGCCCAAGGCGCCGATTTACGTTGCTTTGTGGTGGGCAACCGCATTATCGCAACCATGCAACGCATCGGGCAAAATGGTGAATTTCGTGCTAATTGTCACCGTGGTGCCACTACAGAAAAAGTTGTATTAACCGAACAGGAAAAACACATTGCCTTAAACGCAACGAAAGTGTTAGGCTTGGACGTGGCAGGCGTGGATTTAATCCGTTCAGCCAATGGCCCGTTGGTATTAGAAGTCAATGCCAGTCCGGGGCTTGAAATGATCGAGAAAACCAGTGGCATTGATATTGCCTTGCAGATGATCTTACATTTAGAACAAAAGATTCGTAATCAGGTTGGAGTAATAAAATGATTATTTATTTACACGGTTTTGATTCCAGTAGCCCGGGCAATCACGAAAAAGTATTGCAGCTAAAATTTATCGATGATGATGTGCGTTTTATTAATTACAGCACATTGTACCCGCGTCACGATATGCAATTTCTTTTAAAAGAAGTGCATAAATTGGTATCCGAATCGAAAGATGAGAAACCGTTAATTTGTGGCGTCGGACTTGGTGGTTATTGGGCGGAACGCATTGGTTTTTTGTGTGGCATTAAACAAGCGATTTTCAATCCGAATTTATTTCCGCAGGAAAATATGGGTGGCAAAATCGATCGTCCGGAAGAATATGAAGACATTGCGACCAAGTGCGTGGAAAATTTCCGTTTGAAAAATAAAGCTCATTGTTTGGTGTTTTTGTCTGTAGAAGACGGCATTTTAGATTCCCAACGCAGTGCCAAGGTTCTATCGCCTTATTATGATGTGATTTGGGATGCCGTAGAAACCCACAAGTTCAAGCAGATTTCCCAGCATTTACAACAGATTAAAGCTTTTAAAGAAGCTTAACTTCAACAAAAAAGAGTCGTTTAACACGACTCTTTTTTGTTAACCATTCATGTCAGGATCTAATGTATTCAATGGGAAATTCGGTGGTAGTTGAGGGCTGGCATCATCTTCACCCATTGGGTCAACTTCCGGTTGGGTTTTAAACTCGTCCAGTGAAGTTGATCCTTTTTCTTTACCTAATAATTGCGGTTGTAATTTGATAAAATTACTCTCCGGCGATAACCAAATATTGATAAGCATTTGGCTAAATTCCGGTTCAAACTCATGATCCAAAATAGAATCGTTCAAAATAAAATAGCCTTTGTCGGGCAAAGCAATATAGCGTAATACGGCATTTGGCGAGAAATCGGGGAAAATCTCCTGCATTTCTTTTAGCCACAAATCCATTTTGGTTTTATCCGCTTTCAAATGTTCCATTTCTTTAATTAAGCTGATGGCGAAATTTTTGCCTTCAACAGGTTTTTCATATTTGAAAGAAAGCATCATTGGGAGTTGGTTTTCTTTGTATTCGCCATTTTCTGTCGCCAAATCAATGGAGTACACCAAAAACGGTCCCCAGTTATAATCGGCATTCCCCACATTCACCCACTGCGCGGAAAGTGCGGTCGGTATTAAACTTAAAATAAACAGCAATGATTTCAGTTTCATAAACAATCCGTCAGAAAAATGTTATGTGGGCAATTATAACAAAAAAGACGAGAAAGCGATCTCGTCTTTTTCATTTTGCTTTTGGTAGACCTATTTTAAGCTGCCCACCATGTCTTCAGGGCGCACCCATTTGTCGAAGTCTTCGGCTGACACCAAGCCAAGATTAATGGCTTCTTCGCGTAAGGTTGTGCCGTTTTTGTGTGCGGTTTTCGCAATTTTTGCCGCATTTTCATAACCGATATGCGTATTAAGTGCGGTCACTAACATCAATGAATTTTCCAATTGTTGTTTAATGCGAGGATAGTTCGGTTCGATGCCGACTGCACAGTGTTCATCAAAGGATACGCAGGCATCACCCAATAATTGCGCAGATTGTAAGAAATTTGCCACCATAACCGGGTTGAACACGTTTAATTGGAAGTGGCCTTGTGAGCCAACGAAAGCAATAGTAGTATCGTTACCGAATACTTGCGCACACACCATAGTTAACGCTTCGCATTGGGTCGGATTGACTTTACCCGGCATGATGGAAGAACCCGGTTCATTTTCAGGGATTAAAATTTCACCGATACCGGAACGCGGGCCGGATGCCAATAAACGAATGTCGTTAGCAATTTTGAATAAGCTCATGGCAAGCTGACGTAATGCGCCGTGGGTTTCCACAATGGCATCATGCGCGGCTAAGGCTTCAAATTTATTTTCTGCGGTCACAAAAGGATGTCCGGTGAATTTTGCAATGTATTCCGCCACTTTCACATCATAACCTTTTGGCGTGTTCAAACCGGTACCTACCGCTGTGCCGCCAAGGGCTAACTGACTTAAATGCGGAAGAGTGTGTTTTAACGCGCGCAAGCCGAAGTCTAATTGTGCCGCATAAGCAGAGAATTCTTGACCTAATGTTAATGGCGTCGCATCCATTAAGTGCGTACGACCGATTTTCACCACATCTTTGAAGGCTTCAGATTTTGCCGCAAAGGTTTTTTGCAAGCGTTCTACACAAGGAATAGTGTGTTCAACCACTTTTTTGTATGCTGCAATATGCATAGCGGTTGGGAAGGTATCGTTAGAAGATTGGGATTTGTTCACATCATCATTTGGGTGAACGAAAGATTTTTCCCCTAATTTGCCACCATGTAAAACGTGCGCGCGGTTTGCCACTACTTCGTTCACGTTCATGTTGGATTGTGTACCGGAACCGGTTTGCCAAATCACCAACGGGAATTGATCGTCTAATTTATTTGCTAAAATTTCATCGCAGGCTTGTGCGATCAAATCACGTTTTTCAGCAGGTAACACGCCTAAATCATGGTTGGCAAATGCTGCCGCTTTTTTCAAATAACCAAAGGCTTCGATAATTTCACGAGGCATTGAAGCCTCAGGGCCGATTTTAAAATTGTTACGAGAACGTTCGGTTTGCGCAGCCCAGTATTTATCTGCAGGAACTTGAACTTCACCCATCGTGTCTTTTTCAATGCGAAATGCCATTGTAATTACCTCTTATTGATTATTAATGAAAAGTTAGTTGGATTCTAACACCGGCAAACCAATCTATGAACTGAAATCATAAACAGAAAAACAGTTTTGTGACTTAGATCATAAAGTGCGGTCGGTTTGCAAAATGTTTCGGAAATTAACATTTTCTATTTGGGCCGATTTCCGCTAAAATCTTGCGGTTAAAATTCTCAATTTTTGAACTTTTTTTATGCCAAAAAACGCACAATTTTACTTACTTAGCGACACCTCGCCTGTCCGACCAAATTTATCCGCTGTGGAAAGTTTGGCTTGCGATCTTGCCGCCTCTGCATGGCGACTTGGCAAGCGAGTGTTGTTGGTGTGTGAAAGCGAGGTGCAGGCGTTGAAAATTGACGAGGCTTTGTGGCAACGGGAACCCGACGAGTTCGTTCCGCACAACCTTTCCGGCGAAGCCACCACGTATGCCACGCCCATTGAAATTAGTTGGACGGGCAAACGCAATGCGCAAAGCCGTGATTTGCTGATTAATCTGCAACCGCAACTGCCGGAATACATTAATAGTTTCAACCAAATTATCGATTTTGTTCCTGTGGAAGAACAACCAAAAGCTTTAGCGCGTGAGCGTTATAAACAACTAAGACAGTTAGGTTGGGCGTTGAGTACGGAGCAGGCATAATGATATAAAAAACTCCCCCTCTTTGCCAAAGAGGGGGGGGATGGTTACAAAAAACACTTAAAAAATTGACCGCACTTTTATGAACGACATCACTTTTTACCAACGCTTTGAAGCCGACATCCTCGCCGGGCGGAAAACCATCACCATTCGGGATAAATCCGAAAGCCATTTTAAAGCGGGCGATATTTTGCGTGTTGGTCGATTTGAGGATAACCAATATTTCTGCACTATTGAAGTGTTAAGTGTGTCGCCGATTACTCTTGACGAGCTAACGGAACAACATGCGAAGCAGGAAAATATGGGGTTGGATGAGTTGAAAGAAGTGATTCGGGGGATTTATTCGAATGAAGGGAGTTTTTACGTAATTTCATTTAAGTCATTAAATAGGAGGAACTAAAATGTCTATTACAGTTGAGACAAAAGAAGAATTAGAAAAAGCAATGAAAAACGGTGAAAAAGAAATCGTTGTCATTGGAGAGTTAGCAGAAAAACTACATAAGTCTAAGAAAGTTACAAAATTTGGCGCTCCAACAATTGCAGCATTAACTGCAGCAATTGCTGCAGCACCTTTTACTGGTGGAATATCTACTACTTTAGGAGTTTCTGCAATTGCAACTTTAACAGGATTAGAAGTTGCTGTTATTATTGGAGTTGTTTTTATTGGCATATCTTTATTGATTGTTCTTTATAAAGATTATGAAGAAATTGAAGTAGATATGGATAAAAGAAGACTTAAATTAAGAAAGAAACAAAAATAGTAATGTAGGGTGGCTTTAGTACATCATTTCAATATTAAATAATGTGATGGGCTAAATCCTCCTACCAAAGAGAAAAAATAAATGACCCAAAAATTCGAAATGGCAGACCGTTTTAATCCGTCTGCGGTAGAACAAGCCCTTTATCAACATTGGGAAGAGAGCGGTTATTTTAAACCGACTGAAAATGAAAACGTGCCGAGCTATTGCATTGCAATTCCGCCTCCGAACGTAACGGGTTCCCTACACATGGGGCATGCTTTCCAACAAACCTTAATGGATACCTTAATCCGTTTTAATCGTATGGAAGGGCATAATACCTTATGGCAAGCGGGAACAGACCACGCGGGCATCGCCACCCAAATGGTGGTGGAGCGTAAAATTGCGGCAGAAGAAGGCAAAACTCGCCACGATTATGGTCGTGAAGCGTTTATCAACAAAATTTGGGACTGGAAAGCTTATTCAGGTGGCACAATTAGCCAACAAATGCGCCGTTTAGGTAACTCTATCGACTGGGAACGCGAGCGCTTCACCATGGACGACGGTTTATCCAATGCGGTAAAAGAAGTGTTTGTTCGCTTGCACGAGGAAGGTTTGATTTACCGTGGCAAACGCTTGGTAAACTGGGATCCAAAACTGCACACCGCAATTTCCGATTTAGAAGTGGAAAACAAAGAGATCAAAGGTTCCCTTTGGCATTTCCGCTATCCGTTAGCTAACGGTGCGAAAACGGCGGATAGTAAAGATTATTTAGTTGTGGCAACCACGCGTCCGGAAACCATGTTGGGTGATACGGCGGTGGCGGTTCACCCGGAAGATGAGCGTTATCAATCTTTAATCGGTAAAACCGTGGTTCTGCCGTTGGCAAATCGTGAAATTCCGATTATTGCTGATGAATATGTGGATCGTGAATTCGGTACCGGTGTGGTGAAAATCACCCCTGCGCATGACTTTAACGACTATGAAGTGGGTAAACGTCACAGCTTGCCAATGGTTAACGTGTTAACCTTAAATGCGGATATTCGTGATGAAGCGGAAATTATCGGTACCGATGGCAAACCGCTTGCCGGCTATGAAGCAACGATCCCTGCTGATTTCCGTGGTTTAGAGCGTTTCGCTGCACGTAAGAAAATCGTGACAGATTTTGAAGCGCTAGGTTTATTAGACGAAATTAAACCGCATGATTTGAAAGTGCCTTATGGCGACCGTGGTGGTGTGCCGATTGAGCCGATGTTAACCGACCAATGGTATGTGAGCGTGAAACCGCTTGCTGATGTGGCAATTAAAGCGGTGGAAGACGGCGAAATCCAATTCGTACCGAAACAATACGAAAACCTTTACTTCTCTTGGATGCGTGATATTCAAGATTGGTGTATTTCTCGCCAACTTTGGTGGGGACACCGTATTCCTGCGTGGTATGACGCAGAAGGCAACGTTTATGTCGCACGCAACGAAGCCGAAGTGCGGTCAAAATATAACTTAGATTCTGCGGTTGGGTTAAAACAAGATGAAGATGTGCTAGACACGTGGTTCTCCTCAGGTTTATGGACGTTCTCTACCTTAGGTTGGCCGGAGCAAACCAAAGAACTTAAAATGTTCCATCCAACGGATGTCTTAATCACGGGCTTTGACATCATCTTCTTCTGGGTTGCGCGTATGATTATGTTCACGATGCACTTCGTGAAAGATGAAAACGGCAAACCGCAAGTACCATTCAAAACGGTGTACGTAACGGGCTTAATCCGTGATGAGCAAGGCCAAAAAATGTCGAAATCGAAAGGTAATGTACTTGATCCTATCGATATGATTGACGGCATTAGCCTTGAAGATTTACTTGAAAAACGCACCGGCAACATGATGCAGCCACAATTAGCAGAGAAAATTGCCAAAGCGACCCGCAAAGAGTTTGCTGAGGGTATTGCCGCTCACGGCACAGACGCATTGCGCTTTACATTAGCTGCATTGGCTTCAAACGGCCGTGATATCAACTGGGATATGAAACGCCTAGAAGGCTATCGTAACTTCTGTAACAAGTTGTGGAATGCAAGCCGTTTCGTGCTCACCAATGACAAATTAGATTTAAGCCAAGGCGAAATTGAATTCTCCGTGGCAGATCGTTGGATTCAATCTGAATTCAATCGCACAGTAGAAACTTTCCGCAGTGCATTAAGCCAATACCGTTTCGACCTTTGTGCCAATGCGATTTATGAATTCACTTGGAACCAATTCTGCGACTGGTATTTGGAGCTCACCAAACCGGTATTTGCCAACGGCAACGCAGCGCAAATTCGTGCAGCAAGCCAAACCTTAGTTCATGTGTTGGAAAAATTGTTGCGTTTAGCACACCCGCTCATGCCATTTATTACCGAAGAAATTTGGCAAAAAGTGAAAGGCTTTGTGGGCATCACCGCCGACAGCATCATGTTGCAACCTTTCCCTCGCATCGAAGAAAACGCGTTTGATGCCGAGGCTGAAACAGAGATCAATTGGCTTAAAGAAGTGATTGTTGCCGTACGTAACATCCGTGCTGAATGCAATATTCCACCAAGCAAAGGCCTCGATCTGTTATTCCGTAATATTTCTGCGGACGAGCAAAAAATACTGGAAAAACAGACCGCACTTTTACAAGCCATGGCGAAGTTAGACAACGTCAGCGTGCTTAAAGAGGGTGAACAAGCGCCGTTAGCCGTAGCGAAGTTAGTCGGCAACACCGAAATCCTCGTACCGATGGCAGGTTTCATCAATAAAGAAGCCGAGCTTGCCCGTTTAACCAAAGAGATTGAAAAATATCAAAACGAAGTCAAACGCATTGAAAGCAAACTCAGCAACGAAGCCTTCGTCGCTAAAGCCCCGGAAGCAGTTATCGCCAAAGAACGCGAAAAACAAGCCGAATACCAATCCGGATTAGAAAAAATTCGTGAACAGTATAAGGCGATTGAGGCGTTGTAGTCAGTTTAATTATGGCCAATTAAAAGTTGCTGTCTACTATTGGTATATATCAACTATGGATAAATTAACTCCTGAACAGCGTAAAAAGTGTATGAAGGCTAGCAGTAAGAGCAAAGGTACAAAGCCTGAATTACTGCTTGCTAAGCATTTATGGGGTTTAGGATTAAGATATCGTAAGAATGATAAAAGTATTTTTGGCACTCCCGATTTAAGTTTTAAAAAGTACAAAATTGCAATTTTTATTGACGGAGAATTTTGGCACGGAAAGGATTGGGATATTCGAAAGTATGATATTAAAAGCAACAAAGATTTTTGGATTTCAAAAATTGAGCATAATATGCAGAGAGATAAGACAGTAAACGAGTATCTTATTTCTGAAGGTTGGATAATATTTCGATTTTGGGGAAAGGATGTATTAAAAAATCCTGAAAAGTTTAGTTTAGAGATACAGAAAGCAATTTATGAAAGATGTGTTAGATGATGGCTTAGTAGAAGAGCCGGCTGCGCAATATAGTCTATTTGAACGGGACACCATATTTAAATCTAATTCACAAGAGAAGTTTACTTTTATTGATTTATTTGCAGGTATTGGTGGATTTCGTATTGCCATGCAAAAATTAGGTGGTAAATGTGTTTTTTCTAGTGAATGGGATGAACAGGCACAGAAAACTTATGAAGCTAATTTTGGTGATTTGCCTTACGGTGATATTACATTAGAAGAAACAAAGAGTTTTATTCCTGAGAAATTTGATATTTTATGCGCAGGTTTTCCTTGTCAGGCGTTTTCTATAGCAGGAAAACGTGGAGGGTTTGAAGATACTAGAGGAACTTTATTTTTTGATGTTGCAGAAATTATACGTCGTCATCAACCTAAAGCATTCTTTTTGGAGAATGTAAAAGGATTAACAAATCACGACAAAGGTAGAACATTAAAAACCATATTGAATGTATTAAGAGAAGATTTAGGTTATTTTGTTCCTGAACCGGAAATTGTTAATGCCAAGAATTTTGGTGTACCCCAAAATAGAGAAAGAATTTATATTGTAGGCTTTCATAAAAGCACGGGTGTCAATAGTTTTAGTTATCCTGATGCATTAGATAAAACGGTAACTTTTTCTGATATTAGGGAAGAAAATCCGGTTCCGACTAAATATTATTTATCAACTCAATATATTGATACATTAAGAAAGCATAAGGAACGCCATGAGAGCAAAGGTAATGGCTTTGGTTATGAAATTATTCCTGATGATGGAATAGCTAATGCGATTGTAGTAGGAGGAATGGGGCGTGAACGTAATCTTGTAATTGATCCTAGGATTACGGATTTTACTCCCACTACGAATATTAAAGGGGAGGTAAACCGCGAAGGTATTCGTAAAATGACTCCGAGAGAATGGGCAAGATTACAAGGTTTTCCTGATAGCTATGTTATTCCTGTCGCTGATGCTTCAGCGTATAAACAATTCGGTAATTCGGTAGCTGTACCGGCTATTCAAGCCACCGGTAAGAAAATTTTAGAAAAATTAGGAACTTTATATGACTGAATTTTTTTCTGGTAATAGAGGAGAGTGGAGTGAGCCTTATGCCCTCTTTAAGTTATTGGCTGATGGTCAGCTTTATCTAGGTGATAGTCAACTAAATAAACTGGGAATTGTAATGCCGATTTTATCAATTCTTCGGCAGGAAAAAAATTATGAGGGTTCATATATACTTCATGACAATTTTCAAAATATTATAGTTACATATAAGGATAAAGAATTCACAGTTCCAATCTCTGAATTTAAGGAAAAAGCTGTTTTACTGCTATCAGAAATAAAAAATGCATCAGGGAATAGGGCTTTCTCTATCCCGAGTATTGATGATTTTCTAAAGAAGCTCGGCTTTACTCATCTCAGTGCAAGTTCCTCGTCAAAAAGTGATATTCATATTGTTGTTCATGATTTAAGAACGGGTATTACACCTACTTTAGGATTTAGTATTAAGTCTCAACTGGGAAGCCCTGCGACACTTTTAAATGCAAGTAGAGCTACCAACTTTATATTTCAAATACATAATCTAAAAGATAAGAAAATTGAATATATTAATTCTCTTAAAGGGATAAAGGAAAAAATAAAAGAAATCAACTTCCAGGGCGGAAAACTAGAATTTATTAGGGTTGAAAACTGTAAGTTTTCTAATAATCTTACATTAATAGATACCAAGTTACCTGATATTTTTGCTGAGATGATATTGGTTTACTATTCTTCTAAACTAAATAAAATAGATGATGTGACGGAGCATATTAGTAGATTAAATCCCTTAAATTATAATTTATCCTGTAACCATAATTATTATGAATATAAAGTAAAACACTTTCTTAATGATGTCGCTTTAGGTATGCGTCCCGATGATGTTTGGTTAGGGAAATATGATGCAACAGGCGGATATTTGGTAGTAAAAGAGGATGGGGAACTTCTTTGTTATCATATTTATAGTAAGAATTCTTTTGAGGACTATTTATACCATAATACAAAATTTGATACCCCGAGTTCATCAAGACATGATTTTGGTCATATTTATGAAAGAAATGGCGAGTTTTTTATTAAGTTAAATATACAAATTAGATTCTTATAGTAAAAAATGCGGTGAATTTCCACCGCACTTTTTTAACTTATCTTTTTCATCTGCATTTCCAATCCCATGAAAATAGGAACGACAATTTCATCAGGCAATCCATGGGTATTTATTTCACTGATTCTTGGATATAGTGCACTGATTTCATGCAAAATATCTTCTACGGTTTCCTTTGCCAAGCCTGCGAGTTTGGCGGTATTGAAAATGTGGCGGAGCTGTATTTTATCCCATAAATAATGTTTATTTTCGCCGTGCCACGCCATGGCCATTTTGACTTTTTGCTTTTGTAGTCCGTTATATTTGATAAGTGGATAGGCGGACATCACGTCATAAAAAGGCGTTAGACGATAGCGATTCTCTTGTTCCAAAAATAAACTGAAATTTTTGCCATGGCCGTCAATGGCACAAAGTAGCCAAAAAACAATTTGCGCTTTAAAAAACTGCTTGCGATCTGCTTGGGCGCTGGATGAACCGTTGAGAAGCGACATAATTTGAAGAATGCTCGGCCCGCCGTCATTTTCATATTTTCGCGCAGGGGCGATGTTGAGTGCTTGGCACATATCTTCCTGTGGTAAACGAATTAGCCAACTTCTGTTTTCAGACCAACGGCGATCAAAACGTTCCACAATCAGCACTTTTATTTCACCGAAATACTGAATTTGGCTTCGAGGAACCGGCAAACCGAAGGCTTTCATAATATTCAAGCAAAGCCATTCATTTTCACAGCTGCCAGAAAGATCAAGTTGCCCTTGTGCCACCATACCAATCGGAAGTTTAAAAATATGGCTGGTCGCGGTGGAATGCAAAGGGCGCTGCCATTGATTCTGATAATAAAGGAGCGCTGTTTTTTCCTGAGCGCCGGCCAAAGAAATTCGGAAATCCTCGCTTTCTTCCATGCCGAGAGGAAAAGTGCGGTAGTTTTTCAGTACGTTTTCCACCTCTTTGTCATTTAGCGGTTCTGCATAAATTTGGCGTACTGATCGGCTTTCTCCCTGATAAAGCTGAATTGCACCGATACAATCCTGTCCAATCGCCGAAAGTAAATCAAATGGGGATTTTGTTGAGGTTTGGAAACGTTGTTGAATGCGTGAACGAATCTGCTCATTGTCCGGGAGGAGATTATCGAAGAAATTGTAAACGGAATCTCCTCGATAAATTTTGTGCGACAAGGGCAGTGACAATGAAATAGGACGCGAGCGAACAGATTCAAGCCATTTTTCTGCATACTGAAATTCGGTTGCGCCACTGGTGAGTTTTCGCCATTCACCGACTAACAAGCCATTCATGGCAACGTTTAGAATCGAGTTACTCATCACCATGCCTCATCGTCATCGTATGTTGCTGTTGGCTCTTTGATTGATAGATTAGTATCAGATGATTTTTTGCGAGGTTGTACAATAAGCTCTAGTTCTAATCCTGCCAGAATTTTAAATAGCGTTTCTAACTTAGTACGCTCCGGCTCATTCTCAAACGCTGAAATTCTGGCTTGGGTCGTTCCGGCGAGTTTAGCAACATCAGTTTGTGACAGATCGCCTTGATAGCGAAATTCACGAATTACATGAGAAAGCATTTTTGCGGTGGTGATAACCATGGTGACTCCTCATACGCTATAGCGTATAGAAATTATTTTATACGCTATGGAGTATAAAATTTGTTTTATATCTTGTAAAGCATAATTTATGCTTTATATTCTGTGTGATATAAACTGTAAACGATTAAAATTTCCACCGCACTTTTCTCCCAACTATTTTTCTCCTTTTACTGTTTCAACCCAACGCTCAATTAAGCGTTTGCTTTCCGCGTCGGCGCCAAAGCGGATGAAGTCAATATCCAATAATTTTAGTTTGCTTGGATCGCTGGCTTTTGGGGACGCTTTCGCATGGATGTTGGCAGGGATTTGGTAAGAGTCGGACTCACGCCATGGGATTTCTTGCGCTTCGGTGTCGAGAACGAAGTCCACGAAGTGTTTGGCATTTTCTAGATTACGTGCGCCTTTGATAATGCTTACCGACCCTAACGTGTAGCCCACGCCTTCACAAGGCAAAATGCCTTTTACTGGTGCGCCTTTGTCTTTTTCACGCACATAGCCGTGCATAAAGGCAATATCAACGCCCACTTCACCGGTAGCTAAATTGCCGGTAGCTAAGCCGCTTTTCGAATATTGTGCCACGTTCGCATTGAGTTTTTTCAAGTAATCAAACGCTTTTTCTTCGCCCCAAAGCTGCACTAATGTCGTCAGAAAAGAATAGCCCGTGCCGGATACGCGGGGATCGGCATACTGAATTTGATTTTTGAATTCCGGTTTGAGCAAATCGGCAAAGCATTTTGGTTCCGGAATATTGAGCTGTTTTAATTTTTCCGTATTCACGCCAATGGCGACTTCCATTAAATAAATGATCGACGTGTAATCACCTCGTTCATCCATTAATTTCTTAAATTGCGGCATGATATTTTTTTGTAACGGAGAACGATAGGTCGCGAGCAAACCTTGGTCGGCGGCTTGTAAGTGCGGTTCAAATGTGCCGCCAAACCATACATCGGCTTGTGGATTTTCTTTTTCTGCTTTGATTTTACCGAGCACGGTGCCGGTGCTGTTTCGTACAAATTGAGCATCCACGTTGTATTTTTCGGCAAAGCGTTTCGTGACTTTTTCACAGGTCACATTTTGTACGCTGCAATAAATGGTCAGTTTGCCTTCCGCTTGGGCGTTGTGTGTATAAAACAGCATTGGAAGTAAGCAAAGTGCGGTCGTTTTTAAGGATGTTTTTAGGGGAGAATAATTTTTAGAAAGCTTGGTCATTGAGTTAATCCTTGGTGAGATTGAAAAACAAAACCAGCTAACAACTAAACGGGAAAATTGGCTGAAATAAGCCATGGAAGCAGAGTGAAGTGCATTAGTTTCCTACGTCAGTGCTAACTGTATCAGGTTCACGGGTATTTCTCAGCTCTGTTATTTAAGCTAACGGAGCACCCCGACTAACGCGCATTACTATAGGCGTTTGTTATTGATTTGTAAATAAAAGTGAAAAATATTTCTTTTTTGGACCGCACTTTAGTGTCGGTTTCCAAAAGGCGGTTTGGCAAACCAGACCAAAATAAATAACACCAAAAACAGCACGGCGGATAACCAAAAAATCTCGTTGGCGCCGATGATAAAACCTTGCGATGTAATGTTACGAGCAAGCAGAGAAGAGGTTTGTTCTTCGCCCATGCCAAAACGCTCCATCATTTGGTAATACTGTTGTGCGTTCGGGTTATACGGGGTAATGGCTTCAGTCAGCTGTGAGTGGTGAACGGCTTCACGGTTATACCACAAGAATGTAGTAAGGGAAGTGCCGATAGAACCGGCGAGGGTTCGCAAAAAGTTAAACAAACTGGAAGCTGAGGCCATTTTGTGCGCCGGTAAATCAGACAGCGTAATGGTGGTGAGCGGCATGAAGAAACAGGCAACAGCTAACCCTTGTACCATTTGCGGCAGTGCCACATCGGCAAAGCTCATGCCCGGTTCAAAGGTAACGGCGCGCCAATAAAAGGTAATGGCATAGACTACAAAGCTGATGGTCACCAAAATACGCATATCGATTTTATGTCCAAACTTACCGATAAGAGGGGATAACAAAATCGGGAACAGTCCTACGGGCGCTGATGCTAAGCCGGCCCAAGTGGCGGTGTAGCCAAAAACCTGTTGCAACAACAAGGGAATTAATACGACGGAGCCGAGGTAAATTAAAAATGCCAAGCTGGTGGATAAACAGCCTACAGTGAAATTGCGTTGCTTGAATAGGGAAATATCTACTACCGGGTTGTCGTCCGTGAGTTCCCAAATGACAAGTGCGCTTAAGGTAACGGCAGAAATGACGGCAAGAATAATGATTTCAGTGGAGTTGAACCAATCCTGCTCACGTCCTTGATCCAGCATTAATTGCAGGCAGCCCACACCTAATACCAACAAGATTAACCCCATCGTATCTATAGGCTGGTGCTGAATTTTACTTTCTCTCGGCATTAAAATTTTCCAGCTGGCACCGATAATGACAAGCCCAATCGGTACGTTAATAAAGAAGATCCACCCCCAATGTAAATTATCACTGATCCAACCGCCGAGAATGGGACCGAAAATCGGTGCAACTACTACGGTCATTGACCAAAATGCCAATGCCATACCCCGTTTTTCGGGAGGATAGTTATTGAGTAGCAAACTCTGAGACAGCGGAATAATCGGGCCTGCCGCTAATCCTTGGAAAATACGGCACAGAATCAACATTTCCAAGCTATGGGAAATGCCGCATAACCAAGAGGCTAAAACAAAAAGTGCGGTGGAAATGAGGAATAATTTTACTTCCCCAAAACGTTTGGCAAGCCAGCCGGTAATCGGAATAGAAATCGCATTGGCGACGCCGAAAGAGGTAATCACCCAAGTGCCTTGGCTGAACGATGCGCCGAGATCGCCCGAAATCGTGGGGATCGCCACGTTTGCAATGGTGGAATCCAATACTTGCATGAACGTGGCAAGAGACAGCGCTAACGTAATGATGCCAAGGGCAGCACCTTCAATAGGTTTTTGCATGATGGGCAAGCCTTAGTTTGTGTTATCGCGAATAATTTTTTCGATGAGATTTTCCACCGCACTTTGATCATAATTCAACGTATTGGTGGAATAGAGCGGCGCAGTACGTTTTTGTTGCGATAACATTTCACCACGGGTATCTGAAATATTCACTTCAACCAAGGTAGATAAGCCCATACGCAACGGGTAGTTAGCGATTTGTTGTGCATCTAAGCTGATACGTACAGGCACACGTTGCACCACTTTGATCCAGTTACCGGTGGCATTTTGGGCAGGGAGCAAAGAAAATGCGCTGCCGGTTCCCATTTCGATACCTTCTACTTTGCCATCAAATTTCACATCATGACCGTATAAATCAAAGGATAATTTCACCGGCTGTCCGATTCGCATATCTTTTAATTGTGTTTCTTTGAAATTGGCATCAACCCACATTTGTTCGTTGGAAATAATTGCCATCAGCGCGCTACCCACGGCAACTTTTTGTCCCACTTGTGTGCTTCGGCGTGCTACATAGCCATCGACCGGGCTGGTGATTTTGGTACGTTGCAAATTGAGCCACGCCTGTTTGACCGAACTGATGGCTTTTTGAATTTCCGGCTGCTCTTTTAGCGGCACATTCATTAATAAGGATTTATTGGCAGCAAGCTGGTTCTTAACCGCTTTTAAGTTGGCTTCCGCTGTCATTACTGCTTCTCTGGCGTGTTGTAGCGATTCTTTATCAATCGCTCCGCTTTTCCCTAACTGTTCACGGCGCGCTAAATCGCCTTGTGCTTTGGTCAACGCCGTTTGGTTGGCTTGAACAGTTGCTTCCAGTTGTTTCACGGTGTAGCCGAGTTGCGAAATTTGGCGTACTGCACTTGCCAAGGTATTTTGTGCTTGGTTGAAACTCAGTTGATAATCCGTGTCATCCAATTCAAGTAACACATCTCCCGCATGCACAAAATCCATGTTTTCTGCATTAATTTGTCGCACGTTTCCGGCAATTTGCGAAGAAATCATCACTTGGTTACCACTCACATAAGCGTCTTCGGTGGTTTGATAATTTTTAATAAAAAAGAACCAATATAATCCGGTGAGAACGGTGATAAGGATGAGGATAAAAAAGAAAATACTTAACGCTTTTTTACGTGTATTTTTGGGGTTGGAAACCGTTGGTTTACTTACTTCTGTCATTTATGTTCCTTTTTGATAGGTTTCGGAAATTGTTTTTTATTATTCAATTTTTATTATCTATCAATTCTATTCGGTGTAACAATTAGCGCTATTATGTGCTTTTTTCTATACTTACGCCAACAAAAACGAACGATTTGGGGTTTATATCGTTCATCTTTTTATAAATTAACAAAGTATAGGAGAACACATTATGTCAAAAACAATGATTGGTTTAGATACCGCAAAATCTGAAGTCTTAGCTGCAAAATTAAATGAATTATTAGCTACTTACCAAGTGTTTTATACCAATGTACGTGGTTATCACTGGAATATTAAAGACGTGAACTTCTTTGAATTACACGCAAAATTTGAAGAAATTTATACTGATCTTGTGGAAAAAGTGGATGAAGTTGCAGAGCGTATTTTGACCTTGGGCTACACACCAAACAATGCGTTCAGCCAATATTTAAGCCATTCCCGTATTAAAGAAGAAATTGCAGTGAGCAGTGCGGCGGCCTGTTTAAGAGGTACTTTAGAAGGTTTCAAAGTCTTGTTGACACAACAACGTGAAATTCTTGCTTTTGCTGCGGATGCAGATGACGAAGGCACCGCTTCACAAATGAGTGATTACATCAAAGAACAAGAAAAATTGATCTGGATGTTCCAAGCTGCTTGCCAAAGCTGCCGCGGTTAATTAATCCTAATCCAAAAGAAAAATCCTGCTTTAACGTATGTTAGGGCAGGATTTTTTGTAAGCAGAGAAAACTCTGAATTAATTCTTCTATATTTATTTTAAGATATATAATGTATCAATGAGTTACATTAACTTAAATGACGAATAAATATCCGCTACGCATAAGTCTTCATCTAAATAATCTTGTGTAGCATTCGCTCTCTGTGTGAAAACATCGCAAAAATCGACCGAACTTTGAGATAGAAAAGGGCGTCATGAGCGCCCTTTGTGTATTGAATTTTATTCCTGTGGTGTCACCACTTCAATTTCTACGTTGCTGTGTAAGCCTCGCGGTAACTGCGTCCCTTTGCGACCCCGTTCGGCACGGAATTTCTGTAAATCTTCCGGCTTCAAGGTCACTTTACGTTTACCGGAATGGAAGACCAGGCTGGAATTTTCCTCAATCAACAATAACCGCACCAGTAATTCGGAACGCGCTTTGGCATTAGCGGATGGAATGGTGACGATTTTGTTGCCTTTGCCTTTAGAGAGTTCCGGTAAATCTTGCACCGGGAAAATCAGCATTCTGCCGGCGGAGGTAAGTGCCACCAAAAGTGCGGTCGGATTTTTCAGTGTTAATGGCGGTAACACTTTGGCATTTTCCAGTAAGGAAATGAGCGCCTTACCGGCTTTGTTACGAGCGACTAAATCGGCGAATTTACAAATAAAGCCATAGCCGGCGTCGGATGCCATGAGCAACGGTTGATCTTCATTTTCAATAAGCAGCTGATCAATGGTTGCGCCTGCCGGCAGGGTAAGTTTTCCGGTGAGCGGCTCACCTTGTGAGCGGGCAGACGGCAGACTTAGCGGATCCAGTGCGTAACTGCGCCCCGTGCTGTCGATAAACACCGCCGGTTGATTGCTTTTACCGTAGGCATGCGCCAAATATTTGTCGCCGGCTTTGTAGCTTAAGCCTTGCGGATCAATGTCATGCCCTTTCGCGCAACGCACCCAACCCATTTCTGATAAAATCACCGTCACCGGTTCTGTCGGCAGCATTTTATTTTCTGCAATGGCTTTGGCTTCCGCTCGTTCAACTAACGGCGAACGGCGTGGGCTGGCGTACGTTTTGGCATCTTGTTGAATTTCTTTTTTCAACAGCGTATTTAAACGGCGTTCGGAGCCTAAAATCTCTTCCAAAGATGACCGCTCTTTTTCTAACTCCGCTTGTTCCGCTTGCAACTGATGTTCTTCTAGTTTCGCCAAATGACGCAAACGCAAGTTCAAAATGGCTTCCGCTTGTGCATCGCTTAAGTTGAAACGTGCCATTAATTCGGCTTTTGGCTCATCTTCGTGACGGATGATTTCGATGACTTCATCAATATTCAAAAAGGCAATCATCAAACCTTGCAAGATATGCAGGCGGGCAAGCACTTTGTCTAACCGATATTGCAAGCGCCGGGTCACGGTGGTGCGACGGAAAGTCAGCCACTCGGTGAGGATTTCCAACAAATTTTTCACTGCCGGTTTGTAATCCAAACCAATCATGTTCATGTTTACACGGTAGCTTTTTTCCAAATCGGTGGTGGCAAATAAATGCGCCATCATGGCATCGGTATCTACGCGATTCGAACGCGGCACGATCACAATGCGCACCGGATTTTCATGATCTGCTTCATCACGAATATCTTCTACCATCGGCAGTTTTTTCGCGGTCATTTGCTCGGCAATTTGTGCAATCACTTTGGATGGCGAGGCTTGGTGCGGCAGGGCGCTGATAATGATTTCCCCGTCTTCCTTTTTCCATGCTGCGCGCATTTTGATAGAGCCGCGACCTTGTTGATATATTTTGCGAATTTCTTCTTTCGGCGAAATGATTTCCGCCTCTGTCGGGAAATCTGGGCCTTGTACTACGGTTAATAAGTCATCCAAGGTAGTTTTCGGATTATCCAGCAACATCACTGCAGCATCGGCGATTTCATTTATATTATGCGGAGGAATATCCGTTGCCATCCCCACCGCGATCCCTGTTGTGCCGTTGAGTAAAATATGTGGTAAACGTGCCGGTAAATATTGCGGTTCTTCTAAGGTGCCATCAAAGTTCGGTTGATAATCTACGGTACCTTGACCGAGTTCAGCCAATAGAACTTCTGAAAGTTTAGATAAACGGGATTCCGTATAACGCATTGCTGCGAAAGATTTAGGATCGTCCACCGCGCCCCAGTTGCCTTGGCCGTCAACCAATGGGTAACGGTAAGAGAAGGGTTGCGCCATTAACACCATGGCTTCATAGCAAGCGCTATCACCGTGCGGGTGGAATTTACCCAACACATCCCCCACAGTACGGGCAGATTTTTTATATTTTGCCGCCGCATTCAGCCCAAGCTCGGACATGGCATAAATAATGCGTCGCTGTACCGGCTTCAAACCATCACCGATAAACGGCAAGGCGCGATCCATGATGACGTACATGGAATAGTTGAGATACGCCCTTTCGGTGAAGTGGCGTAGTGGCATTTGTTCGATGCCTTCGTAGTTGATGGAGTCAGTCATGATTTATTTTTGCGTTTTATTTATGTCGATAATGTTCATTTAATTTATTGGTTTTCGCCAAATTCTCCCTCTTCTGTTAAGAGGAACTGGGGAGATTTAAAGTGCGGTTGATTTTTGAAATGTTTTGAAGTGTTTGAAAATTTCACCGCACTTTTCTTCTTACACAGCCAAATCCACTTGATCCCCGTTCGCTTGCAACCAGTTTTTACGGTCTTCAGCGCGTTTTTTGGCCAGTAGCATATCCATAGTTTCCATTGTTTCTTGGCTTTCTTCGCCTTGTGCTTCAAAGGTGAGTTGCACTAAACGACGGGTGTTCGGATCCATCGTGGTTTCGCGTAATTGCATTGGGTTCATTTCACCCAACCCTTTAAAACGCTGTACGTTCGGCTTGCCTTTTTTCCCTTTCAGACGATCCAAAATAGCCTCTTTTTCGCTTTCATCGAGGGCATAGAAGACTTCTTTGCCTAAGTCGATTCGATAGAGCGGTGGCATCGCTACATACACATGGCCTTGTTCCACCAGTTTCGGGAAATGGCGTAGGAAGAGGGCGCAAAGTAGGGTGGCAATATGTAAACCATCCGAATCCGCATCGGCGAGAATACAGACTTTCCCGTAGCGCAATTGAGATAAATCATCGTTGTCGGGGTCAATACCGAGTGCCACGGCAATGTCATGCACTTCTTGTGAAGCTAACACTTGCTCCGGTGAGACTTCCCAGGTGTTCAAGATTTTACCGCGCAACGGCAGAATCGCTTGGTATTCACGCTCCCGTGCTTGCTTGGCAGAACCGCCGGCGGAATCCCCTTCCACGAGGAATAATTCGGTTAAATTGAGATCTTGTGAGCTGCAGTCGGCGAGTTTGCCCGGTAACGCAGGACCGCTCACCAGTTTTTTACGTACCACTTTTTTCGCTGCACGCAAACGGCGTTGGGCTGAACTGATTGCCATATCAGCCAGTAACTCAGCTTGTTGAATATTTTGGTTCAACCACAAACTGAAAGCATCTTTCACAACGCCACCAATAAACACCGCACTTTGACGGGAGGAAAGGCGTTCTTTGGTTTGTCCGGCGAATTGCGGATCTTGCATTTTAAGGGACAGCACATAAGCACAACGATCCCATAAATCGTCAGCAGTGAGTTTCACGCCACGCGGCAATAAATTGCGGAATTCGCAGAACTCACGCATGGCATCTAATAATCCTTGACGCAAACCGTTGACGTGTGTGCCGCCAAGTGCGGTCGGAATCAGGTTTACATAGCTTTCGCCAATTAGTTCGCCGCCTTCCGGCAACCATAATAACGCCCAAGACACCGCTTCTTTTTCGCCTTTAAACTCACCGATAAAAGGTTGTTCCGGCAAGGTGACTAAACCGTTTACCGCTTCCATTAAATAGTCGTTCAAGCCGTCTTGATAAAGCCAAGTGTCTTCGGTGTCATTCACTTTATCGATAAATTTAATTTCTAGCCCTGAGCACAACACGGCTTTGGCGCGGAGTAAATGACGTAAACGGCTGACGGAGAATTTTTCGCTGTCGAAATATTTCGGATTCGGTTTGAAATGCACGGTGGTGCCGGTCGTGCGACGACCGCAGGTACCGATAACGGTGAGGTCTTCCACTTTTTTGCCATTTTCAAAGGCGATTTTATACACTTCACCGTTACGTTTAACGGTGACACCAACTCGCTCGGATAAGGCGTTCACCACCGAAATTCCTACCCCGTGTAAACCACCGGAAAACGTGTAATTTTTATTAGAGAATTTTCCGCCGGCGTGCAGTTTGCTCATGATGACTTCTACGCCGGATACTTTTTCCACCGGATGAATATCTACCGGCATACCGCGTCCGTTATCGGTCACTTCAATGGATTGATCTTTATGCAAAATCACTTCAATTTTCGTGGCAAAACCGGCAAGGGCTTCGTCCACGCTGTTATCGATAACTTCTTGTGCGAGGTGATTTGGGCGGGTGGTGTCGGTGTACATGCCTGGGCGGAGTTGTACGGGTTCAAGGTCTTTTAAAACGGTGATTTCGTTGGCGGAATAATTCGTTGTCATAGTCATTCATTAATAAAATCTTGGAAGCAAAATTGCGCGGGATTATAGCAAAAAACAACGGGATTTTTAACCGCACTTTAATGGATTTGGTAAAAAGTGCGGTGGTTTTGGCGGGTGTTTTGCTTTTGTTTGAGCAATGTCGGATGGTGGGGGCTTTAAAAAGGTCTCGGCAAGTAACTATTTTAACCGATGAAAATATAATCTTTTTTAGATTATAAGTCTTGAGGGAAAAATTTAACCTTGTTTAAAGAAGCATTAATAAATGGTTTTTTAAGATGCAAGATTAAGTATTGTTTCTATTTTAAGGTAAAACAATAGCTGTAACCTATTGAATTGATACATTTATATTAGAAGGGATTCATATTTTTTTGTGGTATAAATTCAGCCCAAAAGGAGGTATGTTAAATCAGACTCTTTTTTACTTTTATATGGAAAATTAGCTTTCTGTATTGAGAAGTTTAGACTAACAGTTAAATTTATTTTTTTAAGGATTAATTATGACACATCAATTAGTTAAAAAGACTTTAGTTGCTTTATTGGTTACCGGTACATTTTCTGTTGGAGCACTGGCACAAGCGCCTTCTCAACGAGTCCCAGATCCTATAGATCAAATATTTAAAAACAAAAACGATATTGCGGCCAATAAAGCTACACTGGAAAAAAAAGCAGATAGTGTTGATGTCGAACTTAATCGTAAAGCTATTTCAGGGATAGCTAAACAACAGTTTGATGATGGAAAAACAATTCGGGCTAACAAAGATAATATTGATAAAAATACTAAAGCGATTGCGGAAAATAAAGCAGCTTTAGGCAATGTTAATAAGAACATAAATGGTATACTTAGGGATGTTCAGGATTTGACAGTAAGAACTACTGGAAATGAAGCCAAATCTAGAAGCAATGAACAAAAAATTAAAAAGAATGAAGAAAATATTAATAAAAATGCATCTGATATTAAGGAGAACAAAAATAAAATCGCCGAGAATAAAAAAACAATTGAAAATAAAGCAGATAAAGCTGATGTAGAGAAAAACAGAGCCGATATTGCAGCAAATTCCAGAGCGATTGCAACCTTTAGATCTTCAAGCCAAAACATCGCGGCATTAACGACCAAAGTTGATCGTAATACTGCGCGTATTGATCGATTAGATAGCCGAGTCAATGAATTAGACAAAGAAGTGAAAAATGGCTTAGCTTCCCAAGCTGCACTCAGCGGTTTGTTCCAACCTTATAATGTCGGCAGCCTTAACTTGAGTACGGCTGTTGGTGGTTATAAATCTAAAACAGCACTAGCGGTTGGTTCAGGTTATCGTTTCAATGAAAATGTAGCCGCGAAAGCCGGTGTGGCAGTAAGTACCAATGGTGGCAGCGCAACCTATAACGTCGGTTTAAACTTTGAGTGGTAATTCACTTAAAGTGCGGTCAGAATTTTAGGTGTTTTTGGCTGCATCAATAAAACAAAACCCGTTTTCAATGAAAACGGGTTTTTTGTGTTTCGTGATTAACAATTATTTCGCAATGCGTTTATATTTAATTCGGTGCGGTTGAAGGGCTTCGGCACCGAAGATTTTCTTCTTCCATTCTTCATAATCGGAGAAGTTACCTTCGTAGAACGTCACTTTGCCTTCATCACCGTAGTCTAAAATATGAGTAGCGATCCGGTCTAAGAACCAGCGGTCATGGGAAATGACCATTGCACAGCCCGGGAATTCTAAGATAGCATTTTCTAGCGCACGCAAAGTTTCTACGTCAAGGTCGTTAGTTGGTTCATCCAATAACAATACGTTGCCGCCGGCTTGCAACAATTTCGCTAAGTGCAAACGACCACGTTCCCCGCCTGAAAGCTCGCCCACACGTTTTTGCTGATCGACCCCTTTGAAGTTGAAGCGTCCTACATAAGCACGGCTTGGAATTTCAAAGTTGCCGATAGTTAAAATATCTTGTCCGTTAGAGACTTCTTCCCACACGGTTTTCTTGTCATCCATAGCATCACGGAATTGATCCACGGAAGCTAACACGACAGTTTCGCCCAAGGTGATGGTACCGGAATCCGGTTGTTCTTTGCCGGAAAGCATGCGGAATAAGGTAGATTTACCCGCACCGTTTGCCCCGATTATTCCAACGATAGCGCCTTTCGGAATGCTGAAGGACAAGTCATCGATTAAAGTGCGGTCGCCGTAGGATTTACTTAAATGCTGAACTTCAATGACTTTATCGCCTAAGCGTGGACCAGGTGGAATAAAGAGTTCGTTGGTTTCGTTACGTTTTTGATATTCGCCGGAATTAAGCTCCTCAAAACGAGCCATACGCGCTTTGCTTTTCGCTTGACGACCTTTTGGATTTTGGCGTACCCATTCCAATTCTTTCTCAATGGATTTTTGGCGGGCAGATTCTTGCGCTTGTTCTTGCGCCAAACGTTTTTCTTTTTGTTCCAACCAAGAAGAGTAGTTGCCTTCCCAAGGAATACCTTCACCACGGTCAAGCTCCAAGATCCAACCGGCAACGTTATCTAAGAAGTAACGGTCGTGGGTAATTGCCACAACGGTGCCTTCGTAGTCGTGTAAGAAGCGTTCTAACCATGCCACTGATTCCGCATCCAAGTGGTTGGTCGGTTCGTCTAATAACAACATATCTGGTTTTTCGAGTAATAAACGGCAAAGTGCAACACGACGGCGTTCACCCCCAGATAAATGTTCGATTTTGGCATCCCAATCCGGTAAACGTAACGCGTCGGCGGCGCGTTCTAATTGGTTATCTAAATTATGCCCATCGTGCGCTTGAATGATGGCTTCTAATTCTGCTTGTTCGGCAGCGAGTTTGTCGAAATCAGCGTCGGGATCGGCATATAACGCATAAACTTCATCTAAACGAGTTAAAGCACGTTTAACTTCACCTACCGCTTCTTCAATAGCCTCACGCACGGTTTGTTGCGGTTCAAGTTTTGGTTCTTGCGGAAGATAGCCTATTTTAATGCCGGGTTGTGGACGAGCTTCCCCTTCGATGTCTTTATCAATACCCGCCATAATGCGGAGTAGGGTGGATTTACCGGCGCCATTTAAACCAAGCACACCGATTTTGGCGCCAGGGAAAAAACTGAGGGAAATATCTTTTAAAATATGACGTTTCGGCGGAACGACTTTGCCTACTCGGTGCATCGTGTAAACGAATTGTGTTGACATAATTCTTCTCTAATTAAAATTAAGGGAAAAAGTTTAGGAAAAGTGCGGTCATTTTTCTTTGCGTTTTGCGTCGTCCAATAACCTTAGGAAATAAATAATTCGAGGGCTCATTCTACTTGATGTTGGCCTTTCGTGCCAATTTTTCCAAGGAAATTTTTAACCCATAAAAATCACTGAACATTCAACTATTTTTTTTGTCATACCAGTTATCGAAATCTTGAGGGATTTCGTTGTTTTAAGATTGTTTTTATTGGAGAAAAAAATTAATGAAAAAACGCAATTTTGTGTTAACCGGTATTGCTCTAGGATTGAGTATTTTAACCACGCCTATGATGAGCCAAGCTGAAATTCCTGCAGTGGTAGAAGGTCAACAAGTTCCAAGCCTGGCACCAATGTTAGAAAAAGTTTTACCCTCCGTTGTTTCTATTTCTGTAGAAGGCAAACAAAAAGGTCGTTCAGCCCAAATGGATGATTCCATTCCGGAAGAATTTAAGTTCTTCTTTGGGCCGGATATGTTTGATCGTGATCGCGCTCCTCGTAATTTCAAAGGCATAGGTTCCGGTGCGATTATCAACGCGGAAAAGGGTTATGTTTTAACCAATAATCATGTAATTAAAGATGCAGATAAAATTACTGTGCAACTTCAAGATGGCCGTGAATTTAAAGCAAAAGTGATCGGTGCCGATGAGATGTCTGACGTGGCGTTAATTCAAATCGAAAAACCGAAAAATTTGACCGCACTTAAGATCGCCGACTCTGATAAATTACGCGTAGGTGATTTTACCGTTGCAATCGGTAATCCGTTCGGTTTAGGTCAAACCGTGACTTCCGGTATTGTGTCCGCTTTAGGTCGCTCTATGGGCTCTGATAGCGGTATGTACGAAAACTACATTCAAACCGATGCCGCGGTCAATCGCGGAAATTCCGGTGGTCCGTTGATTAACCTGAATGGCGAATTAATCGGCATCAACACCGCTATTATTTCTCCAAGCGGTGGCAATGCGGGAATTGCGTTCGCTATCCCAAGTAATATGGCGAACAACTTAGTCCAACAAATTCTTGAATTTGGTGAAGTACGTCGTGGTATGTTAGGCATTAAAGGGGGCGAATTAAATGCAGATTTAGCCCAAGCCTTTGACATTGAGGCTAAAAAAGGTGCTTTTGTGAGTGAAGTCATCCTGGGTTCTGCTGCCGATAAAGCAGGCTTAAAAGCCGGTGACGTCATTACAGCCATGAACGGTCAAGCAGTTTCCAGCTTTGCTGAAATGCGTGCGAAAATCGCTACTTCAGGCGCGGGTAAAGAGATTGAATTGACCTATCTACGTGATGGCAAATCCAATAACACTAAAGTAACGTTACAATCTGACGAACAAACCCAAACCAGCGCCAACAATTTGTTACCGGCATTGGAAGGGGCAGAGTTGAACAATTATGATGAAAAAGGGGTAAAAGGGGTATCCATCAGTAAAATCAAACCAAACTCTTTAGCGGAACAGCGTGGCTTGAAATCCGGTGATGTGATCATTGGCGTTAACCGCCAAAAAATTGAGAATTTAGGTCAATTACGTAAAGCGTTGGATAACAAACCGTCCGCTGTTGCTTTAAATATCATCCGTGGCGACAGCAACTTCTACTTGTTGGTGCAGTAAGCTCATAGTAAAAAAACAAAAAGGCGAATTTATTTCGCCTTTTTTTATGAAAACACCGAGAAAAACGACCGCACTTTTACTCGCCTGATAGCATAAAACTTTCCCGCAATTGTTGCAGCTGATCACGTACCGCGGCAGCTTTTTCAAATTCCAAATCTTGCGCAAATTTATGCATTTGCTGTTCCAGTTTCTTGATTTGTTGTTGATATTCCTTCGGTGATGTTGGTACCGCATAAAGTACGGTCGGTTCTGCCACCATTTTCCCGCGTTGTTTATTGGCTTTAGCTTTTTGATTGGCACCCTGACCGATATCTAATAATTCACCCACTTTTTTATTTAACGCCTGCGGAATAATACCATGAGCTTCATTATATTTCGTTTGTTTTTCACGGCGGCGATTGGTTTCCGTAATGGCTTTTTCCATAGACTTGGTGATGCTGTCCGCATACAAAATCGCTTTACCATTCAAGTTTCGCGCAGCACGTCCGATGGTTTGAATTAAAGAACGTTCGGAGCGCAAGAAGCCTTCTTTATCCGCATCTAAAATCGCCACGAGTGACACTTCGGGAATATCCAAGCCTTCCCGTAATAAGTTAATCCCGACCAACACATCAAATTCGCCTAGGCGCAAATCACGGATAATTTCCACACGCTCCACCGTATCAATATCGGAGTGCAAATAACGCACACGAATCCCGTGTTCATCTAAATAATCCGTTAAATCTTCCGCCATTTTTTTGGTCAACGTCGTCACTAAAACGCGCTCGTTTTTATCCGCTCTTTGACGCGCTTCAGAAAGCAAATCATCCACTTGAATAGACACCGGGCGAATTTCAATTTGCGGATCCAGCAAGCCTGTTGGACGCACAACCTGATCGATAATTTCACTACTGGATTTTTCCAATTCATAAGGTCCCGGTGTAGCCGAAACATAGATGGTTTGCGGAGCCAAGCGTTCAAATTCCTCAAAACGTAGCGGACGGTTATCCAACGCCGAAGGCAAACGGAAACCATATTCCACCAACGTTTCTTTACGGGAACGGTCACCGCGATACATCCCACCGATTTGTGGCACAGTGACATGAGATTCGTCGATAATTAAAATCGCATCAGACGGCATATAGTCAAATAAGGTTGGCGGCGGTTCGCCTTCATTTCTGCCCGACAGATAGCGTGAGTAGTTTTCAATCCCCGAGCAATAACCCAGCTCATTCATCATTTCAATATCAAATTGAGTACGTTGGCTAATGCGTTGTTCTTCCAGCAATTTATTTTCTTTAATGAAATATTCCCGTCGTTGCGCCAGTTCCACTTTGATTTTTTCAATAGCATCTAAAATGCGCTCGCGCGGTGTGACGTAGTGCGTTTTTGGATACACGGTAAAACGTGGCACGGCACCAAAGCTGCTTCCTGTGAGCGGATCGAATAAGCTTAAACGCTCAATTTCATCATCAAATAATTCAATGCGTACTGCGCGCTCATCGGATTCTGCCGGGAAAATATCGATAATTTCCCCGCGCACACGAAACGTACCGCGCTGAAATGCCTGATCGTTACGCGTATATTGCAGTTCCGCCAGTTTAGCCAAAATCTGACGCTGATTGATTATCGCCCCTTGTTGCAAATGCAACATCATTTGTAAGTAAGAATCCGGATCGCCCAAACCGTAAATAGCTGAGACGGAGGCAACCACGATGGTATCCCGACGTTCTAAAAAAGATTTCGTGGCGGACAAGCGCATTTGCTCAATTTGATCGTTAATGGACGCATCTTTTTCAATGAAGGTGTCACTGCTCGGCACATAGGCTTCCGGCTGGTAATAATCATAGTAAGAAACGAAATATTCCACCGCATTTTCAGGAAAAAAGGCTTTCATTTCCGCATAAAGCTGAGCTGCGAGCGTTTTATTCGGGGCAAGCAACATAGCCGGTCGATTTAACTGCGCAATCACATTGGCAATCGTAAAGGTTTTTCCGGAACCCGTAACGCCCAGTAGGGTTTGGTGTGCTAATCCGTCTTCTAAATTTTCAGCCAGTTTTGCAATGGCCTGAGGCTGATCTCCGGAAGGGTTGAAATCGGAATGAAGAATAAAAGGCTTAGTGTTAATTTTCTCTGACATAAAGTGCGGTCGATTTTTGAGGTGTTTTCTAAATGCTGTGTATTTTAGCATATTTACTACTCCAGATTGAGTGATAAAAAATGAAGTTTTACACAGAGTTAGGCTTGTCAAGTATGTTGCCTCACAAATTTATAAAAAAAATTTAAAAAATTCTCTAGATTTTTATTAACTAATTGAAAAATAAATAAATGTTATTTTGCAATCAATTCAGCTAAGAATTTCTGTAAAGCCTGATTTCATCAGGGATTAGCTCATTTGTAAAATAATAACTCACAAACTTATCCACAGACTTTGTGGATAGAAAATTAAAGTTAGGAATGTCAAAAAATTTTTAATTTGAGGTGTTGACAAGGAGTGGTCGGATAAGTAATATACGCGCCTATCTTTTTGATACCGAATTATTCCTCCTTAGTTCAGTCGGTAGAACGGTGGACTGTTAATCCATATGTCGCTGGTTCAAGTCCAGCAGGAGGAGCCAATTTTTTTCTTTGGATAGTTTTTATTTGTCTCCTTTTATAAAAGCTAAGCATACCAAAGGAATTTGAGCCCATACCCTCCTTATGGGCTTTTATTTTTTCTGCTGAAACCTTTCATTTCTTTTTATCTGGCAAATAATACCGCACCACCGCTAACCGGCAGTGTAGAACTATAAAGCAAACTTAACGCAAAGAAAATCAACATGACACCTGCGACACATTTCATCACTGCTTCAATATCTAAATTCGCAAATGGTACGCGATACCATTGACCCATTTTCACTGCTGTCGCACGAGCATAGCGCACTAATAAGGCAAAGGCCGATAAGGTGATGCCGGTGCCGAAAGCCATGGCTAAGGTGGCAAAAACTCCCCAACGGTAAAGATCTAACATATAGGCTAAAAACAACACAAAAATGGCACCAGAACAAGGCCGCATACCGATGCTTAAAATAATCAATAGGCTGTCTTTGAAGGTATGATTTTGTTTTAGTTTGGTCGGGTCAGGCATATGCTGATGCCCACAACTACAATGTTCGTTATGGTCAGGAAAAACGTTTGAAATATGCACCGCACTTTTTTCCGCGATTAATGAGCCCACGCGCATTTCTCCGGACGAAATTCCTTGAATACGTTGAATTTGAGGGCGTTTTTTCTGTTGATGGCGTTTTTTATATAAAATTTTACCGTTTTTCCAACACCAGTTTAAGCCGAGTAAAATGACCAAGCAGAACGCCGTGCGTTCAAGCCACAGTTGGCTTAAATTAAAGTAGCCGGAAGACAGTTGTAAAACTAGTACAATAATTGAGACGGCCGAAATCGCTACAACACCTTGCATCAAAGACGAAAAAAACGTGATTTGCATACTGCGACTAAGTTGGGTTTGATGAGTGGATAAATAACCGGCAATAATAAATTTTCCATGTCCCGGACCAAGAGCATGAAATACGCCATAGAGAAAACTGACTAAAATCAACCAACTTCCCGCATAGGCAGGTTGCTGTTTTATGTCATGTAAATAGCCGGAAATAAGCTGGTTAAATTCCCTTTGCCACAAGGCGACTTGCGTGAACAACCAAGGGAATAGATAAATGATGGCGGCAATTAAAAGGCCAAATAACGCGGTATAAAATAAACGGGATTTCATTAAAACTCTTAAAAACTATTTGCAAATCAACCGCACTTTTTGAGCGAATAACGCGCCAAGCGTGTTATCTTCATTACGTTGCGATTGATCTAATGATGACGCATATTCTTTTATTTTATTATCTACTTGTGGTTCTAATACTTCGCCACGACAATTGGCCGGTAGTTGGGAAAAATCGACTGCCTGATTAACGGGCTGATCGTAGTACATGGCAACATAGTAAGTAGGATCGTAGGTGCTCAAAGTGAATTCGTTATCCACCAATGATTGTGGTTTTGACAGCATAAAATCAAAATAATACAACACTTGCGAACCGCTGGTTTTCATACCGTAATTTTCAGGTTTAGCGCTGTATTTAACTTTATTTTCATTCTTATCAAATAGATAACTAAAATAATGTTCGTTTACAACATTGCTGATAATTTCATTAATTAATTTTTGTAATGCTTGTTTATCGCCATGAGCTTGGTTTATATCATATAACATCGCAGCAGAGCTCGGTTCATCCAGTATCCATTGAGCAGAAAAGCCGACTAACTGTTGGTTTTTCACCAGGATTTTAGTTTTCATGTCAATAAACGCATGCGGGTGGGCAAACACACTTGGCGTTAACAACCAGAACATTAAAAATAAAAAATATTTTTTCACACAGTCACCTTTCGAGAATTTTTGTTGGCACATTTTAACACAAATTAAAACCACTCACAGTAAGCACAAAAAATCGACAAAAATACAAAAATAAGCTATTTTTTGTGATTTATATCAAGAAAACATAATTTAGTATTTTGCAGAAATAGGAAATGTCTATATTATCCAATCACATCAAGTGATTGCTTGATATTCATAAAGTTCCTAAATAAAATAATCATAAATAGCTAAACTACTTTCCTACCTCTCCTAGCGGAGAGGTTTTTTTATGGCTAAAATTTGACTCGTTGGAAAGAATAGCTTATTCAAATGTATTTTTATTGGGTTCCGTGTGAAGAAGAAAGGCAATATAAAAGAGCGGTCAGTTTTCAATGCGTTTTAAAAAAACGTTGGGAAAACTGACCGCTCTTTTTTAATGCAATTTCAATGCAATGTCGTTACTTTACTTCGCGGAACATAATCTCACTCGGAATCACAGAGCCCTGCCAGTAAAGCTCTGTTGCCACTTTTTCGGCCAATTGCATGAAGGATTTGGCAATATCGTCTTCCGGGGCGGCGATGACGGTTGGTTCACCGCGGTCGAGGTCTTGGCGGAGACGAATGTGGAGCGGTTGTTGACCAAGCACTTTGATGTTGTATTTGTCTGCAATGCGCTGTGCACCACCGGTCCCGAAAATCGCTTCTTGGTGACCACAGTTGCTACAAATGTGCATGGACATGTTTTCCACAATACCTAACACCGGCACGGAAACACGCTCAAACATGGAAATCCCTTTTACCGCATCCAATAGGGCAATGTCTTGTGGGGTTGTGACAACTACTGCGCCTGTCACCGGAATTTGTTGGGACAGGGTAAGTTGAATGTCACCGGTGCCCGGAGGCATATCGATCACAAGATAATCCAAGTCAGGCCATAAGGTTTCTTGTAATAGTTGGCTTAATGCGCTACTTGCCATTGGACCGCGCCAAATGGTGGCGTTGTCTTCGTCCATTAAGAAACCGATGGAGTTAGCATACAAGCCGTGCGCTTCGATCGGGGTGATGTGTTGATTATCCGGTGATGTTGGGCGTTGATGCGGAGCACCGAGCATGTGTGGAATGGAGGGGCCGTAAATATCCGCATCTAAAATTCCCACGCGTGCACCTTGTTGTTGTAACGCGATAGCAAGGTTGACGGAAATGGTGGATTTACCCACGCCGCCTTTACCGGAGCTGACTACAATAATATTTTTTACACCTTTCACCGCAGGGTGATTATTGGCGCGTTTGAGGGTGGCGATTTGGTAGTTTAGTTGCCATTTGACACTTTCCACTTCTGCCGCCGCTTTTAATGGTTCGGTTAAGGCATCTTTTAATTCAGCAAAAGCCGTGTTCCAGGCGAAAGGCATGGATAATTCCACACGCAAAGTATCACCGCCCTTTTCGGCTTTTTTTAATGTGTTGAGAGAAATGAGATCTTTTTGCAGAGTAGGGTGTTGAAAGTTTTTGAATAACTGAACAATGTGTTCCTTCTGTTGTTCCGTTAAATTTTCAGAAAATAACGTCGCCATAATGCTTCCTTTTAGTGTAGTAAATTCGTTGGCTATATTTAATCATGACCGCCTTTATCTGTTAAGTTAAAAATGCCTAAATCATGATTAAACTAGAAAAAATACCCTCAATAAGGTAACATAAGCGCCAATTTTTTTTCCGTTTTTTAAGTATTTTAAAGGTCAATATTATGTCGAATTCCAAGCGTAAAATTTTAGTTACTTGTGCCTTGCCGTATGCCAACGGTCCTATTCATTTAGGCCACATGTTGGAGCATATTCAGGCGGATATTTGGGTGCGTTTTCAACGGATGCGCGGCAATGACATTCACTTTGTGTGCGCCGATGACGCACACGGTACGCCGATCATGTTAAAAGCCGACCAAATGGGCATTACGCCAGAACAACTTATTGATGATGTACGTCACAAACATATGGCGGATTTTGCCGGTTTCAATATCAGCTTTGATAACTACCATTCCACACACAGTGAAGAAAATCGCGAGTTTTCAGAGTTCATTTATAACCGCTTAAAAGAAAACGGTTTTATTAAAAGCCGCACCATTTCCCAACTATACGATCCAGAAAAAGGCATGTTCTTACCCGATCGTTTTGTGAAAGGTACTTGCCCGAAATGTAAATCGCCGGATCAATATGGCGACAACTGCGAAGTGTGCGCGGCCACTTATAGCCCTACGGAACTCATTAACCCGCATTCTGTGGTGTCAGGTGCGACGCCGGTAATGAAAGATTCCGAGCACTTCTTCTTTGATTTGCCAAGTTTTGAAGCCATGTTGAAAAACTGGTTGGGCTCCGGATCTTTGCAGCCGGAAGTGGTTAACAAAATGCAGGAATGGTTTGAAGCGGGTCTTCAACAATGGGATATTTCCCGCGATGCGCCATATTTTGGTTTCCAAATTCCGAATACGGAAGGCAAATATTTCTACGTTTGGTTGGATGCGCCTATCGGTTACATGGCGTCTTTCAAAAATCTCTGTAAACGTGAAAGCAGTATTGATTTCGACAGTTTCTGGTGCAAAGACTGCGATGCAGAGCTTTATCACTTCATCGGCAAAGACATCATGTATTTCCACAGCCTGTTCTGGCCTGCCATGTTAGAAGGTGCCGGTTTCCGTAAACCGAGCAATATTTTTGTGCATGGTTATGTGACGGTGAACGGCGAGAAAATGTCAAAATCCCGCGGTACCTTCATTCAAGCGGCAACCTATTTGAAACATCTGGATCCGGAATGTTTGCGTTATTACTACGCAGCGAAATTAAGTAATCGCATTGATGATTTGGATTTGAACTTAGAAGATTTCGTTCAGCGCGTGAACACGGATTTGGTGAATAAATTGGTGAATTTGGCTTCCCGTAACGCCGGTTTTATCCAAAAACGTTTTGACGGGAAGTTGGCGGCAGTATTAGATGATCAGGCTTTATTTAATGAATTTATTGCACAATCTGAGCAAATCGCCACTTATTACGAAAATCGCGAATTCGGCAAAGCCATTCGTGAAATCATGGCATTAACCGATAAAGCCAACAAATATATCGACGATAAAGCCCCTTGGGTGATTGCGAAAGAAGAGGGCAAAGACGCGGAGTTGCAAGCGGTGTGTTCTATGGGGATTCAATTATTCCGCGTGCTTATGGGCTATCTGAAACCTGTCTTACCAAAACTGGCAGAACGTGCAGAGGCTTTCTTGCAGGCGGAATTAACGTGGGCAAATTTAGCGCAGCCTTTATTAAATCACCAAATTGCACCGTTTAAAGCCTTGTTCTCTCGCTTGGATGGTAAACAAATTGAAGCAATGATTGAGGCGTCTAAAGCGGAAAATGCGCAAGTGAATGCCGCGCCTGCCGTGAAAAGTGCGGTCAAAAATGCCAATGAATCTACGGGAGCTATTGAGCCGATTGCGGAGACCATCACGATTGATGATTTTGCTAAATTAGATATGCGAGTAGCGAAAGTATTGAAATGTGAAGCTGTGCCGGAATCTAATAAATTATTGCGCTTTGAACTGGATTTGGGCGATCACAAACGCCAAGTCTTTTCCGGTATTAAAGCCGCTTATGATAAACCGGAAGAACTAGAAGGTCGCTTTGTGATTATGGTGGCAAACCTGGCACCGCGCAAAATGAAATTTGGTGTATCCGAAGGCATGATTTTAAGTGCGGGAACGGGCGGTGCCGATTTATTCTTGTTGTCTGCCGACGAAGGCGTGACGGCGGGAATGCAGGTGAAGTAGTCAATAATGACAAATTTATCGGACAGACTTTATGTCTGTCCGATAACCCGATGATATGAAAAGGACAGGTATAAAGCCTGTCCTTATAGTTAAAGTCTGCGATTAAAGTGCGGTTGCTTTTCCGAGAGAATTTTTACTCGTATTCTTCCAACCACTTCAGCAAAATGGCTTCTAAAATGGATTCGTTAGATTTTTGCGGATCGTCATCAAAATCTTCCAGCTCACAAATCCAGCGGTGCAGATCGGTAAAACGCACGGTTTTTGGATCCAAGTCCGGGTTATTGTCATACAAGGTTTCGGCAATTTGCTGCGTGTCAGTCCATTTCATCAGTGCGCTGCCTCGTTTGCGTGGTTAATGTTGTATTTCGGGATTTCAACGACCAAGTCTTCATCACCGACAATACATTGACAAGACAGTCGGCTGTCTATTTCCAAGCCCCAGGCTTTGTCTAACATATCTTCTTCCTGGTCGCATGGTTCATTTAATGAATCGCCGCCTTCGCGCACCACCACGTGGCAGGTGGTGCAGGCGCAGGAACCGTCACAGGCGTGGTGAATTTCCACGCCGGCGTTATGGGCGACCTCTAATAAATTGTCACCGGCGGCGGCATCAACCACCATGCCTTCCGGGCAAAACTCTTCATTGGGTAAAAAAATCACTTTTGGCATGCTAAACGTCCTCATTTTCCTACAATATCTTCAACGGATTGACCTGCCAGCGCGGCGCGAATAGATTTATCCATACGGCGTGCGGCAAAGTCCTGCGTTGCCAGATCTAATGCTTTGATTCCTTGCTTGATAGCAATGTAATCTTCTTGTTGTTTTAACTGTTCCAACGAAATAATCGTATTTTTGACCGCACTTAATTCGTCGTCATCTAATAAATCATAATCTTGCGCCAGTGCCGAACGCACGCTTTCCAGTACGCGCTCTGCTTCCACCCGTTGTTCCGCCAATAAGCGCGCTTGAATGTCCTCTTTGGCATTTTCCATGGAGGCCTTCAACATATTGGCGATTTCATCGTCCGTTAAACCGTAAGACGGTTTTACCTGAATGGACGATTGCACGCCGGTGGTTTTTTCCATGGCAGTGACGCTTAATAAACCGTCCGCATCTACCTGATAAGTCACGCGAATATGCGCTGCGCCGGCTGCCATTGGTGGAATGCCGCGCAGGGTGAAACGGGCAAGGGAGCGACAGTCGGTAACCATTTCCCGTTCCCCTTGTACGATATGCACGGACATGGCGGTTTGCCCGTCTTTAAAGGTGGTAAATTCCTGCGCGCGCGCCACCGGAATGGTGGTGTTGCGCGGAATGATTTTTTCCACCAAGCCGCCCATGGTCTCAATGCCGAGGGACAGCGGAATCACATCCAATAACAACAAATCAGAATCCGGTTTGTTACCGGCAAGAATATCCGCTTGAATCGCCGCGCCTAATGCCACTACTTTGTCGGGGTCAATGGAAGTTAGCGGTTGTTTTTGGAAAAACTTACCCACTTGTTCACGCACGTAAGGCACGCGGGTGGAGCCACCCACCATGACTACTTCGTGTACTTCGTCCGCTTCTACGCCGGCGTCTTTTAAGGCGCGACGGCAAGCTAACAGCGAACGTTTGACTAAAGGCTGAATCAGTTCGTTAAATTGTTCGCGGGTGATGTTGCCCAACCAATTGCGGTAATGGATCTGTGTTTCCGTTTCGTGGCTGAGGGTTAATTTAAGTTGATTGGCTAATTCAATGAGTTCGCGGTATTGGCTGTCGTTTTCCGGTTTCATCGCGGATTGTTCGATAATCCAATTCGCCAATAATAAATCGAAATCGTCGCCGCCCAGCGCCGTGTCGCCGCCGGTTGCTAACACTTCAAACACGCCACGGGAAAGGCGTAAAATTGAAATATCAAATGTGCCGCCACCCAAATCATACACCGCAATGACGCCTTCTTGTCCGCTATCCAAACCGTAAGCGATGGCGGCAGCGGTGGGTTCGTTGAGTAAACGTAGTACATTTAATCCGGCGAGTTTTGCCGCGTCTTTGGTGCTTTGGCGTTGTGCGTCGTCAAAATAGGCGGGGACAGTAATCACCGCGCCCACGAGGCTTCCGCCCAAGCGCTGCTCACCAAGTGCGGTCAGTTTTTTCAGTATTTCTGCAGAAATTTCAATGGGGCTGCGGGCGCCTTGTGTGGTTTGCAGTAAAGGCAAGCCGTTTTCGCTGGCAACAAATTGATAAGGTAAATTAGGGTAGCGTTGTTGAATATCTGCCAGGCTGCGACCAATTAAACGTTTGACGGAAATTACGGTATTTTGCGGATCATGCACCGCAAGTTCAGCAGCTTCATAGCCCACGATAATCTTGTCATCGCCGCCAAAATGCACCACGGACGGCAACAACGGGCGATCTTGCCCGTCGAGTAAAATTTCGCTGTGGCCATTGCGCACGGAGGCAATGAGGGAATTGGTGGTGCCGAGATCAATGCCTACCGCCAGTTTATGTTGATGCGGTGCGGCGCTTTGACCGGGCTCTGCAATTTGAAGTAATGCCATGTTATATCTCGATGTTTTTATTATAAATCAAATAGATTTTCTTCAACCCGTTCAATTTCGGCTTGGAGTTTTTTGATAAAACGTAATTTATCCGTAATCGCCCGCGCCGTTTGCCATTGTTGTTCGTTAAGTGCGGTGGATAATTCCGTTAAAATGGCGCTGCGGGTTTGCTGAATTTCTTGGCTGAAAGCGGTTAATTCGTTGGCATTTTTTTGCTGTTCGATATTTTCCAGGGTTTCCCGCCATTCCATTTGCTGCATCAAAAAGGCAATATCATTGGTGCTTTTTTCTTCTACGTTTTCCGTTTCGCCGGTGTTGATGTCGATAATGCTGTCGGCGCGTGCGATGGGATCTTTTAAAATGCGCAGGGCATCATTAATTTCCGCCGATTTTTGAATAGCGAGGCGCTGTTCCTGTGCGGAAGCCGCGGAGAAATTATCCGGATGTAGGGATTTTTGCAGCGCCAGATAACGTTCGTTTAATAACGCCGCATCCACTTGAAACGCAACGGGCAAATCAAATAAAGCAAAGGGATTGTTCATAACTGTCTCAATTATACGTTAAAGCTTTCACCGCAACCGCATTCGTCTTTCACGTTCGGATTAGCGAATTTAAAACCTTCGTTTAAGCCTTCTTTGGTGAAATCCAATTGGGTGCCGTCTAAATACACTAAACTTTTGGTATCGACGATGACTTTCACGCCGTGTTGCTCAAACACCTGATCGTCTTCGTTTAACGCATCCACAAATTCCAGCATATAAGACAAACCGGAACAACCTGAGGTTTTGACGCCTAAGCGCAAGCCGATACCTTTTCCGCGTTTTGCTAAAAATGTTTTCACGCGATCTGCCGCGCTTTCGGTGAGAGTGATAGACATATTTTATTTCTCCAAAACTAACAAATCGGACGATAACCGCGATCTTTCTTAATTTAGAAAAAGACAAAAGTGCGGTGGAATTTTTCGGTGTTTTGAAAAACATACAGAAAAGCGACCGCACTTTTATGTTATTAAGAACCTTTTTTCGCTTTGTAATCGGCAATCGCCGCTTTAATGGCGTCTTCTGCCAAAATAGAGCAGTGAACTTTTACCGGCGGTAATTCAAGTTCTTCGGCAATTTGGCTGTTTTTGATCGCACCCGCTTCTTCCAGGGATTTGCCTTTCACCCATTCGGTGATTAAGGAGCTGGATGCGATGGCGGAACCACAGCCGTAGGTTTTGAATTTCGCATCTTCAATAATGCCGTCGTCGTTGACGCGGATTTGTAACTGCATAACGTCACCACAGGCCGGTGCACCGACCATGCCGGTGCCGACGGCGCTGTCTTTTCTATCCATTGAACCGACGTTGCGTGGGTTTTCGTAATGATCGATAACTTTGTTACTGTATGTCATTTTTCTGTTCCTTTCCTAAAATAATGTGGCTAATCAGGCGGCTTCCATCGCCCGTCGAATTAGTGGGCTGACCACTCAATGGTGTTTAAATCAATGCCTTCTTTGAACATATCCCAAAGCGGGGATAATTCACGCAATTTTTCTACCGCACCTTTCATCAGGCTTACGGTATAGTCGATTTCTTCTTCCGTGGTGAAACGACCTAAGGTGAAACGAATAGAACTGTGTGCTAATTCGTCGTTACGACCTAATGCACGTAGGATATAAGACGGCTCCAGGCTGGCGGAAGTACAAGCGGAACCGGAGGAAACCGCGATGTCACGCAACGCCATTATTAATGATTCACCTTCTACATAGTTGAAACTGATGTTCAGGTTATTGGCGACGCGGTGTTCCATAGAACCGTTCACATAGGTTTCTTCGATGTTTTTTAAGCCGTTGTACAGGCGATCGCGAAGGGCTTTAATGCGAGGAATTTCCGTTGCCATTTCTTCTTTAGCAATCCGATAAGCTTCGCCCATGCCGACGATTTGGTGTACCGGTAAGGTACCGGAACGCATACCGCGTTCGTGTCCGCCGCCGTGAATAATGGCTTCTAAACGAATGCGTGGTTTCCGACGCACATATAAGGCGCCGATGCCTTTTGGTCCGTATAATTTGTGGCCGGACATGGACATTAAATCCACCGGCAATTCGGCAAGATTAATTTCCACTTTGCCAACGCTTTGGGTTGCATCTACATGGAAAATAGTTTTGTTGGCGCGGCACAGTTCACCGATAGCCTTGATGTCTTGAATCACGCCGATTTCGTTATTGACGTGCATGATTGAAGCTAAAATAGTGTTGGGACGCAATGCCGCTTTGAATTTTTCCAAATCAATTAAACCGTCGGATTCCGGCTCCAGATAAGTGACTTCAAAGCCTTCGCGCTCCAATTGACGGCAGGTATCGAGCACTGCTTTATGTTCGGTTTTGCAAGTGATAATGTGCTTACCTTTGGTTTGATAAAAATGCGCAGCGCCTTTAATTGCGAGGTTGTCTGATTCTGTTGCACCTGAAGTGAAAACAATTTCACGGGAATCCGCACCAATAAGATCAGCAATTTGATTACGCGCAATGTCAACGGCTTCTTCCGCCAGCCAGCCGAATTTATGGGAACGAGATGCCGGGTTGCCAAAAACACCATCGATGGTTAAATATTCCATCATTTTTTTTGCTACGCGCTCGTCCACCGGGCAAGTCGCCGCATAATCTAAATAAATGGGTAGTTTCATTATTCACTCCTAAATATTACTATTTTTGACCACACTTTTTGCTGTTAAATACGCGTGCTGGCCTATCAGTTATTAACTACAACAAGATTATCAAAATCTTCATGGTGTTTATGAAGATGTTTTCCATGTTTGTCTTTATGTTGCGAAACCAATTCAGCCAATGTGATTTCATTTAAAAAATCGGCAATGCGCAGGCTTAATTTTTCCCATAAAGTATGGGTTAAGCATTCGGCTCCGTTCTGGCAATTGCCTTTGCCTAAACATTTGGTCGTCTCAATATTTTCATTAACAGCGGCGATGACCATACCGATCGAAATTTCATTCGGCGTGTAGCCTAATTTATAACCGCCACCCGGACCACGTACGCTTTTGACGATGTTATTACGACGTAGTTTGGCGAACAATTGTTCCAAATAAGAAAGGGAAATATGTTGTCGTTCGGAAATATCAGATAAACTTACAGGACCATCATTGGCATAAATTGCAATGTCTAAAATTGCAGTTACTGCATAACGACCTTTGGAGGTTAATTTCATTTTTCTTGTGTTCCTATTTAGTTAATAACGTTAAAATCTTTACATTGTTGACTTGTTTAGTCAACTATTATCATTGTGAAGATTTTTGTTTTTTTCTACCGCGCTTAACATTCCAAGCAGGATATTCAGTTCCGTTTTTTCCAACTCGGCGCGGCCATATAAACGACGGAGTTTTTGCATAACACCTTGATTTTGAATAAAACCAAGGGATTGATAAAGCTGCTCCGTGTGATGATAAAAGTATTCGAGCTCCTGCATTGACGGGTAAATATCGACATTGGCGGGTGTCGATGTTACTTCCGCTGTAGTGGCTAAATAGGCCATACGTATTTCATAGCTAATGAGTTGTACCGCCATGGCTAAATTTAGTGAAGCATAATCGGGATTAGCAGGAATAGTGACGTGATAGTGGCATTTGAGCAATTCTTCATTGGTTAAACCAACACGCTCACGCCCAAATACGATAGCCACTTTTCCATTCATTGCATGCGCGACTGTTTTTGTGCCGCATTCACGCGGTTCAATGAGCGAATTCTGCAAATGACGTAATCTTGCGCTAGTGCCGATAACCAAAGAGCAATCGGCCACTGCCTGCAAAAAGTTTTCTACAACGACCGCACTTTTCACCAAATCTTCCGCACCAGCGGCGAGGGCGATAGCCTGATCATCTACGCCTTGTTTCGGCGCCACTAACACTAAATCCGTTAATCCCATTGTTTTCATGGCCCGCGCTGCAGAACCGATATTGCCGCTGTGCGAGGTCTCAATTAAAACAATTCGAATATTTTTTAACATTATTTTTATTATGTAATTTAAAACGATGCGTATTCTAACATAATACCCTTTGTTTTTAGTCAACAATTCTAAAAATTTTTCTGATAGCTATTTCCTTCTAAATCTTTTATAATTTTGACTCTAATTTGTTCTTTAAAATCCGGTGGAATCTATGAACCCAATGTTAAATATCGCTATTCGTGCAGCACGAAAAGCAGGTAATGTTATTGCAAAAAATTATGAACGTCGTGACGACATCATCACGATGGAAAAAGGTAAAAACGATTATGTGACTAACGTCGATAAAGCGTCCGAAGCGGCGATTATCGAAGTGATCAAAAAATCCTATCCCGATCACACTATCATTACCGAAGAAAGCGGTGCGTTAGAAGGTAGTGATAACGATGTTCAATGGGTGATTGATCCGCTGGATGGCACCACAAACTTTGTAAAAGGTTTGCCTCATTTCTCCGTTTCTATTGCAATTCGCGTCAAAGGCCGCACCGAAGTGGGCGTGGTTTATGATCCTATCCGTAACGAATTATTCACTGCCGTACGTGGTGAAGGCGCAAAATTAAATGAAATTCGTTTACGCGTTGAAAATAAACGGGATTTAACCGGCGCTGTGCTTGCTACCGGTTTTCCATTCAAACAAACCAAATACATGCCAATGCAATTTCGCATGATGGAAAGCCTCATTCAAGATGTGGCCGATTTCCGTCGCGCAGGTTCCGCCGCGTTAGATCTTTGCTATGTAGCGGCAGGCCGAGTGGATGGCTATTTTGAATATGGCATTAAAGCATGGGATGTGGCTGCCGGTGATTTAATTGTCCGCGAGGCAGGTGGAATCGTTACCGACTACAACGCCGGCCATAGTTACTTAAAAGCCGGGCATATTGTTGCCGGTGCCCCGCGCGTGTTAAAAGAAATATTAAACAAAATTCAACCTTGTTTAGTTGATGATTTAAAATAATCGTAAAAAACGACCGCACTTTGATTGGCAAAAGTGCGGTCGTTTTTCTTTTTGTTTTTTAACATGAACGTGGCAAACCTACATTAGCAAGTTTTTCCCAACTCAGCACAAAACATATCTATCATCAATGTAGTAGCGAGGATATTCCCTGCGCCAAGTCCAAATGGAAGAACGGGAAAGCGCTAAGTTGGTGTTGTACCCAAAAGATGATTGGCTTACACACCGTAACTTATTGACTGTTTTGTTTATTTTTTTACCTCACCAGGCTTAATTTCCGGTACTGTTTCTTTCTTCATCTCATCAGATTTAGTTTCGGGTTCTGCTTCTTTCTTTACCTCATCGGATTTTGTTTCTGGTGCTGTTTCTTGTTTCATTTCCGGCTGTTCGCCATTGACTTCCGGTGTTACAGCTTCTACCGCATCGCTGACTTGTTCTTCTGGAACATCATCGGACGATTCTTTTTCGATTTCTTGTAGATACTCTTGTCTGATTTGCTCTTCGGTTTTGCCGTTAATAAAAGTGCCTTGATCATTTTTTTCCAATTTAATGGTGTAGTTATCATTGTCTTCCACAAAAATGAGGTTGAGCTTACCTTCTGGTTTAACATTCATGCGGAAATATTGCCAAAATGGCGATTCATTTTTGATTTTTAGACTTTCCTCGTTGGTGTCATCAATCAATGTTTTGTTAAAGGCAACATTGATCGTACCTTTTGTGTTTTTAGTGAAAACATCTAGCTGAGTGAGGCTGTCTTTTTGTGGTGTAATGGTGCCGTTTACATTTAGCTTAAATGGATAAGCCTTGGTTGCGGGATAAGTATTTAAATTAAAGGTCAGGCTTGTGTTATCTGTGGCTAAATTGAGATCTTTCCACTGATTTTCTAGGATCTTATGAAATGTTTCCTCTGTGAGATGGGTGCTACATAAAATACCGTACATACCTGAACAGAACTGGGATTCCGCCAATTTTGCATAATCTTTTACAACAAGCGGGGCTTCAATTTTGAAGTCTTCAAGTTGCATCTGGGCTTCAGGCAAGCTCAGTTTTTTGAAAGCAAAAGTTGAATTGCCGGTATATTGTCCATCTTCTTCCTTCGCTTCACCTTTGATAGCCAAGGCTTCTAGGGCAACATCGCCATAATTGAAAGACTGCAACGTGATTTCAGAACTGCCGTTACCACCGGACTCTTTTACCCATCTGTCTTTGAGTTTTAAGAGTTCTTTATTGTCTTCTTTCGGTGGATTTTTGGCAGCAAAAGCGTCTAAATAAAACGGGATAACGGCTAATTCATTTTCTAAATTCATGCCACTTAATTGATAAGATACTTTTGCCCCTTTTGCCTCCCATTGTTTGCTTTTTTCTTCCGGCGTCTGTTTCACACCGCCAACACTCAGTTGCAGGTTTATAGCTGCTTGGGAAAGCGCACGATTATCTAATTCGAGGCTAAGTGTCGTATCATTCAAATTGAAATAAGGCTTTTGATTTTTCGGCACCTCAATGGATTTCACGGAAAGGGAACCATTAAATGCTTGATTTTGGGTCAACACCGCCACTAAAAAATTGACGGCATTTTTTATATTTTGGTTTTCACCGGTGAGCTTTTTAAATTCATCAGCAAAATTAACCGCACTTGGCACACCTTGTTGTTTAATATTGAGCGATAAACCATTAATGATGGTTTGGCTTTCTTCCGTGGTGCGTTCTTTATTGGCGGCGCGAAGAACATCGCTGTTGAATTTGGTCATTAAATCGCGTTGCTGCACTTCTGCATTTTTCTTAACATCAAGCTGATATTTTGCATTTTTAAGTTGAAATTTGCTATTTTCACCGTTCATTAAACCCAATTCGGCGCTTTTAGCGTTTAGTTCAATGTTGTAAATATCATATTGATTGGTATCAACCTGAACGAGTTTGAGCTGTCCGTTAATTTGTTCTAATTTACTGTTTTTGTCGTAATTGAAGCCACTTAAATTGGTTTTGATATTAACGTCTTTGTTTTCCGCATTGAAATCCAGTGTTAGGGAAAGATTTTGTGATTTATTGGTAAAATCACGAAATTCGGTTAAGACATCCGATTGCAAATAATCACCCACGGGGGAGAATTTGCTGTTGATGGTATTTTTATCAATGGTGATATTGAGATCTTTATTTAATTGGCGTACCAATTGATCGGAAAGTTTGGATTCCGCCTTAATAAAAAAGGGCAGAGGAGTGAGTTTGGTTGAAATCACGTCGGTGTGTTTACCATCGTGGTTTTCAAGACTAAAAATTAAATCACGGCTGAAAAAGTTTTTGGCGGTTTCAGTAACTTTGAGGCTGAGTTGATTATCTAAAGAATAAGGGAATTTTTGTAAAACTTTATCCACTTGCTGATTAGTATAAAACTGCGCGCCCCCACCAATGGCGACGATAATAGCAGCGAGTGTTAAGGTAATTTTTCTTTTTTTACTCATGTTGTCCTCAAGTTTAGGTATAAGGGGAGGTTTTGTATATTCGGCATACAATTTAACCTACAGGATAAACAGTTTTCTTTCCTTCGTAAACGGAGGGAACAAAGGATGTCTCTGCAGTTTTTATTATTCAACGTTTAAAAAATACAACAAATAACAACCGCACTTTAATCTTTTGAATACAAAGTGCGGTTAAAATTTCAATTATTTTTAATTTTATTCATTTTTTAGTAGGAAAACACCTTGCTCGGAAAGTTGCACATAGGCTTCCTGTAATGCCGGGTTAAAATGTTCCGGACGACTGTTCACCAGCAAATCTTTGCCGTGCCATTGTGCCACAACTTCCCAGTGATTTCCCATATAAACTGCACTTTTTATTGTACAACGTTGTGCTTCAGTGCCATTTTCTTGAAGATAAACCGCCTCAGGACGAATTCCTACCAGGCAATCACCATCTGCTAAATTGAATTGATCTGCGTTCGTGAGTTGAACTTCATAACCCCCGATATTGACCGTATTTCCCTGCAAGGTCGCCGGGAGAATGCTGGACTCACCCATGAAGTTGGCAAGGAATAGCGAATTCGGGCGTTGATATAACTCTTTCGCCGGCGCTTTTTGCATGATTTTGCCTTTGTTCATCACGATAACCTCATCTGACACCGCAAAGGCTTCAGTTTGGTCATGGGTGACGTATAAAGAAGTGATACCAAGGCTTTGTTGTAATTCACGGATTTTTTCCCGCATAGCGCGGCGCAAGTTAGCATCCAGGTTACTCAACGGTTCATCAAACAGTAATACTTTTGGTTTGAGAACAAGCGCACGAGCAAGTGCCACACGCTGTTGTTGACCGCCGGAGATTTGGTCCACATAACGATCTTCAAATCCGGCTAAATCCACCAATTCCAAGGCTTCTTTGATACGCTGTTTGCGCTCTTCTTTATTTACGTTTTGCATCCGCAAACCATAACCTACGTTATCGCCGATACTCATGTGCGGAAATAATGCATAAGATTGGAACACGATACAAATGTCGCGGTTTTGAATAGAAGATTTGGTGACATCTTCACCATCAATGAAAATTTGACCGGAGGTTGGGTTTTCTAAGCCGGCAACCAAACGTAACACCGTGGTCTTTCCGCAACCGGAAGGACCAAGCAAGGTCACCATGGTGCCACGTTTAATGGTTAAATCTAAATTATCAATTACCACCGATTTACCAAAGGATTTGGTGATATTTTTTAGTACTAAGAAATCGTTGTTCATTTTATTACCTACATCTAAATGTTAATAAACTTAATTCATTTTTTTCGCTTTGGAACGGGAAATGCGGGTGTCACCGACAATCCAGTCGAAGAATAAAATAATCGCCATCATCACCACGATTAAGATGGAACCATATGCAATGGCTATCCCGTATTCGCCGTCTTCTACGCGGTTTAGGATGTATGCTGTTGCTACGCGGGTGTCGGCAGTAACCAAGAAGATAATTGCACTCACTGTCGTCATGGCACGTACGAAACTGGTGACCAAGGCGGACAATAACGCCGGTTTTAATAGCGGCAACACGATATACCATAATGTTTTCCAGGAGCTACCTTTCAAGGAAAGTGAAGCTTCATCTAGGGATTTATCGAGTTGTCCTAAACCTGCAATCGCCGCACGCATACCAATTGGCAAATCACGCATGACCATGGAAATCACCACAATGATGCTAGTACCGGTGATATACATTGGCGCATTGTTAAAGGCAAGAATGTAAGACACCCCGGCAACGGTGCCCGGTACGGCAAAGCAAAGCATGGTTAAGAATTCGAGGGATTTTTTTCCTTGGAAATCTTTACGCACCACAATATAGGCGATTAACAAGCCAAAAATGGCAGTGAGCGGCGCGGCGATACCGGCATAAATTAAAGTATTGATTAAGGAAGGCCATGCACCATCACTCAATCCTTGTCCGAACAACATAGCGTAGTTTTTCAAGGTTAAGGTGTAATCTACCCCCCAGTTTACGGTGAAGCTACCGTAGAAAATACTACCGTAAAGTGCCAAGTTGAATATAACCCAAAACGCGAGCATGAAAATGATCGTATATTTCAAGCCGGTTGGTAGATCTTGCACATCCCCGCGGTAGGATTTACCGGAAACAGTCACATAGGAGCGGTTACCAATCCATAAATATTGGATGATGAAAATCGCTAAGGAGAAGATTAACAACATGGAACCAAGGGTACTGGCGGAGGCGTAATCTAATTGTGATCCGGCAATGTAGAAGTAAATTTGTGTTGCGATCACGTCAAAACTACCGCCTAACACCAACGGGTTACTGAAGTCTGCGAGCGATTGGATGAACACGATGAGGAACGAGTTTGCTAAGGCCGGACGCAGTAACGGGAAAATGATGTTATAGAAAGTTTGGTAACGGTTGGCGCGTAAAGTATAAGACGCTTCTTCAATGGACGGATGCACGGATTTTAATGCACCGTCTAAAATCATGAAAGAAATTGGTGCGAACGCTAAAATTTGTGCAATCGCGATACCGTTAAAACCATATAACCAGTTGTGATTGGTGAAACCAAAATAGGTGGATAAAAACTCGGTGACATAACCGGAGCGGCCGAGCATTAAGGTTACCCCTAAACCAACAACGAAAGGCGGTGTGACAATCGGCAAAATAGAGAAAATTTTTCCGATAAACGCAGTACGGCGCGCAATTCGTGTTGTGTACAGGGCAAATGCTAAACCAAACACCGTGGAAACAAGACCGACGAAACCTGACAAGAAGAGCGAGTTGCTGATGACGCGTACAATATAGCTTTGCGTCAAAATACGCATTACCTGTTGCGGCGCAAAGGTTTCACCGTCGTAGAACATGGAGACGAAAATCGCCAATGTCGGATACACGATGAAGAAGAAAATCAGCAAAATAATGCAAAGCAGGGACGCGATAATAAATTTATCGCCTTGCATGATTTTCAGCTTGGCAAGCGATAGCGTGGCAAGTGCGGTGAAACCGATGAGTAAAACGATGACCGAATAACCCATACTGATTTTTAACACGCTCGCACTGATAAAGGTGAATAGTGTGGCAATTGCCAGTAAGTAAAGTTCCGCTTTAGCTTGGGTGTTGGCGGGTAATTTCAGACACGGCAACAAACCGTACAAAATCACCGGCAAGAACCAAAAGACGGTAATGTTAAAAGACGACCAACCCATGGCATCGTAGAATTCATCAGCAGTGCTGTCGAACAAGCCGTAATCTAAGGCATGGGAAGGGAGAACAAGAAATGCAATAATGGATAAGATTATCCAAAAATTGGCAGAATGTGTTATTGGAAGTTTATTTGCGTTCATACAACCTCGCATAAGTAGAGAAGTGAAGCAATGCAATAGGCATTGCTTCTTTATCTAACAACGGTTTATTTGGCTAATTTAACATCATCAACCCATTTAGTGATTAAACGTTTGCGCAAGTCGGTTGCCCCGTATTTGTCAAAATCGTAATTAATCAAATTAACGGATTTAAAATCCAACGCATAAGGCGATTGTTGCGCGGTAGTGTTGGTTAAAATGGAATAGGCTTCGCCTTTTTGCCACGTTAATTCCTGCGCTTCTTTGGATAACGCCCAATCTACAAAAAGTTTTGCATTTTCAAGGTTACGGGCACCTTTGATCACGCTTACACCGCCAATTTCATACCCCGTACCTTCACAAGGCACCACTAATTCAACAGGGGCACCTTTGGCTTTTTCTAAAGAATATTCATGTAAAAAGCCGATACCAATTGCGGTTTCACCACGCGCGGTATTACGGGTTGCAGTGTTGCCTGATTTCGTGTATTGCGACACGTTTTTATTTAAGGCTTTAAGATATTTAAAGGCTTCTTCTTCTCCCCAAAGCTGCATATAAGTGGCTAACTGAGTGTAGCCCGTACCTGAACTTTGTGGATCTGCCGCTTGTATTTCATTGCGATACATCGGATCAGCTAAATCTTTCCAACATTTTGGTGTTGGTAAGTTAAGTTTTTTCAAGCGTTCCGGGTTGACGCCGAAACCTAGCACACCAAGATAAATGGCGGAAGAGTAATTGCCTTTAACTTTTGCCGGATCGCGGAATTGTTCAACAATTTGTGCAAGATTAGGTGATTTATAAGGCTCTAATAAACCCATTTCGCCCGCTTGGGAATGCGGATCCATTGTGCCACCATACCAAACGTCCCCTTGCGGGTTGTCTTTTTCGGCGTCGATCTTGGCTAAAATCGTGCCCGTACCGCCGCGAATAAAACTGGTTTTCACATCGTATTTTTTCTCGAAAGCCATGGCTTCTTGCTCGCACATGGTGTTTTGTGCACTACAATAAATTACCAAACGGCCTTTTGCGGCAGCGTTGCCGCTTAACAACATCCCACTGAGTACAACACCTGAAAGCGCTACCGCAATTTTTGAGAGTTTCATTTGAACACTCCTGTGTTTTTTATTTTATGCTGGCGCGCGTCGTTTGACGCGAGTCCCTTATGATAGTGATAAGCATGCGTTGGAAGATGCATGCTATTTAAACAACAAAAGTGCGGTTAAAAAAACACATGGATTTTCAACCGCACTTTTAGCGTTATTTCGCCAATTTCACGTCTTGTACCCATTTTTCAATTAAGGCTTTGCGTTGTTCGGTAGCACCGTATTTCTCAAAGTCGTAATTGATTAAGTTAAGTTTGTTCGGGTCAAATGCTGTCGGAGATTGCTCTGCAGTAGTATTGGTTAAGATTTGTAAGGAATCGCCTTGTTTCCATGCCAATTCTTGACCTTCTTTGGATAACGCCCAATCCACGAATAATTTCGCGTTGTCCATATTACGTGCACCTTTTAAGATGCTCACGCCGCCTAATTCGTAGCCGGTGCCTTCACATGGAACAACGAGTTCTAATGGTGCACCTTGGCGTTTTTCAAGCGCATAGTCGTGTAAGAATCCGATGCCCACTGCGGTTTCACCACGGGCAGCGTTACGGGATGGGGTGACGCCGGATTTGGTATATTGGGAAACGTTCGGATGTAAGGCTTTTAAGAAATCAAAGGCTTTATCTTCGCCCCAAAGTTGAACGAAAGTCGCTAATGCTGTGTAGGCAGTACCGGCACTTTGCGGGTCTGCAATTTGTACTTCACCTTTTAAGCGTGGATCTGTTAAGTCTTTCCAACATTTTGGTACTTCTTTAATACCTAGTTTGGCCAAACGTTCGGTATTCACGCCAAAGCCTAAGATCCCCATGTAAATAGCAGAAACATAGTGACCTTTGGTTTTGGCCGGATCGCGAAAACGTTCTACGATTTCATCAATATGTTTGGATTTGTATGGTTCGATCAAACCAAGCTCTGCAGCTTGGGCTTGTGGGTCAAACGTGCCGCCAAACCACACGTCTGCTTGCGGGTTATTTTTTTCTGCTTCTACTTTGGCAAAGGTACTGCCTGAGCCGTTACGAATAAATGAGGTTTTTACATCATATTTTTCACCAAAGGCTTTGGTAGTAGTTTCACATAAGATGTTGGTGGCACTGCAATAAACGACTAAGCGACCTTTTGCAACAGCCGCTTGGCTCGCCATTAATCCGCCGGCTAAAAGTGCGGTGGAAATTGCAAGAGAAAGTGATTTTAATTTCATACAGATAACCTCTTTATTGTCCATGATTTATAGAAATATTATATTGAGCGTGACTAGCTCGTGGTTTTAGGTTGGGGGCATCTTACCCAAAATTGTTAGAAATTAATGTGAGAATTCTCACAAAAATAATAATTTTATGGCCTAGTTGTCTTACGTGGCGAATTATCCGTAGAAATTTCATCGATTCTCAGTGTTATTTCTATAAATATGCCGCGTTTTTCTTTATAATTCCGCCAATTTATTCACGTCTATAAGAGAAAGGGAAACGGCATGTCAGAGAATCAAACTTCATCTTGTATTATTATCGCCATTGCAGGCGCTTCGGCTTCAGGTAAAAGTTCTATTGCTTCTACGGTACACAAAGAGCTGTGTAATGAATTGGGCTGTGAAGAAATCGGCATCATTGCGGAAGATAGTTATTACAAAGATCAAAATCATTTAGAAATGTCCGAACGGGTCAAAACCAATTATGACCATCCCAATTCCATGGATCGTGACTTGCTTATCCAACATTTGAAATCTTTAAAAGCTGGCAAGGCCGTGGAAATTCCTGTTTATAGTTATGTGGATCACACTCGTACCAACGACGTCACTTATTTCACCCCAAAACGTATTGTTATTTTAGAAGGTATTTTGTTGCTTACTGATGAACGCGTACGTCAGTTAACGGATATTTCAGTGTTTGTGGATACGCCGTTGGATATTTGTTTTATTCGTCGTTTACAGCGTGACATGGAAGAACGCGGACGTTCCCTTCAATCGGTCATTGATCAATATCGCGCCACTGTGCGCCCAATGTTCCTACAGTTTATCGAGCCTTCTAAACAGCACGCCGATATTGTGATTCCGCGTGGTGGCAAAAATCGTATTGCCATCAATATGCTAAAAGCCCAAATCATGCAGCTATTAAGTAAAAAATAGGAGCAGATGATGAGATTATGTGATACTGACATTGAACGTTATTTAGACGAAGGTTTAATTTCTCTTAGTCCGCGTCCATCAAATGACAAAATTAACGGCGCTACTATTGATGTCCGCTTGGGTAATTCTTTCCGTGTGTTCCGTGAACATTCCGCACCTTACATTGATTTAAGCGGTCCGAAAGAAGAAGTGTCGGCGCAGTTAGAATCAGTGATGAGCGATGAAATTATTATCGGCGATGATGAAGCCTTCTTTTTACACCCCGGTGTGCTTGCTCTTGCCACCACTTTGGAATCGGTAAAACTGCCGGCCAATATTATCGGTTGGCTGGATGGACGTTCTTCTTTGGCTCGTTTAGGTTTAATGGTGCATGTGACCGCACATCGCATTGACCCAGGCTGGGAGGGCAAAATTGTGTTGGAATTTTACAATTCCGGCAAGCTGCCGTTGGCGTTGCGCCCAAATATGATTATTGGTGCATTGAGTTTTGAAGTGTTAAGTGGCCCAGCTGCACGCCCTTACAGCAGTCGCAAAGATGCTAAATATAAAAACCAGCAAAATGCTGTTGCCAGCCGTATTGACGAGGACAAATAAATGAAAAAGATCGCAATCATTACTTTGGTCGTGATATTGGCGATCTTTGCATTTTTTTATGTCCAAATTCAGAAGTTGGAAACCAAGGTCACCGCTAAACTGGCGCAACATGAAACCACTTTCCAAGAGTTTAATATTGGCGTTTTTCCGCAGCCTTATTTGGCTTTTGAAAGCGTTAAACACAACCAAATTAGCATTGAAAAACTGACAGGCAAATTTCCCTTATCGGCAATGTTTTTTGGTGATGTCAAATTGCAGGAAGTCGACATTCAAAATGTTAAGCTCTCTGAAAACGCGCAAAACTCGGCAAATATTCAAATGCGTTTCTCTGATTTTTCCCTTGATAACATTACTCCTGACAATATCGCGTTGAGTGGTGATAGTCAGATTGTGGTGGAATTAGCAAAACCACTGTACGGTAACAATAGAATTTTTAATTTTCGCTTTATCAAAGGCGGAATTGAGCGCAGTAATGAGAGAAAACTTGCAGCCTATTTTGATCATGTTGTTTTAAATGAAGAGAAGGTAGGTTTTGTTAAAACGGAGTTGGATTTATCCCAATACACCAAACATCTCACTGCAGATATTGATTCCGGCTGCCTACCGAATTTGCCTTGTACTGCGCACTTGGATTATGTAAGCGAGCCGGAACAAAGTGCGGTCGCTTTTTCCGCTAGAAATTATCCTATTGAACGTTTGTTGATGTGGCTGACTTTCCCGAAAACTATTACCGGTTCCGCTGATGTAGAGATTGCCGTGCAGTTTGCCCATTCTCAAATCATTAACGGTGAATTCTTTTTCGATGCTAAAAACGGCGAATTATTGGGTTTGAATCTGTTGGACTTAGCAGGGCAGTATTTACCGATCAATTGGAATGATGCAGAACTTAAAGAGAAAGTCAGCTTAAACACCAAATATGATCAAGCGACCAGCCTTTTCCGACTCAATGGGCATCAACTGGACATTGAAAAAATGTCGTTAAAAACCACCGCACTTTTAGGTGAGGGAAAGGGCATTGTGGATTTACAATCTATGCAATGTAACGTTGATTTAAATCTGCATCCGACCGATGAAAAATATGCGGAGTTCACTTTGCCAATTCGCTTTTTTGATAGCTGCTATTCACCGCAATATGAAGTGCAATTTGACAAAAACTTGCGCAGTAAAATTAAAGATCTTATTAAACGTAAATTAAAACAATAACGATGGTTGCTTTAAGAATTGTTCGACGCCTAAAATTTTTCCGCGTCGTTTTGTTGGCTTTTGCCGCTTTTGTATTTAACACCACCGAGTTTTTACCGGTGGCTTTACTTTCAGACATTGCTCACAGTTTTCAAATCCCCGTGGCGCAAACCGGGCTGATGATTACCATTTATGCTTGGATTGTCTCCCTCATGTCGTTGCCGTTTATGTTGATGACGGCAAAATTGGAACGGCGTAGCCTGTTAATTAAATTATTCATTATTTTTGTTGCCAGCCATATTTTGTCGGTATTGGCGTGGGATTTTTGGGTGTTGTTGCTTTCCCGTATCGGCATTGCGTTTACTCACGCAATTTTCTGGTCGATTACCACATCCTTGGCTGTGCGTGTGGCGCCGAAAGACAAAAAAGCGCAGGCCATCGGGCTATTGGCGATGGGCAGTGCGTTGGCGATGGTGTTAGGTTTGCCGCTCGGACGGGTTATCGGACAGTTTTTAGGTTGGCGAGAAGCCTTTGGCATTATTGCTTTTCTTGCGTTTTGTATCCTCTTATTGCTTTATCGATTCCTACCGCACTTGGCTAGTCGCAACGCCGGTTCACTAAGTAGCGTGCCTTCTTTATTTAAGCGCCCGTTATTAGTGGGACTCTATGCATTAACTATACTTATTATCTCAGCGCATTTTACCGCTTATAGTTATATTGAGCCCTTCATCATTCGCGTTGGAGGAATGAGTGATGGTGTGGCCACTGCAATTTTATTGATTTTTGGGTTGTCAGGGGTAACCGCAAGCCTTCTCTTTAACCGCTTTCACCGTTTTGCGCCGGCCAAATTCTTGTTGGCGTCCATGGCTATTTTAGTACTTTCTTTGATCTTGCTATTACCATTCAGTCATAGCGAATTTTCCATGTATTTACTGGCATTCGTATGGGGTGTTGGTATTTCGGGTATTGGACTGAGTTTGCAGGTGCGGGTGTTGCAACTGGCGCCGGATGCGACGGATGTGGCCATGGCCATTTATTCGGGGCTATATAACATTGGTATAGGAGGAGGTGCGTTGTTTGGAAATCAAGTGATGCAACATCTTGGTTTAGCCAATATCGGTTTTTCCGGGGCGGCCTTTGCAGCGATGGGGCTACTGCTGTTTATTTATATTCATTTTCGCTATGGAAAAGCCAATAGCGGAAATAATCTCTAATAAAAAGAAGGAAATTTTATGAAAAAATGGCTCTTGCAATTTGTTCAACTTGCGAAGCAGGCTTTGATTCGACACCCGGTTGAGCTTTTATTGGTGGCAATTTGTGGTGCAATCCCGATTTTTGCCCCTGAACCCAAGGCAATGATGGAGCGTTATGCCGACTTTTTGCTATGGGCGCCAATGGCGTTTATGTTGGTTAATTTGACCCATGGAAATAAATATTATCGTTTGAGTATTTTTATTCCTATCGCGTTTGGAGTGTTGGCGACATTGGTTGATCTTAACGATTTCATACAAAGTGCGCGTTTCGGTATTTTAAACCTTGCCGTATTAGTAATTTTCTTGTGTAAAAACCTGGCAAAAAACAACCGCACTTTTATGAGCATCTTGCTCAATAATATGCTCAATGCTGTGATTGCTACATTGTTTGCGCTGATCATCGGTGGAATAGGCAACGGATTGGCAGCAGCCATTCAAGCATTATTCCATGTGGATATGTATGCCTTGTCGATGTATTCTCGGATTTGGTTAGTGACGTGGTGGTGGATTTTCCCACTGGCATATTTAAGTTTGTCGCAACGAGAAAATCTCTTTAGCGGGCGTTTTAATGAATTAAGCAAGATTCTGCTAAACTGGATTTTATCCCCTGCGTTGGTGATTTATACTCTGATTATTTACGCTTATGCAGTATCGATTTTGATCCAAGGTAAAATGCCGGAAGGCATGATCGCCAATGTGGCATTTCCTTATTTGATGATTGGCATTGTGCTTTATGCCTTGCAAATCCTGTTGGATAACGAAAAATGGCAGAAGTTTTATCGTCTGTTGCCGTGGCTCAATTTATTGCCGTTGGTGATGTTGTGGTATGCCATGTCTATTCGCATTCAGTATTATGGCTTGACTCAAGATCGCGTGTATTTACTCATGGGGGCTATGGTTCTTGCATTATGGAACTTCATTTTGCTCGTGCCGAAAATCAGACAATATCGTCTTCTTGCCGGCGTGTTGTTGCTAGCGTTATTAAGTAATGTTTTTGTGATTGACGCAAACCAAATCGCTTACCAAGATCAATTGGCTCGTTTTGATAATTTTGTAAAAACTCAACAATTATTAGATAGCAATGGCAAATTAACTGAAGAGCACATTAAACAATGGACAGCGACTCGAGGAAATGATGCTAAATTGTCTGATGAATTTCGCAATAGAACTTATGCAGTGTTGTTACGAGCAGATGAACAATGGGTTGAGGAATTCAAACAACATTATGGTATTTCGAAAGAAAAATCGCTTTATGAATGGTTGCCTGAATCGAATGGTTATCAAGAGGAATTGGTGTCTTATTTTGAGATTGAAAATAAACAAGAGCAGTTTATGGACATTCAGAATTACAACCGTTTCCTGTGGCTTAACGGTGAAGTAGCAGATCGTCGATTTACCATTAGTGAGCTTAATTCAAAAGAAGAGGATTGTCAGATTGGATTGGAAGCGGTTTTAGATTCGCACGGCAAATTAAATGGTGCTTATGTCAAATGCGGAGATTTCTTGCGCAACAATAACCCGCCGGATTTTTTGTTAAAAATACAACGAAAAGAGGGTGGAGAATACGTTACATGGAATCTTGATGCCTATTTGCGTGATTTGTTTGTTCGATACAATTTGGATATTCACAAAAAATACACTAAAAATGAGTTGGCAATCTTAACAAAAGACGCCAAACCTTATGTAGTGTTAGGTGACGTAGTGGTCTTTTTTGATTATTTAACTATTGAATATGACGAAAGAGGTGACTACAAAGGTTATGCCGCACAACGGCTATCCATTAACGGCGTATTCTATAAATAGAAGATAAAAAAGTGCGGTGATTTTTCACCGCACTTTTTGTTTATCGTTTTGCTTTCTTAATAAACTTCATCAAACGTTTACGTTTACGTAATTGGTTCGGCGTGAGTTTATTGCGTCTGCCGGCAAATGGATTATTG